>NZ_ALWB01000012.1 GCF_000332215.1 Pseudanabaena biceps PCC 7429
AGTTGCGCCCCTACGGGGCGCAACTTTATGGGTTTTAGTTTGTAATTAATCAATTAATCAACAATTAATCAAAAAGGAGGCAAATTTTATCGCTCAAGCCAGAATTAGACAAGCATATCCTGAGCCAGTTTGTTGGCGATCGCTTCATCTTGCAAAACTTCAACTAATTTGAGAGCAAAGACCATAGCCGTTCCAGCACCACGACTGGTAATCGCATTGCCATCTACAACGACAGCATCTGTTAAATATTCGCCAACTTCTAATTGCTCTTTGACTGCGGGAAAGGATGTAGCGCGTTTCCCCTTCAAGAGTCCTGCATCGGACAGAACCGTAGGAGCAGCACAGATAGCTGCAAAGAGCTTATTTACCTTTGCTTGAGCCTTGAGGATGGCGGCGATGCGTGGATCCTCTCGCAAGCGGAAAGTACCAGCCCCACCCGCAAGGACGATCGCATCAAATTTACTCGGCTCGACGCGATCGAGAGTTGTATCAGCAATTATGGCGATCGCATGGGCTCCCATTACCGTTAATTGGTCTAAGCTAGCCGTAATAACCTCTATATTGGCTCGACGCAACACATCAATAATTGTGACTGCTTCTATTTCTTCAAAGCCTTCAAATAGGGGAACGAGTACGCTAGACATAGTTTCTAGATATAGTTTCTAGATATTATAGTTTCTAGATATTGTTTTATAGATTAGCTGTTGTCTTTTGATTGGACTTTTGATTGGGTTCTTGATTGGGCTCTTGGCATTGAATACACAATCCAAAAAATTCAAGGGTGTGATAGTAAATTTGAAAAGTATGCTTTTTGGCTAGTTGATTGCCGAGATCGTGAATGGGGCAGCTATCAATGGGCAAGGATTTACCGCAATTTAGGCAATTGAGATGGTGTCTGTCCGTGGGTGTGACGCTATAAACGGTTTCACCATTGGGTAGGGTCAATGCTTTGATCATCCCTTGCATTTTTAAAGTATCGAGCGAACGATAGACCGTCGCCAGACCCACACTTTTTTCGCTGTTGCGTAATTCCGAGTGAATATCCTGCGCTGATATAGCGCGTTCGTGGTGTTGGAGGAGGTGGAGCACTCGTTCTTGACTGCGAGTGAGTTTTTCTTTCATGCTGTTAGATTTTGCCCAAGCAGATATTTTCTAAGTATAGCTATCGTCACTTGTAAGACGCTTCGCGTCGTCACTTGTCTTTTGGTTTTATGTCCGCACAAGACTAGCGAAAGCTATAGGTTTTTACTTGAGAATTGTTTAGAAATTAATTAGAACTTAAAAGGATTATAAATCAGACATGGTGTAAAGCATTTTTCTAGTCTTTCTCTGGTTGTGGCGGAGATTTCCGTAATCCATTGTTTGTGAATCGATTCGGCGATCGACTGCGTGCCATAAATCAAAGCTGAGATACCCGCGATTGTGGCGCAAAAATCGATCGCTAAGTCCCAAACTTCGCCATTGCCATAGCGTTTTACGGATAGGCTACCGCGATCGCTATGTACCCCAAATACGCCATCATTCCAATGGCAATGGGGATCACTAATGGCAAAGGTAAATGGCTCGCAGGCGATCGGCAAACCATGTAAAGCGCCCACGATATCGACCACTCTGACCATCCAAGGTGCGGTTATCGAAGCTTCGAGTCTGCCTGCGTCGCAAAGCCAGCCGTGAATATTAGTATTTAGAGGCAATGGTATTTTCACTTGATGAATTTGATCGCGATGGCTGGCAAAAAAATGGAGCAGCCGATCTCGGGATGCTAAATCCGTCCAAAATATTGATGAAATCTCGATCTGGCGATCGGCGATCGGCAAGTTTTCACCGCTATCAATGGCATAAATTGCCATGGCAACAGGCTGGCAATCGCGTTTTACCAATACACAAAGTTTTTGTCGATGTAAATGCCACCATTGATCGTAGGTAAAATTCGTAATCGCCACCCCGTGACTATGGGGCAAAAGCAATGGCGATCGCAGGTTTTCGTAAAGGAAGTTAGATAAAATGTCCTTGACTTCGGTGGCAGGAATTCGCTCACAGGTCAAGTGGGCGGAATTGGATAATTTTAAATAATGGGCTAAAGAAGCAATAGGAATCGTGATTTCATGGGTGGGATTAGCGATCGCATAGCCTAAGGAAGCATAGAAACTCTCCTTAAACGGAGCCAGCATACTCACGCAAATTCCTTGCATCCGCATATCTAAAAAAGCACTTTTCATCAAAGCTTTGACACAGCCTTGATTGCGATATTCAGGATAGGTCCACACGCCACCGATGCCCCCCATCGCTTTGAGACTACCCCTTATCGACTGTTGAAAACTGAAACATTGCAAAGCAGCGGCAATCTTGCCATCGATTTCTGCCACCAATACCTCTTCTGGATTAATAGCCGTCAAGTGCGATCGGGGGAGATCTTGATTCGTCCAACGAGAGTAGGCGTATAAATCCCCCTTGAGAATTTCTAATCGCTCGTTATTATTGATTTTACGGATTTTCATTAAATTTTTATAAAATTAAAAATTAAGAGCATGAGGATTTTGGAAACCTACTCTCCATTAATAAGGTAAGGATGGCGGAGCACAGCCCAGTCCATCCTTACCGATCTAGTACTAAATAGCTGGGCATAATTAAAACCCAGAATCAAAACCTGTAGCGCACGCTGCGCTTGCGCTACAGGTTTTGGGGTTTGATATTTAATTGCGCCTAGCTACTTACCAAAAATAAAAATTGATTTTGAGGAAAGTCTATTACAGGTAGGCTTTCCTTAAAATCAATTTTCATAACTAGCAGCGTGGGATGGATGGCAAGTAGGTACAATAGTAAATTATTATTTAAGATAAAGATTTTAAACATCACACATTTAGAGGACTGTTATGGCAGGTACTACTGGAGAACGCCCATTTTCCGACATTATTACTAGCGTTCGTTATTGGCTAATCCATAGCCTTACAATCCCTGCGCTATTTTTGGCAGGTTGGCTATTTGTAAGCACAGGCTTAGCCTATGACGTATTTGGAACCCCACGCCCCAATGAGTACTACGGTCAAGATCGTCAGACCGCTCCTCTTGTCACCGATCGCTATAATCCCGCTAAAGATATCCAGTTGGGCAAATAATCCTTATTTATTCGTTTTTATTCGTTATTTTCCAGCTATTAACTAAAGCTCTAAATTAACGGTAAATTCTGTCAAATCTGTCAAATTAACGCGCCCCATCAACGTATTTACTAAATTAATAACTATGGCAAGCAACAACAACCAACCCGTTCAATATCCTGTATTCACCTTCCGTTGGCTAGCAGTCCACGGTTTGGGCGTTCCTACCGTATTTTTTATCGGTGCGATCGCAGCAATGCAGTTCATTAGCCGCTAATATTTCTTTTCCCGATATCATCCAGAAACAAACCCCAAAATAAGACTACTTAACTATGGCTCCTAAAAATCCTAACAGCCAACCTGTAGAGTTGAATCGTACTTCTCTCTTCTTGGGACTATTGCTAATTTTCGTAACTGTTTTACTTTTTTCCAGCTATTTCTTCAACTAATTTCCTGTAGAGCCCGCTTAAAGGAATCTCAAGTTCTTGAATAATCTCTAATTTCTCCATTCAATTTGCAATTCATTTCATAAAAATTATTTTTATTTGGAGGTTTAATTCATGCTTCAAAATGGACGTATTCCACTTTGGTTAGTAGCAACTGTTGCTGGTACTGGCGTACTAGTTGTTGTCGGTCTATTCTTCTATGGTTCTTACGTTGGTCTTGGCTCTGCTAGCTAGATATCAATTAAAAAGAAGAGGGGGGCGCTTTGCCTCCCCTCTTCTTTTTCTTTTTTTATAGCTACAGTCACTTGACCAAATCTCAAGTATGAATGGCGGCGCTTTGCGCCGCCATTCATACTTGCCGTTTATGTCCTAATAAAGTTGACGGCAGCTATAGTTGATATATCTATAGTCAGTAATGCTAGGACAAACATCAAACCCAATAGAGAGTTGCGGCGCGAAGCGCCGCAACTCTCTATCGGGTTTGATGTCCTGACTTAAGTGAATATAGCTATAAAATTTCAAGCTCAAAAAATTATTTTGTAAATTTAACGCGCAATGTAGTATCATGGTTATTCGGAACGGGATGTAGCGCAGCTTGGTAGCGCGCCTGCTTTGGGAGCAGGATGCCGTAGGTTCGAATCCTATCATCCCGACTTAAAAAGAAAAAAATTTCAAAAGCGCCAAAACTGGCGCTTTTTTATTTTGTAGCTAAGACTGACAAATCCTGCGATCGCCCAAATTGCTTGCGCCATGCCGTAATACCACCCGTCAACGTTAATGCTTGATAGCCGCGATCGCGAAGTTGTTTGTTCGCCTTAATCGATCGCATTCCTGAAGTACAGTACAAAATCACCATTGGCTTTTCTTGATGAGTTTTTTCATAAGTCTGCAAGATCGCCTTCAGTTGTAGAATCCCAGAACCTGACTCAATATCCACCAATGGCAATAGCGAGCTGTTGCCAATCCGATCTTCTTGATATTCTTCAGGCGATCGCACATCGATTAAAACTACAGATCTGAGTTTGCCACTAGCCAACTCCTCAACAGAAATTTGCGGCGTACTAAAGCTTTGCAAATACACTGGCAAACTCATTTGATGTTGGTATGCATCAATGCTCAAAATCCCCGCAGTAGCAAATAACAACGATCCAGCTAAGGCTAAGGGGATTAAATATCTACGCTTAGAGACAAATTCCTGAAAATCACTTGTCTGCATTTTTTACTCCAATTTTTGGTAGTGCTAAATAGGTAGGGATGGGCGGCGCGAAGCGCCGCCTATCCCTACCTATTTAGTTTTTTCTGTTTAGAACCACCCAATTTTTAAACGGATAAATTAAATGATTAAAATAATTTGTTGTGGTATTTAATTTGGTTCCATATTGTTTTGGTTGTTTATTCTCAGGCATATACAAAGTTCCAAATATATAATCAAGAATTGGTAACTGTACAGCTAGATTTTGAGCGCTTTTCTGTGGATAGCGATCATGATGCCAACTATGAAATTCTGGCGTAGCAATAATCCATTTTAAAATCGGAAACTTCACTCGAATATTGGCATGGATAAAAAAGGCGATCGCGCTCGAAAAAACTATATAAATTGCCAAAGCCTCTGATGAAAACCCTAGAAAGTAAAGGGGAATCATCTGACAAGCCTTCGTCAAAATCTGCTCGAAAGGATGGACACGTACTGTGGCAAGCCAATCAATATGAGTAGAGCTATGATGGATTGAGTGAAATCGCCATAACCAAGGCACAGTATGCAATAGCCGATGCACAAAATAAAAACACAAATCGCCAATAAATATAGCGGCAATTACTTGTAAAACAAGAGGCTGTTGACAAACAAATTGAGACATTATCGGTATTGATTTTTGACTCAACAGTACAAATACAATCAATAACTTTGTTGTGCCATGACCAATGAAATAGCCAGAAAAATAATAGCAAATATCTGTAAACCAACCTTCACGGAATAGCTTTTGATGATGAATTGACAATACTTTTTCAATCGGTACGAATACAAAGATCAGGATTAGTATTCCTTTGATAACGTCAGGTATTTCCATCATTCTAATCACTAATTCTGCTCATAGTTAATTATGCACAGTCAACTTCTCAATCTCTGGATTTATTTCAGGATGTTTAGCGATCGCCTCATTTCCATCTGAAAAACCTTTAGGAAACTTGCAATTTTTAAAAGTTGCACCATACCAATCCACACCTTGCAGATTTGCATCTAAAAAATCACAATTTTCTAAATTTGCATTTACAAATCGCGCATTTTCTAAATTTGCGCCACGAAAAGAAGTCATTGCAGCCATTTTGACTTTTGTAAAATGTAGATTAAAAGCCTTGGTTGCCAAAACAGCAGGCAAAAGTGCAAGTACGGCAAATAAGATTGCATAGTGAATTTCGTGATGTTCGAGCCAGCTATAGCCAGCCGAAATTGCGGACGAAACTCCTACTGCCATCCATACCATGCCCACTGCGATCGCCCCTTTTGTATAGCCCAGATATAGCCCAAAAAGAGATATCACAAACGCGGCAAACATCACGACTGGGGCGACTAGCGCCAAAGCAGTAGAGTTAATAGCCGCGATCACCATTAACCCAATTAGCCCCATGCATATATAGAATAGAAGTTACGCATTGACAGAAGGGAGAAGATTTGCAGGTAGGAGATAATTGTAATCAGCTAAGTTTTCCATGACAAAAGAACGAATGACATCATTGAACAAATTACGCTTGAGGGCATAGCAATTCGTAATTAAATTGTGAATACAACGCAACTGCAAATGGACAAAAGCGGAAATAGCAGCAAAGATATGATTGGAGATAGCCACAGTCTGTCTAACGAAGAAACGCTCAATATTGGCAACTTGTTTAACAGTTCTGTGGAAAGATTCAATCTGCCAATGCAGATCATGGATGTCCAAGAATTGAGCCCGAGTAATCTCAGCAATTTTGTCAGGGTCAGGTCGGTAGATGATGTAGTGACGGAACTCGTTTTTGAAAACCGTTCTAAACACCTTGACCAAACCAAACCCCTTAAGATGCATCTCTATTCCAGTATAGGGAATTTCGCAGTTTGATACCGAAGAATATGCGGTTGCATCTGCACTCAAGGAGACTGAGCGATTTTTTTCAATGCCAAACAGAAACCCAAGTTCATAGTGTTTGATGTACTCAAGATTCTCGGCACTGGCATACCAACTATCACCTGTGACAAATGCTGGTTTCAGTCCCCATGCGATGACTTCGGCAAGCATCTCCCGAAAATATTCATTCTTGGTCTTGCCCTCTTCTTTGTTATAAATACGGTAATTGACAGGAAAAGCACGTCCGTCAATATCGGTGTAGTACAGGGTGATGAGATTAATCCCCTTCACCACTTTCTTGTGTTTACCTGACCAGAAATAGCTGATTAGCGGTGCTTTGCTGGTATTACTGTAGGGTTTATCTAGCACTGTATCATCGACACTCAGTACTCCTCCCTCTTTCTTGATGTTTGGCTCTACGCTTTGGTAGAGGTCTTTTCCTGTATAGCTTTCCCGTAGCAAAAATCGGTTCACACTATCATGAGACACTTCTTTGAGGATCTCGCCTAACCTCACACAACTTACCTGTTTTGGTTCTGACAGTAAAAACAAGATGTACTTGTTCAAGTCACATTTTGCCGTTGATGGTTTGCTGATTTCCCTCATTTTTGCTATGGCTATTGCTGGCTAACTCAATGCCTATTTTCTCCCTTTTGTCAATGCGTAACTTCTATACTATATTCACATGATAATAAAAAAACTCATAATTCGAGCTGATGCTTCTATCCAAGTTGGGACAGGGCATGTGATGCGTTGCTTAGCACTAGCGCAGGCATGGCAGGATAAAGGAGGAGAGGTAATATTTATATTAGCCAATAAATCTACTGCCCTAGAAAATAGATTGCGATCAGAGGGAATGAAAGTTGTTCATTTATTGGTTAAAACTGGGAGTAATGAAGATGTAAATCAAACTGTAGATTTTGCTCAAAAATTTAATGCTCAATGGATAGTTGTAGATGGCTATCACTTTGGGGCAAAATATCAAAAATATATCAAAGATTTTGGTATTAATTTATTATTCATCGATGACTATGGTCATACGGATTATTACTATGCTGATCTAGTCTTAAACCAAAATATCTCGGCGCATAAAGATTTATATCAAAGCCGAGAAATATATACTCAATTATTATTAGGTACTCAGTATGTTTTACTCAGACGAGAGTTTTGGCAATGGCGGGATTGGCAAAGAGCAATCAACCCGATCGCTCGTAAGTTATTAATTACATTTGGGGGAAGTGACCCTGACAATGTGACACTTAAAGTAATTCAAGCTTTAGAGGGTTTAAATAGAGATGATTTAGCAGTCATTGTTGTAATTGGAGGCAGTAATCCTCATCATGAAGTTTTACAGAAAGAAATTGCCAATTCAAGCCTAGCAATCTCCTTGCAACGCAATGTTAGCAATATGCCTGAGTTGATGGCTTGGGCTGATCTTGCGATCACAGCAGGTGGATCAACTAATTGGGAACTTGCTTTTATGGGTTTGCCAAGTATTGTTATTACCGTTGCAGAGAATCAAAAAGAGATCGCTACTGAATTAGATACTCAAGGCATTATTATTCATATAGGTTGGTATCAGCAAATCACGCTCGAAAAAATTGGGATAGCCTTACAAGAGTTCATATATGATCAATCTAAGAGAGCCGAAATGAGCCAAAAAGGGAAAAAATTAGTCAATGGATATGGGGCAGTCCACGTTACATCAAAGATTGCTAATATATTATCCTAGTTTCAAAAGAATATAAGCCTGATGTGTCTACCAGAAGAATTTTTAAAATTAAGAAGAGTTAATGAGCAAGATTGTGAAATCCTGTGGAATTGGGTAAATGATCCAGCAGTTAGATCGTCTTCTTTTTTCTCAGATCTAATTTCATGGGAAGAGCATGTAAAGTGGTTTATAAATAAACTTGATTTAATAAACTGTTACTACTTCATTGCATTAAATAATCACGATAAACCAATAGGTCAAATCCGTTTTGATGTTAATAGTCAGTTACAAGCAGAAGTAGATATTAGTATTGATATACAAGAAAGAGGTAAAGGCTATGCAAGTCATTTAATTAAATTATCAGTCGAACATTTATTTGCTCATACACTTGTCAAATCTATTAATGCATTTATTAAATCTGACAATCAAGCATCCATAAAATCATTTCAAAAAGCTGGTTTTAGGTATATTGGCATAGAGAAAATTCGAGAAAAGTATTTTGCATTACATTATATTGCGGTAAAAAACAATGAATAATTATATAGTGGTTGGTAGCAAACCTTGGAATTATAGAATCTATAATGAAATCATTAAAAATTATCAAGGCAAATGGCATTTTATACAGCTACCAGAAATGCTAAATATTGATGAAATCAACAAAATAAATCCACGCTATATTTTCTTTCTCCACTGGTCTTGGAAAGTTCATGACGAGTTAATTAATAAGTATGAATGTGTCTGTTTTCACATGACGGATGTTCCTTACGGGAGAGGAGGTAGTCCATTACAAAATTTAATTATTCAAGGTTATCAAAACACCAAATTAACTGCATTACAAATGACCCAAGAGTTTGATGCTGGTGCAATTTATTATCAAGAAAAT
This sequence comes from Pseudanabaena biceps PCC 7429, assembly GCF_000332215.1. Taxonomy (GTDB): domain Bacteria; phylum Cyanobacteriota; class Cyanobacteriia; order Pseudanabaenales; family Pseudanabaenaceae; genus Pseudanabaena; species Pseudanabaena biceps. The sequence goes on from NZ_ALWB01000012.1 coordinate 9,234, forward strand.
TTATGTTTGGCTGGTAATGCAGAAGAAATTTATATTCGTGCCACTTATCTTTCTGCTCAGATGATTGAATATATTATTCAAAATGAACCATGTCCAGTGGAGCAAAAAGGCGAAGTGACACTTTTTAAACGCCGTGAACCTGCTGAAAGTGAAATCCCTGAAATGCAATCTCTTCAGAATTTATATGATTTTGTTAGGATGTTAGATGCTGAAGGATATCCTCATGCATACATTCAGCATCAAGGCTTCCAATATAGTTTTAGAAGAGCAGCTTTATATGATGGTCATATTGTCGCAGATGTAGTTATTACTCCTTTACAGAAAATATAATAATGAATATTTTAGTTGTTGCAGCTCATCCTGATGATGAAGTGCTTGGATGTGGTGGCGCGATCGCAAAACATATTCAACAAGGTGATAAAGTTCATATTTTGATATTAGCGGAGGGTGTAACCAGTCGAAAATCAGAACGAAATAGAGATGATTTTCAAGCTGAGCTATCTGCCCTAGAAATTGTAGCAAATAAAGTTAGCCATTTATTAGGAGTAAGCTCTTTATCCATGCATGATTTTCCTGATAATCGAATGGATAGTTGTGAGCTTTTAGATATCGTCAAATTTATTGAAAAATCAATTGAGCAATATCAGCCACAGATTATTTATACCCATCATAGTGGAGATGTAAATATTGATCATCGTTGTATTCACCAAGCAGTTGTAACAGCTTGTCGTCCAATCCCAAATCATCCAGTTCATACATTGCTATTTTTTGAAATTCCTTCTAGTACAGAATGGCAAACGCCATCATCTGCGGTACCTTTCACACCTAACTGGTTTGTCGATATTTCAGAAACGCTTGTTCTCAAACTTGAAGCCCTAGAAGCTTATGAATCGGAAATGCGTTCTTATCCTCATCCGCGATCACTAGAAGCTGTTGAATATTTAGCGCGTTGGCGAGGTGCTACTATTGGGGTGAAGGCTGCAGAAGCATTTATGTTAGGTAGGCATTCAATAAGATGAAAGCTATTGAAATTCAGGGACAAAAAATTGGGACAGATTATGCCCCTTTCATAATTGCGGAGATGTCAGGCAATCACAATCAATCCCTAGAAAGAGCCTTAGAAATTGTGGAAGCCGCAGCCAAAACTGGTGCTCATGGACTCAAAATCCAAACCTACACTGCGGACACCATGACTTTAGATATCAATGAAGGTGAGTTTTTTATTAACGATCCTCAAAGTCTTTGGCAAGGCAATTCTCTCTATAAACTCTATCAACAAGCCTACACACCTTGGGAATGGCATAAACCTATATTTGATCGCTGCAAAGAATTAGGAATTATTGGTTTCAGTACGCCCTTTGATGCTACTGCCGTTGATTTCCTTGAATCCTTAGATGTGCCTTGTTACAAAATTGCTTCCTTTGAAAATACTGATATCCCACTCATCCGCAAAGTTGCCAGCACTGGTAAACCGATGATTATTTCTACAGGTCTGGCAACTGTTGCTGAGATAGATGAAACGGTAAGAATGGCTAGAAACTCAGGAGGTGAAGATCTGGTGCTGCTTAAATGTACAAGTACCTATCCTGCTGAGCCAGCAAATACAAACATTTTAACAATTCCTCATTTACGTGAATTGTTTGGTACTCAGGTGGGATTATCCGATCACACTATGGGTATTGGTGTAGCTATTGCTAGTGTGGCATTGGGAGCAACGGTAATCGAAAAGCATTTTACGCTAAGTCGTGCTGATGGTGGCGTGGACTCAACTTTTTCGATGGAACCAGAAGAGATGCGCCAATTAGTGATTGAAACTGAGAGAGCATGGTTATCTTTGGGTAAGATTAGTTATGGGGTCACGGAAGCTGAGAAAAAATCCTCAATGTTTAGGCGATCGCTATACATTACTCAAGATATAAAAAAAGGCGATATATTAACATCCAAAAATCTCAAAGCTATCCGTCCAGGTCTAGGATTAACACCAAAATACTATGATGTTTTATTGGGGAAAATAGTCAATCAAGATATAAAAAAAGGAACTCCCGTGAGTTGGGAAATATTGGCTTAGAGCATGGATAAATTATTTAGAAAAACTCTTTACCTATTTAGCGATCACGAAAAAATCCAGATTGGACTGATATTTCTAATGATGCTTATCGGTGCGGGATTGGAGACGCTGGGCGTTGGGCTGATTCCGCCATTTGTCGCGCTATTAGGTAATCCCGAAATTATCGGGCAGAAGCAAATCTTAAGTTGGCTTTATCACCAATTAGGAGCAAATTCTCATCAAATATTTCTGTTATGGGTGAGTATGGCACTTCTAGGTATTTATTTATTTAAAAATGCTTATCTTTCGATTCTGACCTACTGGCAATATTACTTTCTATACAAAAAGCAGATTGCTCTGTCTAGTCGTCTCCTACAATCATATCTACATAGTCCTTACACATTTCATCTTCAAAGGAACTCAGCCGATCTAGTTCGCAATGTTACTTCTGAAATACCATTAATTTTTTCAGGTGTAATTGTGCCAATGCTAATTTTAATTACTGAGATGATGGTAATGAGTTGTATTGTGCTTTTACTAGCGATCGCTGAACCTATATCATCAGCGATCGCTGCTGTATTTTTGGGGATATCGATATTTTGGTTAAATAGAACGATTCGTAAACAGATGCGTGGACAAGGATTGATTCGTCAAGAGCAAAGTGGGCAGATGGTGCAATGGGTTAATCAAAGTCTTGGTGGAATCAAGGAAACTAAGGTGTTAGGCCGAGAAAAATTTTTTCTGGATGCATTTACAAGAAGTACAGAAGCTTTTGGTAAAGCTAATTTCTTTGTGGGGCTTGCCACTCAATTACCAAATCTATTTATCGATACAGTACTAATCGCGGCTGTATTGTTAATTGTGATTTTTAGCCTCATCCAAGATAGAGAGATTCAGTCTATTTTACCAATGCTGTCTTTATTTGCGATCGCGGCTTTACGTTTGATGCCATCAGCTAAGCGCATTATCTCTACAATTACGACTATTCGCTATTCTAAAGATGCTGTTGATGTGATCCACCATGATCTCATATCTCTAGACACTCCATCAACTTCATCATTAGTCAAATCATCTCCAACATCATCACACCTATTTCAAAAGTCAATCGAACTAAAAGATATCCATTATCAATACCCTAATGCTTCTAATCCATCATTGTTAGGTATTTCTCTGTCAATTACCAAGGGACAAGCAATCGCCTTTGTCGGAGCATCAGGTTCGGGTAAAACAACACTTATTGATGTTCTTTTAGGGTTGCTAACACCTAGCCAAGGTGAAATCCTAGTTGATGGTAAAAATATTCTTACTAATCTTGAAAGTTGGCAACAACAAATTGGGTATATTCCTCAAAGTATCTATCTTTCCGACGACACAATTCGTAATAATATCGCCTTTGGTTTAGTCACCGATGAAATTAAAGAAGAACAAGTATGGGATGCTCTCAAAGCGGCTCAATTAGAAGAATTAGTGCTTAGTTTACCTGATCAGCTAGATACTCTAGTTGGTGAGCGTGGAATTCGCTTATCGGGTGGTCAACGTCAGCGGATTGGCATCGCGAGGGCGCTATATCATAATCCAGAAGTGATTATCATGGACGAGGCTACTGCTGCTTTAGACAATACAACCGAGCGAGAGTTTATGCAGGCTTTAGAAGCAATGAGCGGACATAAAACGATGATTATGATTGCTCATCGCCTGACTACTGTCAAAAACTGCGATCAACTCTATTTGATTAAAGATGGTACCGTGGCGGATATGGGAACTTACGACTCGCTCTTATCAAAAAACAAAGAATTCCAAGTAATGTCTCAATAGCACATCGAGAAGGCTTCCTAAAAATGAAAAATAGTCTCAAAATTATCTTTTTCGCTCCTCATACAGCGACTTGGGTCACAGCTTTTCCTGAAGCGCTCATAGCAGAAACTTTGCTACAAGAAGGACACGAAATCATTTACATAACCTGCGGCGAATTGTTCAACAACTATTGCGTTTGCATGAGTGCGTATGGACTGTCACAGGACTCTCCTACTATAGATAAAAATGATATTTGTCTAACTTGTAATACAAATAAAAAGGTGATCAGACAAAACTTTAAATTTGAAGGATATGACTTAATAGATAAATTAACTTTGGATGATGTTAGTTTAATTGAATCTACTATTAGCAAAGTTACAAAAGAAAATTTTTGGGATTTGTCAATAGCAAATCTAGAGATAGGAAAATTTGCTCTTTACGAAGTCTTATTGAAACACAAAAAATCCAACTTAGTCTTTTCAGATAATGAGTGGTCAAGTTACCTTTCAGCCTTAAAAAATACTCTAGCTTCATTTCTTGCATGTCGCCATATTTTAGATCAAGAAAAACCAGATCGGGTAATTACTTATAATTCACTTTACTCAGTCAACCGAGTTTTTCTGGGGCTAGCACAACTTCAAGGTATCTCAACTTATTTTTTACATGCTGGAGCAAATCTATCAGACAGACTCGAAACCATCTTGATTGGCAAGAATTCCACTTTTAGTTTTTATCAAGAACTTAAAAATTATTGGACTATATATCAGAATCAGGCTTGTTCCCAGAAACTAGTCAAAAAAGTAACAGATCATTTTTTGAGCTTATTTGATGGTCAGCATTTCTTAGTGTACTCGCTGCCTAGAAAGGGTAGTCCCATAGATATAAGATTACATTTTGGGATTCAAGAAAATCAAAAGATTCTTGTCGCGACGATGAGCAGTTATGATGAAATATTTGCAGCTGAGATGTCTGGAGTCATATCCAATGAACATGATTTAATATTTCCCAAACAAATTGATTGGATCAAATCATTAGTTGATTTTGCAGAAAGTCGTCCTGATTTATTTTTAATTGTTAGATTACATCCTAGAGAATTTCCTAACCGCAGAGATTCAGTTAAGGCGGCACATGCCTTAGCCATACAAGAATTATTACAAAATTCGCCTAAAAATGTCAGAGCCAATTATCCCAGCGACAACATATCTCTCTATGACTTGGCTGAACACACAGATTTATGTCTTAATGCTTGGTCTAGTGCTGGTGAAGAAATGAGCTTTTTAGGAATTCCAGTAGTTATTTACTCACGCGAACTAATGTTTTATCCACCTGACTTACATTATGTTGCTACTAGTAAAAATGACTTTTTCTCTAAAATTGATGAAGCTTTAGCTGATGGCTGGGATTTTGAAAGAATAAGAATGGGATACCGTTGGCATGTCTTAAAACTAGAACGATGTGCATTTAATATTTCTGAAAGTTTTACTTCTGAAGAATCAAGCATTCAAAGTAGAAACAAACACATATCACCATTAAGTATAGTTAAAAAGTTTTATACTAAGGCTAGAGCTAAGTTATCATCAAATTACAAGCTAAAATACAACTATAATAAGCGAACTAATGACTGTCACAATCGAGCTAACTGTTTAAAATCTAGCAATCAAATAAACTCTTTGATTGCTGAAAGTAAAAATACAATGCTTGATTTACCTCAAACAGATCATGAAGTTGTTTCCTCTGAACAAGAAACTCTATATATAAAAGAAGAGATTATGCGTTTGATTAAGGTTCTTTACAGGTATTATCCTTCTTTAGTACAACCAAACACATTAAGAGAAAAATTACTGAAACTAATCAATGAATAGTTATGTTGTTAAAGAAAAAGCTCAAATCATGGTTCAAACCACTTAAATCTTTAAGCAGTATCATATCGATACTTAAAGGGGCATTTGTTTATAAAATAACTGGTGTAACCCCTGAAAAAGCATATCTCAGCTTGATAAGCCTCTATTGTTTAACCAATGGATACTCTAATGCTTTTCTATCATGGCTTTTGAAATTACAACGACATCGCTATATATTTCCTCACGCAAATGGTGTGTTAGGAGATCTGGATAGTACCCAAATACATAGGGTTGTTCAAGAAATTAGGGAAAATGGATATTATGTCTTTGATCGGCTTTTGTCAGTAGATATATGCGATACGCTTATTTCTCTTGCATTAACTAAAGAATGTAATCTAAGAAGCTCTTTAGACGCAGATATAAAGATGTCAATTTACGATCGCACTAATCCCATTGCCGTCACATACTGGTTAAAAGAAGAGGATTTAATCGCTAATCCAGATGTTCAAGCGTTAATGGCGGATTTGTCCATTTTGGCGATCGCTCAAGCTTATCTAGAAACTCAACCAATTTTAGATATTGTAACTATGTGGTGGAGTACCGCTTTGTCCAAGACAGCCTGTACTGACTCTGCTCAACTTTATCACTTTGACATGGATAGAATTAAATGGCTGAAGTTTTTTATTTATTTGACTGATGTAACAAGCGATAATGGTCCACATTGTTATATTGCTGGTTCTCATCAAATTGGTGGTAAACCTAGAGAACTTTTAAATCTTGGCTATACGAGAATATCTGATGAGGACATGATCAAGTTTTATCCCCAAGAGAAATTTGTGGAAGTTACAGCTCCCAAAGGCACTATAGTCGCGGGCGATACTTTGTGTTTTCATAAGGGGAAGCCTCTACAGAAAGGCGATCGACTTGTACTCGAACTAGAATTTACGAATAGTTTATTTGGAGGAAGTTACCAAAAAGTCGAGTTAAAAGATATCAACAATAGTAATTTATCTGAATCGGTAAAAAATTATAGTCGAGCTTTTCAAAAATTTATTCTAAACTAAAACGATGAGTAACTTAGAGCTAATTCCCTGTCCACTATGTGGAAACCATAGTGACTTTGAATCTTTAAATCTTAACTATAAAGATGAACATATCGCTAATTATGGAAGTCTATATGCAGGGAAACAAAAAAGTGAATGGAAAATCTGCTCTCAATGTGGATTTGTTCATCAGAATCCACGCCCATCTAAAGAGGATTTAAATCAGTTTTACCTAAATTCTAGTTATCATAGTAATAAAATCCCTCAATCCTATTTTTTGGAGAATGGTAAGCACTATGTTGATTTTGCTAGATGGTATTACTTAGATAAGATTCAATATGCGATTACCAATGCCAACCTAAAGGATTCAGGAAAAGTGTTTGATATTGGTGCTGGACATGGAGGCGTACTAAAGGTTTTTTATCAAGATTTGGGTTGGCAAGTATACGGTGTTGAACCTGATAAACACCTATTTGACTATGCAACTAATTATCTTGGGATAACATCTATTCAAAATACAATATTAGATAGTAATACTGAAATTGGAGAGCAAGTAGATTTAGTCTTTAGTAATCATGCATTTGAACATTTTGCGGACTTAGATCAGGTAATGCTAGGTATCAAAAAAATACTTAAACCTGGTGGCTATGTATTTACAGCTATCCCAACCTACTACCAAAATCGTTCAGATTTATCTCTACAGTGGATGAATTCTTCTCATTACTCTATATTTACAGACAAATCTCTCAATCAATTATTCTCTAAATATGGCTTTGAGGAAGTAACTCATACATATCGTGGTTGGAATAAAGAGATTGATGACTTGTGGCACCTAGCCAAGTTTACGGGAGCTTCAATAGAGCCAAATTCATTCCATGAAAATTATTCTAAAGTAAAAGATTACATTAATATTACTAATCCTATCAACTCTGTTATTAATTATCCGATCTATTCTAATTATGCGAAGAGAATTGTGACTATTAACATTTTTAAGCGGAGATTACATTTCCTAAAACGCAATCTGAAGTTGTTGTTCACTTCGCCTAAGCTAGCGATCGCTAATATCAAAGAAAAATTATTCAACAAAAGTTAGATCGATGATAACAAGATTAAACGCAGGATTGGTAGTTACTGGCAAAATATATGTCATTTAGATATTAAACTTCTTAAACAAGGTAAAGGATTTCAAGAAGGGCAATATTTTTATCAAAACCAGTACATAGACTTTCAAATTAAGCAAGGAGATAAAGTCTTGGATATGGAATGGGAACCCAGCGAAAGACGAGATATGGATACTATGGGTACTGATTATTTCTTTCATCAGTATCATTCCAAACAGAAAAATCTTTTTCAAGATTTGATGTAGAATAATCGCGATCTTATTGTAAAGTTGTTTGTATACAACTAGAGTTTGAATAGAAACCAATCGATTGTTTTTAGATTTTCAACAAAGTAGAAGCCACAATGATTATCAATCCACATAAAGTTAATTTATGAAACAGCAACTTCGTCTTATTAAAAATCTAATAGCTAAGAAAAAGCTCCAGCTTCAGATACTGTGTTCTCAAGAAATTAATTTAATTATAGGATCATCCCATACTTCCTATTCAAACTGGATTCCATCGGAACAAAGTAATTTGGATATTAGTAAACATCATCAATTTCAAGAAGTTTTAAATGGTAAAAAAATTCACAGATTATTAGCTGAACATGTTCTTGAACATATAGATTTGGATGATTTACAAAAGGCTTTGGATAACATCCATTATTTTTTAGTGTCTGGAGGGAGTTTTCGTATCGCCGTACCAGATGGATTACATCCAGATCCTAGCTACATTGAAAGGGTTAAAATAGGCTGTGATGATCACAAACAATTATTTAACTATCAACAACTTAGCAAGTTATTAAGTAATCATGGATTTAAGGATAATTTAATTGAGTATTGGGATGAGCAAGGAGAATTTCACACAACATATCAGAATCATGACGGTTATGGATATATTAGAAGAAGTTTTATCAATGACCCCAGAAATCCTGACGGCTATCCGCATTACACCTCATTGATTATTGATGCAATCAAATAATATATCTTTTCAAATACACTTAAGCTTTAGCTATGGATTCTCAATTATTAACTCCAGTAGTCTTTATAATATTTAATCGACCAGATACTACAAAAATTGTATTTGAGGCAATTCGTCAAGCAAAACCTCAAACTTTACTTGTTATAGCTGATGGTCCACGTCCAAGTCACTTTAGTGATGTAGAAAAATGCGAGGCTACTCGTTCAATAATTGAAGGTGTGGATTGGGAATGTAATATTTTAAAAAATTACTCGGATATTAATCTAGGCTGCAAGCAGAGAGTTTCTAGTGGATTAGATTGGGTATTTGATAGTTTTGAATCAGCAATTATTCTTGAAGATGATTGTTTGCCAGACCCAACATTCTTTCGTTTCTGCTCAGAACTCTTAAATCAATATGCAGATGATGAGCGCATTATGGTGATTTCTGGTAACAACTTTCAGTTTGGAAGAAGACGTACAGAAAACAGTTACTATTTTTCTGCATTTACTCACTGTTGGGGTTGGGCTACCTGGCGTAGAGCATGGCAACATTACGATATTGAAATGAAGCTATGGCCCACGGTGAGAGATAATGGCTGGCTAAAAGACATTTTACACTTTAAATATGCCATAAGTTATTGGGAATATATCTTTCAGTCTGTTTTTGATGATTTGATTAATAGTTGGGCTTATAGATGGCTTTTTACTTGCTGGATGCAGGGTGGATTGACTGTTATTCCTAATATCAATCTAGTATCTAATATTGGCTTTAATAATGAAGCTACTCACACAAAAAGGGTTAATCACATTGCTAACATACCTACAGAAAGAATGGGCTTTCCACTTTTACACCCGCAATTTTTGATTCGCGACACTCAATCTGACAACTTGACACAAAAAAATATTTTTCGTTTAAGTATATTAAAATTCATCAAAATCAAAATCAAAAAAGCTCTAAATTCAATCACAAAATAAACACTAAAAATGACTGCTAACTTAACTGATCTTATTAAACAAATAACAAGAAATTTCGGCTTTGATATAGTCAGATATCACAAGTCTCTCTCTCATTCCAGCCTTCCTCCAGATTTTGATCAAGATACTATTGACACAATTTTTCGGGTAAACGGCTTTACTCAAACTTCACCCGAACGGCTTTTTACTCTTTGCGAAGCTGTTCGATACATTGTAACCCATAAAATATCTGGCGATATTGTTGAATGTGGTGTTTGGAAAGGTGGAAGCATTATGGCGATCGCTTATACATTAATGCAATTATCTGAAAGTGATCGCAGTCTTTATTTGTTTGATACATTTGAAGGCATGACAGAGCCAACTGATAAGGACATTTCTAATGCTGGTGAGTACGCATCTGATCTTCTAAAAAGAAGTAAGAAAGAAGATCAAAAATCAATATGGTGTTACTCAAACATAGAAGAAGTACGCGCATCTGTGTTGACTACTGGCTATAGTCGTGACAAAATTCACTTTGTCAAGGGAAAGGTTGAAGATACTATTCCTGAACAAGCTCCACAACTGATTTCTTTACTTCGTTTAGATACTGATTGGTATGAGTCAACACGCCATGAACTTATCCATCTTTTTCCCCGTATAGCTCCTTTTGGGGTAATCATTATCGATGATTATGGGCATTGGCAAGGAGTTAGAAAAGCTGTAGATGAATATATTCAAGAAAACAACATTAAAATATTGCTTAACCGAGTTGATTACACGGGTAGAATTGGAGTAGTGAGTCCAAGATGAAATATTTAAACATTGGGTGTGGCGAACTTTTTGATTATTCTTGGACAAACATTGATATTACATCCAATTCTGCAATGGTACTATCCCATAATATTATCAAAGGATTACCATTTCAAAAATGTTCATTTGATATTTGTTACAGTTCTCATGTACTTGAGCATCTCACGCAAGATCAAGCTAAAAACCTTTTGATTGAATGTATGAGAGTTCTTAAACCAGATGGGATTATTAGATTGGTTGTGCCTGATTTGGAAGTGATCGCTAGAAATTATCTTTTAGCATTAGAGAGATCTCTATCGGGAAATATAGAAGCTCAGGCGGATTATAAATGGATGATGTTAGAGCTTTTTGATCAAATGGTGCGTGAATTTGACGGTGGTGAGATGGGGAAATATTTATCACGTTCTGACTTATCAAATCGTGAATTTATTCTCTCTCGCATCGGTTATGAAGCTGAACAATTTTGGAAAAAGCAAGGAGAAAATTTAAGTAGTAAACCCAATTTAATCAAGAAGTTAAGTTCTAAAAATTTTGGGTTGTTAGTTCAGAAGCTAAGAATTGTGATTGCCAAGTTTTTGGTACTCATAATTGCAGGTAAAGAAAGTGCTAAAGCCTTTGATATAGGACTATTTCGTAACTCAGGAGAGGTTCACCAGTGGATGTATGATCGCTTTTCATTGGCTATATTGCTAGAAGAATGTGGATTTGTAAATATTAGGGTATGTCAAGCTCACGAAAGTCGCATCCCTGATTTTAATAGCTATGGCTTGGATGTAATCGATGGTAAGGTTCGGAAACCAGACTCACTTTTTATAGAAGCTTGTAAACCATGAAAGTTTTGCTATGTAGTAGCTATGATATTGGAGGTGGCGCGGCACGTTCGGCCTATAGATTACATCGAGGTTTGCAGGGCTTGCAAATTAATAGCCAAGTATTGGTGCAAACTAAGTTGAGTGATGACTTTAAAGTTCTTTCAGGTAACAGCAAACTATCAAAAGGATTGGCTAAACTCAGACCAACTCTAGATCGATTGCCTTTACATCTATACCCTAAACGAGATCGCACCGTATTTTCTCCTCAATGGTTGCCCAACTCACTAGATTCCCTAATCATTGAAACCTCCCCAGAAATAATTAACTTACATTGGATTTGCGATGGATTTATGCCAATTAAGTCCCTTCGCCAATTCAAGCAGCCGCTAGTCTGGACTTTACATGATATGTGGGCTTTTACGGGGGGATGTCACTATAGTTATGACTGCGATCGCTATCAACAATCCTGTGGCAATTGTCCACAACTCTATAGCCACCGAGAAAATGATTTATCACATCAAATCTGGCAACAAAAGTTGAAATATTGGCGGGATATTGACTTCCATATCGTTACCCCCAGTCACTGGTTGGCTAAGTGTGCAGAATCTAGCCCTCTATTCACAAATCTAGCGATAGAAGTAATTCCTAATGGATTAGATTTAGGAATCTATAAGCCTATTAATCGTCAATTAGCCAGACAAATTTTGAACTTGCCGCTAAACTCGAAGCTAATCCTGTTTGGGGCGATGAGCGCGACTAGTGATCGCCGCAAAGGATTACATTTGCTACAGCCTGCCCTACAAAAACTACGACGATCGCTTGATATTACAGAATCTCTTACAGAAATATTGATTATGGGAGCCTCTCAGCCCAATTCACCCTTAGATTTTGGACTAAACTCTCATTATCTCGGTAAACTGAGTGATGATGTCTCCCTTGCTTTGGTTTACAGTGCCGCCGATGTATTCGTTGCCCCATCCCTACAGGACAACCTCGCAAACACCGTCCTTGAAGCGATCGCCTGTGGGATTCCTGTCGTCGCTTTTGACATAGGAGGGATGTCTGATATGATTACCCATCAACACAATGGCTATCTGGCAAAACCTTTTAATACAGATGACTTTACCAAAGGAATTAGCTGGATTTTAGAAGACGGCTCTCGTTATCTAAAACTATCGCATCAAGCCAGAGAGAAAGCAGAAAAAGAGTTTTCATTAGAACTACAAGCAAAGCGTTACTTGAATTTATTTGAAGGAGTTTTGGCTAATCGAGCTGTGAATATATGAAACAGTCAATTTATATTATTATTCCCGTTTATAATCGTAAGTCTATTACTCTGACTTGTCTAGAGAACTTAAAAGCTAATGGCGATTTGCAAAAATATCATGTGATTGTTATTGATGATGGCTCTAGCGATCGCACATCTGAAGAAGTTGGCGCAAACTATCCTGAAGTGATTATTCTCAAAGGTGATGGTAATTTGTGGTGGACGGGGGCTATGGCTTTAGGAATGACCTATGCCTATGAAAGAGGAGCCAAAAATTTTATCTGGTTAAATGACGATAGCTTACCTGCAATCAATACGTTAGATTTAATAGTAAATTTTTTGCAAGAGTATCCCAATTCAATTGTTGGCGCAGCTTGTTACGTGGAAACAGGACAGCTAGTAGAGACAGGTTTTAAAGGACGACAAAGAATGAAAGCCTTAGCAAATGAAACAATAAAAGTTGATGGCTTAAGTGGTTATTGTGTTGGTATCGCTGCAAGTATATTTAAAGAAATTGGCGCACCCGATGCTATCAAATTTCGCCAATATGCAGGAGATGGGATGTATACTCTCAAAGCTACTAGGGCTGGATTTAAAGCTTATATCTTAGGGAGTGCAAAAGTAATATTAGCTGAGGAAAAAGATCCGATCCATAACTTTACCAATTACATCCAAAAAATCAAAGAATATAAAGAATATACTTTTAAATCTATTTTTTGGAACTATAAATCTCCCTATCATTTACCAACGCAGTTTTATTACCATATCTATAAATATGGTTATTTAACTGGCTTACCACTATTTATAATTAAAGCAACTTCTTGGGTAATTCGTTTCTATGTCTAAACCCCTCCATATTGTGATGGTTCACGATCGCTATCAATATGTTGGCGGTGAAGATGTCTCGACTGATGCTGATGTAGAACTATTGCGCGAATACGGTCATCAAGTGACGCTAATTGAAGTTCATAATGACATTATTAAGGCTTTTTCTCAATTCGAGAAACTTAAACTATTTGCTGAAACAGCTTGGAATTTTAAGGTGTATCGCGAGATGCAATCGCAATTCCAAACACTCAAGCCAGATCTCGTTCATGTTCAGAACTTCTTTCCCCTATTTTCTCCTTCCGTCCATGCGGCAGCGCGATCACTAAATATCCCCACAGTGCAACATCTCCATAACTTCCGTTTAGGCTGTTTAAATGGATATTTGCTCAAAGATGGCAAAATTTGTGAAGCCTGTGTTGGGCGAAATCCTTGGCGGGGAATAGTTTATGGCTGTTATCGCAAATCTCTGGTTGCTTCTGTTGCGGTTTGGACAATGGTGACAGTCAATCGATGGCGACGCACTTGGACGCAGGATGTTAATGCATTTATTACTCCTAGCCATTTTGCAGCGCAAAAACTTATAGAAATTGGTATTCCTAGCGATCTCCTGTATGTGAAGCCTTATGTCATTAACCCTACCAATCATCTTAATAATCTCAATCATGCAGAGCATCAAGACATTCAAATAGAGCCAAGATCTGCTGATATGATTAATTTTCTCTTTGTGGGGCGATTATCCCCAGAAAAAGGCGTAATCACTTTATTAAAAGCATGGTCAGAATTGAATAGAACTGATTGGCAGTTAAAAATTGTTGGAGAAGGTGATCAGAAGCTTATTTTACAGAGCTTTGTGAAGGATTATGGTCTTACAAATGTTCAATTTTTAGGATACTTACCACCTTCCCAAATTGCAGAAGTTATGCAAACGGCAACCGCAATCGTTGTTCCTTCCCAATGGTATGAAACCTTTGGGCGGGTTGTAGTTGAGGCTTTTGCCTGTGGGAAACCCGTTCTCGCTTCCGAAATGGGGGCTTTAGCAGAGTTAATTACTCCTGAGTATAATGGATTTCTGATTCCCAGCGATCGCCTGAGCGCATGGATTGAAAAACTATACTGGTGTGGCACAAATCCTGAAGCAATGCGCACTATCGGTAAGAATGCATATCAGACTTACCAAGAACTTTACACCCGTTCTACTAACTATCAGCAATTAATGGCAATATATGGTGCAGTTCTATAACTATCGTCACCCAAGAGGAGCGAACCGCATTTATAGCTGAGATTCGATCGCTGCTAATAACTTTTCCTGTGACCAATTTTGATAGAGATGACTAGCGATCGCCGCGCCACCAGCACCAACCCCCTCTTTGACAAAGCCTTGCTCGTAGGCAAGTAGCTGAGGAAATCGGGATTTAGCAAAACTTAACTGGGTTGCCATTAATGGAACATCCCGCACCGCTAAGGCAAGATCGACTGTATTTCCTGTGGGATCTTCGGCGACCCATCGGGTTGTACCGACAATAATGGTATTGGGGTTCCATAGGAGCCCTTGATAATTAGCGATCGCTCTAGTGAGGGCATAGATTGCTAACATTTGGGTTCCGCCTGCGAGTAATACACCACTATGTCGGCTAGCGGCGATCGCCATGCCTGCAACTGCGATTTGCATCGGATCGCCGACGGCGGCTACTACTTCAAAGGGAGTTGGGGCAGTGCGGAGATGTTCTAGACCTGCTTGGACGATTTCCCACTTTTGAGCATGATTGCAGGTGGGATGAGAACTGTTAACCTTATCTTTTGCCTCAATTCCTAAAGCTGTTAAAACTGCTAGAGCCGTAGTCGTACCGCCAACTACGCATTCACTCAAAATTATATAGGCTCCTGACTGGGCTAGTTTTTCGCCCCAGACTAATCCCTGTACAAATAATTGCAATACTGTTTCTATGGGTAAGGCTTTGCCCGTACTCAGACATTGTGCAGGAGTTCCAGCAAGATCGATCGCTTGGGTCTCAGCAGTAGGAGCGATCGCTAAGCCTGCATTGAAAATGAAGAGAGGCAAGTTTTGCGTAGCGACGACAGCACGGGAAATGAAAACGGGAGAAGCGCCAGCAATGAGAGGTGGCAAAGGGAAATTGGGACTTGCTCCTGTGGCGAGAAATTCAGCATCGGCGATCGCTGTATATTTACGATCTTCGGGTGTCGCACCTGCGACGGAAATATTCGGGATTAGTCCTGTTTCGGTAAACCCCAGCACACAGGCAAATACGGGACGTTTACCACGATAGGTTTCGAGCCAAGTTTCGGCTTTTTCGCGTTCTGTGTAGATTTCGATCATTAATCTTTTGCTATATCTATTCAAAATCCATTCAAAGCCGAAGAAAGATTTGCGGAGCAAATCTTTCTTCGGCTTTGCTCGGCAACCTTAACTACTTATTACTTTTTCGCTTGGCGACAGCGATCGCTACAGTACTTCACTTCATCCCAGCATTTTTCCCATTTCTTGCGCCATGAGAAAGGTTTACCGCAAACTATACAATCTTTGCTAGGTAAAAAAGATTTATTGCCTTTGTAAGCCATATTTTTGAAAACGTTATAGGCGGTATGTTCTCTGGTTTTGGTTTTTAATTACGCCGAACTAGTTAGATATTATTTTGAATCAGCGTTACTTTCTGTTCGGCTTTTTCCAGATACTCTCGGCAATGGTGCGATCGCTTCATTCCTTCTTCATAGAGAGCCAGCATCTCATCAAGAGGTGCTTCCCCATCATCGAGAATTTCAACAATTTCTTCGAGACGTTGTAATTGTTCCTCAAAGGAGAGATCTTCTAGATTTTTTTTAACATCATTCTTAGTCATATACTTTCCTGATTACTTTCTCGATGCTAACTTGGGCGGTTTCAGAACTTCTCACAACTTCCACTTTAGCAAATGTCCCTGCAAATTCTGAGAGAGATTCATCATTAGTCAGTAGGCGATCGCCTACTTTTAAGAGGGCAAAACCTCGCTGTAACGGGGATAAAGGATGCAGCGATCGCAAATGGGCGGCGATCCTATCGAGTTTGGCAGTGGATTGGCGCAGATGACGGATTAAGGACTTTTGCATTGATTGCTCGGCTTCGTCTAATTGTTGAGCGCGATCGTGTAGGCGATCGCCAAAGTTTTGCAGAGCATAGCTATTCGTTAGAGCATTTAACCTTTGGCGATAATCTTGTATTGATTGCTGCAAGCTGCGCGTGAGGCGATTTTCCCAAAAGTCAATTTGCTGTAAAAGCGTATCGCGATCGCCTTGCGAGACGATTTCTGCGGCGGCGGTCGGTGTCGCGGCGCGTAAATCCGCAACAAAATCGGCGATCGTGAAATCCGTTTCATGCCCCACCGCCGAAATAATGGGAATGCGCGAATGATAGATCGCTTCGGCAACAGGTAAAGTATTAAATGCCCAGAGATCCTCAATCGAACCACCACCGCGCCCAACGATCAGCACATCCGCATCGGTATTTTGGAGAGCCTTAATCGCGGCGGCAATCTCCTCAGGAGCCGTTTCGCCTTGCACGGTGGCAGGACTAAGATAAATTTGACAATGGGGCGATCGCCGTTGCAAAGTGCTCAAAATATCTTGGAGAACTGCGCCCGTTGGCGAGGTGACTACACCAATTTTTAGAGGCAATGCAGGGAGATCACGTTTGCGGTCGGGATCGAAATAGCCCCTCTCGGCAAGTTCTTCTTTCATAGCGGCAAAGGCAAGATACAAATCACCTTGTCCTGCGGCAGTCATGCGATCGCAATCGATCTGATATTTGCCACGGTTGGCATAGACTGTGAGCCGACCCTGTACCACGACCTGCATCCCACTTTTAGGACGAAATGCTAGGGTTTTGCTCGCCCACATTACACAATCGATCTGAGCCGATTCATCTTTGAGCGTAAAATAGCGATGCCCAGAGGCAGCCGTCGTAAAGCCAGAGATTTCCCCTGTCACCCGCACGATCCCAATTTCTTCTCGCAACAAAAGCGTAATTGCTTGCGTCAATCCAGCAACAGTCATCGCTTCTTTAGAACCGCCCATAACACCTTCTGCAAGCCAATCTATGAATACTTTTTTTCGAGCACTGCCCTATTCTATGCTGCTGCTTGCGGTCTTGCCAGTTGCCATGCAAGCACAAACATCCGACGAGCTAGGCAATTACTACAAAAATGAAACACCAGTCCAATCTACCCGAAACTCGCAGAATGGCTCAGGTTCATTGTGGCGAGTGGTAGTTGCTGATGGTTTGAACTGTAGGCGAGCCGCGAGTTTACAGAGCCCCGTACTACGCACTTATCTGCGAGATGCTTTGTTGGAGGTAGAGGTTTATCGGGGTGGTTCCGATGAGGTTTTAGTTAATGCTGTCGATGAGAATGGTAAACCTTGGATGCCAGTACGAGGCAAAGACTTTAGTGATGTTTGCTATGTCAGGGCAAATAGTCGATATATTCAGCCAGTGCTGCGTTAATCCCCTAGATTGAAATATTGAGAATCGTGCTGGGAAGCCCTCCTATGCTCTTGGGAATTATACCCAAACTAAAAATGGCGTAGCCATTTTTAGTTTTTCAAACCCTTACTAGGTTTGATTTTTAATTCACAAAAGTGTGATAACACTTTTGTGAATTGGTATTAAGTAGCTAGGCATAAGTAAACCTAAAACCGAGAAGAGCATACCGCCCGCGCAGCGGACGGTATGCTCTCTGGTTTTGTTTTTTAATTATGCCGAACTACTTACAGCAATTATCGATCAAACGAATCACAAGGAAATTTTGAAAGCGTTGCTTTGCAACGCTTTCAAAATTTCCTTGGGTTGGGTTTAAGCGTAAAGCGCTGTAATATATTTACTCTAAATTTACAGTGACATACCGTAGTATCATAGAATGCAATAGGATAAAATATCTTTAAAATAAGAAATACGGTCTGTTGTGGAACTTTCTTTAAAGAGTGAATATGCAATTTTAGCTATGCTTGAGCTAGCTAATAATACCGCGATCAATCAGCCTCTCCAGATTCGTCAAATTGCTCATCAACAAAATATCCCCGATCGCTATTTAGAGCAGTTGCTAGCGACATTAAAACGACAGGGATTGGTCAAAAGCCAACGTGGAGCCAAAGGTGGCTACGTTCTCGCTCGCGATCCTTGGGAAATTAGCTTGTTAGAAATCATTCGGGGCATAGAAGGTTACGACCCCATCTCTGAAAAAAGCAGTAAATCAGGCAGTGAGAGCGCATCTCTTGCGGTAATTCGGGAAGCTTGGGAATTAGCTCAAAAGGCAGCTTCTAATGTGTTAGATGACTGTACGCTCAAGGATCTCTGCGATCGGCAACGGCAGCGTCAAATCGCAACAACTATGTATTACATCTAAAACGCTAAAGAGAGTGGCGGCGCAAAGCGCCGCCACTCTCTTTAGATAGCAAAATAAAATCACGCTAAAGATCTATTAAGTAAAACTACTTAGTTGCGATAATCTAGATGTAGATTTGTTAAGCAATTAGTCTATTTACGTCTATTTACTCAGAGCGCATTTTTGATGA
The DNA here is from genome assembly GCF_000332215.1 of Pseudanabaena biceps PCC 7429. Lineage (GTDB taxonomy): Bacteria > Cyanobacteriota > Cyanobacteriia > Pseudanabaenales > Pseudanabaenaceae > Pseudanabaena > Pseudanabaena biceps. The sequence continues at coordinate 28,254 of NZ_ALWB01000012.1, forward strand.
CGACCTTAAACCTCCTGAGAACTCCTACTCTATTCTCCTGTTCCCAAACACTTAGGGTCACTGCATTTGGTGATAGTTTAATCTATGGCTATGGTGATCTTCTAAATGGTGGCTGGGTCGAGCAACTAAGACGACAATGGATGGCTACATCTCCTAACCATGTCCTCTATAACTTAGGCGTAAGGGGCGATACGGTAGCACAGGTCAATCAACGCATGGAGCAAGAATTTTTACTGCGGGGAGAGCTTCGCAATAATCGTCCCGATCTGATGATTTTATCGGTGGGGGTAAATGACTCGCCACGGGTTGGCAAGCGTCAAGGTCGAAATATGACAGATAGCGATCGCTTTACCCTCGAAATTATCAATTTACTAGACAAGGCCCAGAATCTCTGTCCAGTTATATTTGTGGGCATGGTTCCTGTGGATGAGTCGAAAATGCCTTTCTTAGGATGTATGTATTTCAATCATGAGGATCAGTTCCGCTATAAGGAAGCCACGAAATTAGCTTGCCGACTGCGGGATATCCCCTACTTAGATGTTTTCGATCTATGGCAAGGTCGGGGACAAGATTGGATTAATAATCACTTAATTGAAGATGGATTGCATCCAAATTCTGAGGGTTATAATGCACTTTTCCAAGATATTCTCCATTGGCAATCCCAAATTCATTTGGAACAACTGATCTCTCAACCGATGTAACAGAATCCGCAGTGGAAAATTATCAAAGATGTATTTCCTGCGGCAAAATCTGACCTAGAGCAAGGGAGAAAACGTACTTTTGCTTGGCTGTGTAAGCAAAAATACGTTTGAGTAAAGACGCTAATTCAAGGGATTCGAGAAGTTGAATTGCGCCAGTTCTATATTTTTGTTTGGAAAGCGCATTGCCAATTTCTAACAAAATCGCCTGAGTATTTACTAGTATTATGTTTTGGGTTTCAATCTATTCAGCAAGTTCAACTGCTTTTGCATGATTTCGATCCGTAATTGCAGATAGAGCGATCGCAAAGGATGTATCTAAAAAGACTTCACGCATTTTCTGAAATATTTTCTCCATACAAGTACTGGTCTATGTTTTCCGACCAGTCTGGTTGACCTTGCAATTTTAAAGATTTAGCAGTTTGTAAGAATGATTTTTTGGTTGGCTTGTTATCAGGCAATAGACTTTCAACAATAATCCTTACTCTCGTACCTGATTTGATGTTTAAGGGGACTTCAGGGACAAGGGTTTTACCATCGAATAGAGCATCTAAGGTTTGAATCATGGCTTTTTGCTTATGCTGCTTTGTTATCATTATATCGCTTGATCGCCTATCACCACATCTACAATGCGATCGCCAATTAATTCTTCAGATCATTGGTAATTTGTAGAAATATACGCCAATAGTTATGTATATGTATTCCATCTAAAAACAAAATTTGATACACTAATAAATAAACGGCATAGAGGTTTACACTTGAATATTGTCATCGACACCATCAGAATCGCAGGTTTTCGGGGCATCAAAAATCTTGAGATGTCTCTGCCTCGCGTTACTTTGCTGATTGGGATGAATAATTCAGGAAAAACATCTGTACTAAAAGCACTTCAATTAGCTTTGGGTGATTACTCGCGCTATTTATCTGAAGAGGATTTTTATATTGGTAGTGACGATAAACGTGCGGCTGAGATAGTTGTAGATGTTAGGATTGTACCTGTAGATGAACAAGGCGATCGCATAGATACATTTGATGATGATTGGCAGGCTGAATTTCAAGATAGGATTCAATCTGAATCTAACTCTCGTCAATATGTAGCACTTCGTACTCGTAGTAAACCAGATGAAGTTAAGGGTGGTTTTGATACATCTTACTTAGTGCTTAGGCAATGGGCAGATTATAGTAACTGGCTGACTGATAGCGTACAGGTTTCCACTAAAAATTTTTCCCGTCCTACAAGCATATTATTTATTCCAATTGATGCTCAAAGAGATATTCATCACGAAATTAGAGATAAGTCTTCACTGATACGGAAAGTTTTGTCATCTGTTAAATATGACAATGCAGAAGTTACTGCTCTAGAATCGTTGATTAAAGATGTTAATGATTTAGCAATTACTAAAAGTACCGAACTTACCAGTCTAAAGACAAATTTAGAAAAACTGAATCAGTCGATTGAGAGTTCTGGCAAAGCCGAAATCACTCCTTTTCCCAGAAAGATTCGCGATCTTTCTAAATATTTCTCGGCTCATTTTGGTGAAAGTGCAAGTAGTACCTTTTCTATGGAATATCACGGAATGGGTACACGTAGCTGGGCATCTATGTTAGTTGTCAAAGCTTTTACTGAATTACAAGATGAAAAACATGCGAAGGAAGCAAAGCCTTTCTTTACTATTCTTGCAGCCGAAGAGCCTGAAGCACATTTACATCCAAACGCTCAGAAAACCCTGTATAAACAACTTGATGATTCTAGAGGACAAGTGATCATCAGTACACATTCGCCCTATGTGGCGGCTATGGCTAAACAAAGTGAGCTAAGATATTTAAAGAAAGATGCGGACAACATAGTCGTCAAATATCTAAGTAATGAGCTTACTCATGAAGAAAGGCGTAAGTTACATCGTGAGGTCATCCATTCTAGAGGTGAAATCCTTTTTTCTAAAGCTATTGTTCTATGTGAAGGTGAAACAGAAGAGCAAGCATTACCATTGCTTTTTGAAAAATATTTTGGTAGTGAAGCATTTGTAAAGGGCATAAGTTTTATTGGAGTTAGAGGAGCAGGGAACTATCTTCCATTTTTACGATTTGCCTATGATTTCTCTATACCTGTTTATATTTTTGGTGATGGAGAAGATTCAGCAGTCAACGCACTCAAAAAACACTACGAGAGCGTATATGGAAAGACAGAAATTTTAAATTGCTCAAATATTACTATCCTTGATGGTACTAATTTTGAAGGTTATCTGATTTCATCGGGATTTCAATCAATAGTTGAATCTGCCATTGAAGATCTTAACGGGAATGGAGCTATTCAAAAGTGGATAGATGATAACGATGGTAAGTGGGCTGGGAGAAAACCAACCAATCAGCCCACCTGTAAAACATGTAATCAGAAAATCTATATTGATGTTATTAAAGACTATCAATCATCTGGGGGTGCTAACAGAGTTTTGATGGATATTCTTAAGCCTGGTAAAACCAAATACGCTCCATTAATTGCGGAAAAGCTCTGTGAGCTTGAGAAAGAGCAGTTACCTCCAAAAATTCTTGAATTTTTTCAGAAGATTGAAAATGGAGGCATAATATGATTGATTTATCTCCAGATAAAAGAAGTATAGTTTACGCTCCAACGGATCGAGCAATACAGGTACTAGCTTCGGCTGGATCGGGAAAGACTCGTGTTTTGACAGAGCGTGTAAGGCATATCATTAACAGCACTAAAAAAGATGGAGTTATAGCATTAACTTTCACAAACAAAGCTGCGGAAGAAATGCTCAATCGTCTAGAAGACCTTGAAGATGTTAATGAACGATGCTGGATAGCGACAATTCATTCTGTAGCTCAACGCATACTTGAACAGTATGGACATACCCTTAAAGATGTTGCTTTGCCTTCTGAGTTACATATTTACGATCGTGATGAAGATCGCAAAACTATTTTTATTCAATCTCTGCGAAATGAGGGCATAGATATTGATAAATTTCTTGATGTGTCGGACAGTAAAACAAAAAGAGAGCGAGAAGCTAAAATTCAAACTCGATTGGGACAGTTTGCTACTGTTAAAAGAGAATTATTAGATGAACAAGAAATCATCAATAAATATTCTGAAAATACTAAATTTTTGTCAATCTATCGTTCGTACCAAAAAGCTCTATTTGAAGGTGGAGGTATTGATTTTGAGGATATCCTTGTTTACGCTCATAAAATACTTCTTGATAACTCATGGTGTGGTGATATCTATCGCGCAAAATATAAGCATATTTGCGTTGATGAAGCCCAAGATCTCAATAAAGCTCAATATGAATTTATAAAGGTTTTATGTGGAGAAAAAATAAGGAGCGTTCTGATGGTTGGCGATCCTAATCAGATGATTTATGGTTTTAATGGTTCATCAAACAGATATCTCCTTCAAAATTTTCTTAATGACTTTAGTCCGATTCAGTATGTCCTTAATAAGAATTTTCGTAGCTCAAAAGCAGTTGTTAATCTGGCTAATAAGATAAAACAAGGTTCTCAATCAGAATATGATTTTGCTCTTGATGGACGTAGTGAAATTAAAATACTAGAAGATGAAAATTCTGAAGCAGTTTGGATTTGCAACAAAATTGATGAATTAATCCAAGAAAAATCAAGCCATGAAATTGAAGGTGATATTTCACTAGACAAAATGGTAGTTATTGCTAGAAATCGTTTTGTCTTTAAGACTCTTGAAGAACATCTTAAAGTTAAAGGAATTAATCCTTTATTTAATAGGGGAGAACGACAAGTAGAAGCATCATCAACTTTTGGCAAGGTCTTAGATCTTGCAATTCGTGTACGCTTGAATAAAAAAGATTGGGTAGACGGCAAAAAACTGTGTACAGTTTTGAAGATTGACAGTCCTGATGTATGGGATGACGAATGTATATTGAGTAAATTTGCTGAAAACGTTCTAAACACAGATATTCCCATCCCTGATATTCAGTCCAAACTTTTACTTGAGATTCAAAATTTAGATATAAACGATCCCAATATACCTAAACTCTGTAAATGTTTTGCCCAACTAATCGAGGAAAGAAAAAATGAAACATTAAATGAATTTGAAGAAAATGAACTTGAACGCTCTATCCAAGAGCTTCAGGAATTTAAAGAATGCTGGCAAAAATCTAAGATTTTAGGACTAGGTTCTCTTTCTTCTTTTCGCAATGCAATGGCGTTAGGACAGTTAAATGGAAATAATAGTAAAAATGGACTAACTTTGAGTACAGTTCATACTATGAAGGGATTAGAGAAAGATATCATTTTTTTGATGGGAATGTGTGAAGGAGTTTTTCCAGACTATCGCGCTCGTACTGAACAAGATATTGAGGAAGAACGAAATAGCGCTTTTGTTGCTGTAACTAGAGCTAAAAGATGGATTTATATAACATCCCCTCGGTTGCGAAAAATGTCTTCGGGAAATAGCAAAGTGCAGCGACCATCTAGATTTATTCGGGAGATGCAGGGATAGACATCAATTGGTGAAGGTTTTATAACCCAAGAAAAATATCGCGACTAAGCACAAATGAGATCGCATTCTAAAAACAAAAGGCTAAAAATTACGCACTCTCCCATGATTCCCCATGAATCTCCCTCATCAACTCCCGTACACCACCCTCCAAAGCCAAAAGCGCATCCTCCATAGATTCATATTCATCCTCACCTTCCCAAAATATTCCACCCGTCTCAAAAGCACGAACAAACGCACTGGAATAGCCATTATCTCTCCAACCAATCTCAATTATTCCATTCTCTTGATTAACCCAACGAGAAATATTCGGATACTTGCTTTCAAAAAATTTTTTAGACATAGATTCATACTGGCGCTTGTCCCATTGTCTCAGATACTAAGGCGATCGCGCTACATCCTCGACCTCGTTAAGTGCGATCGTCCGTGCCAGCATCAAGTCAGTTAAAATAAGTAATAGCTTGCCCCCATTACAGAAAAAGTAAACTCAACCTTGCATAATCTAGAATTTATTTGAGGTAAACCATTATGTTGCAACTAGAAATCAAATCCGATGCACCCGATCTCGAAATCGTCCAAAAACTGATCAGAGCCGCGATTGATGCAGAAATCAAAAACTTACAGCGATCGCTAGATAAAACTAATAAATTTTTAAAAGAATTTGAAACCAAATATCAAATCTCATCCGACCATTTTCTCAGCGATTGGACTGCTGAAGACCTCAAAGGCGGTGACGAAGAATATGTGAGTTGGGCAGGTGAAGCCAAAATCAAGAAGAGACTAACTACTTCTCTGCAAAAATTACAAGCAATCGAATATGTTACTCAACAACTATCAATCTAACATCATCTCCATTATTCAAAAATATGTAAATGATGGATGGATTCTATCCTTTAACTTTTCTATTGATCCCAGATCGGATTATGTTGGATTTATTCAAGGAAGTTTAGAGTTTTTGCAAGGCTCACGTCTATTTTTTAAAGAATATGTTGACTTACAGGAATCCATTGAAAAACTTTCATATTCCTTCCATTACCAAGATTCTGATAACAATTTGATATTTCGTTATGACAATGCAAATCATCAGCCTAGACTAGACTACATAGATCATAAACATATCAAAGATAAAATCATTTCCTCTGAAATTCCAGATATTGAGCAAGTGATCCTAGAAATAATTACCGATTATTTAAGTTAAATTTCTTGAAAAATGCGATCACTTCACCCTTGATAAAGATAAATACCAATAATCCTAACGAATGATCAGGCGATCGCGCTACATCCTCGACCTCGTTAAGTGCGATCGCGCGCGTAAGCATCGAGCCAGTTGGGATCGTCAACAGCTTACCACCATTGCATGAGCGCACCATATAATCACCATGATATAATGCAATTGGAAAGTATCAAAGTGTTGATTCTCTCTTAGCTTTTGCATTTCAGCTTTTAGAAGAATATGAAGCTAAACAACAAAAATTGAACGAACTAAGGAAAAAGATCTCTGAAGGAACAGAGCAAATTAAACAAGGCGATGTCGTTGACGGTGAATTAGTATTTCAACAATAACTAGGGCTTGCTGAAAAAGAGACTAAGCGGAAAGGAGTGTGCAAAGAGGAAGGGGATAATACTTTGACTGTCTACTAGGAAATTGCCAAGAAAAGAATTAAAGTTAAAGAGCGGTTTCCGCGAAGGAAGAACAAAGAGTTGCCAGCAAAACAAAAACCAAGAAAAACCGAAAAAACAATCCGCTTGAGCAGGGCTTCCAAATTCATCACCAAGAAAGTGATAGCGATCGCTGTTTCCGAAGTATTTGCTAACTTGGTCATGACACGATTTAAACTGAACCGTCGTTTAGCCTGTCCAAACTTACCTTCAATTCGATTGCGAACCTTAGCATCTTCG
>NZ_ALWB01000013.1 GCF_000332215.1 Pseudanabaena biceps PCC 7429
CCCTTGGTCTCATACCCAACTCCTACAACGCCAAATTGTGAATATTCCTAATGTTGCCGATGTACCTGTCGAGGCCGCGATCGATCGCTCCCATTGGCAAAAGTTTCATCTTATCGACACTCAGTACTCCTCCCTCTTTCTTGATGTTTGGCTCTACGCTTTGGTAGAGGTCTTTTCCTGTATAGCTTTCCCGTAGCAAAAATCGGTTCACACTATCATGAGACACTTCTTTGAGGATCTCGCCTAACCTCACACAACTTACCTGTTTTGGTTCTGACAGTAAAACAAGATGTACTTGTTCAAGTCACATTTTGCCGTTGATGGTTTGCTGATTTCCCTCATTTTTGCTATGGCTATTGCTGGCTAACTCAATGCCTATTTTCTCCCTTTTGTCAATGCGTAACTTCTAACTGTATAGGAATAAATCCTAATCTTTGGACGATTTGTTGTCCTTGGGGTGAGATGGCAAACTCGATGAATTGTTTGGCAATGGGGCTCGTTTTCTTTTTGATCGCTAAAAATAAACTGCGGCTCAGCGGATATTTTCCTTCTTTAACGGCGACAATATCGGTGGGATTTACCCCATCGATCGCTATGATTCTGACGATTTCCTGCTTTTCCACCTGCGAGACGGTGGCATAACTAATGCCGGTATCGCCCAATTCGCGCAGGATTGCCGTTGTTTCATCTTGTTTCCATGTGATGAAATTTGGGCTATCAGGCACAAAGTCTTGACCGAGCAAAACTATATCTTGAAAGGTTCCTCTCGTCCCACTCGAAAGAGCGCGATTGATCACTTTAATCGGTTGATTGGAGCCCCCAACCTGTGACCAGTTGGAGATCTTACCTTGGTAAATATCGCGTAACTGTTCTTTAGTCAAATTTCCTTTAAAGGGGTTATTAATACCCACGACGATCGTGATCGCATCTTTGGCGATCGGGACTAATTGGATCTCCGACTTGGCTTCTTCGGGCTTGAGCGGGCGGGAAGAAGCGGCGATCGTGACCGTTCCCTCCATCAAATTTTTTAACCCCTGACTAGATCCTGTGGGCTTGCCGTCAGGCAAGCCAAAAGTAGTGGGAATATTGGGATTAACTTGGCTAAAGGCATTACGCAGTTCTTTGATCATGGCAACCATTGTTGTGCTGCCATCCATTTCTAAAACATTAGGATTGGGTAAAGATGTATCGATCTTTAAGTCCGTTGATGGTGAGGAGGGTGGATTAGCTGCATTTCCATTAGGCGAAGAAGATGATGAACTAGAAGAATTACTAGAGATATTTGATAGCGATGATTTTCCTTGTTGGGTAAAGAATAGATATCCCCCTCCAGCAAGTCCCGCAGTTATCAGCAATGATAAAAATAAAACCGTGGTTTCTTTACCCTGTGACATATTCCTAAGTTCCTCAATAGTTGAAAAATACAACCAGAAAATGTACCGTCCTAGCAGGTAAGCAGCTAGGCATAAGTAAACTAAAACCTAGAAGAGCATACCACCCGCTGCGCGGGCGGTATGCTCTCTGGTTTTGTTTTTTAATTATGCCGAACTACTTAGTCTGGATCGCTTATCGATTTCTTGTCAATATATATTCAGAAGGTTGGGTTAAGGAACGCAACCCAACTATGGGAAATGATAACCTCATTATCAACTTACTGCGCGCGCGCTCTCTCTGACGAAGTGAGAACTCCAATTTTATTAGTGAGGAAATATTAAGGTAAGGAATAAAGGCAATGTTGGGTTTCGTCGCCTCAACCCAACCTACAATATTGGCGATCGCACTTTGATGAACGCAAGATGATGAAGTTTGGCTGCTCCCGCATTAATCACAAGAAGATATTATCAAACAGTCGAGCTGTTAAATTGAACATAGGTTTAAAGGATTTATGCTTAAAAATATTCTTAAATCACTGGTTTTAATATTTGTAATTTTTCAAGTTAGCTCTTATGTATTTTTCGCTCTATTCGGGTCAACAGAATTAATGTTGCCCTCACCATCGGGGAAATTCTTGACACTTGTAAAACAAGAAAAAGAGCTAGTAGGAGAAGACCGATACCGATATACTTGGGTTATAACAATATTTGATGAACACAATAATACTGTATATAAAGATGATGGAGCTAATTTTACTGGTGTTCTTAATTCTGTCAGTGTAGTTTGGGATGCAAATGATAGAGTTTGGGCTTATAACTATGAAGATGGTCGGATATTTTTTTGGGAAAGAGTTTCCGATAAGTGGGTAAAGACTTATTGGGGAGGAGAAAAAGAGAAAGAAACATCCCGTAATATTTACCCACCTGCATCCCTTTACCCACCACATCGTCCTCGTGAACCACATCGTCCTCGTGATTAGTGCTCGGTTTTTAGGAAAGAACCCGACCGCAAAAATCATTCAAAAAAAGCTCAAAATGCTAAAATCCAACAATGAGCTTTGACAACACCTGCAAATTCCTCGCCGAAACCTTCCCCAGCGACTTCGCCAGTTGGCTCTTGGGAAGTGCGATCGCTGATATTGTACGTTGGGTTAAGGATCGCAACCCAACCATGAGAAATGATAATCTCATTGTCGAGTTGCTGCTATATATCTCTCTGACGAAGTGAGAACTCTGATTTTATTAGCGAGGAAATATTAAGGTAAGAAATAAAGGCAATGTTGGGTTTCGTCATCTCAACCCAACCGATAAGATCAGCGATCGCACTTAATGCCAGCAAAAGGCGATCGCTTATTTCGTTGAAATCTAACGCTTGAAAGCAAGGGTCAAACCATCAGAGACAGGCAATAGCGATAGAGAAATCCGTTGATCTTGATGTAACTTCTCATTGAGGGCGCGAATTGCTAAAGTGTCAGCATCTTGAAACTCTGGATCAATCACTCGTCCGCTCCACAAGACATTATCGATCGCAATTAAGCCACCTTTCCGCACTAATTGTAGCGATCGCTCGTAGTAGCCATCATAATTCTCTTTATCCGCATCAATGAAAGCAAAATCAAAGGTGTTTGCTTGACCCTCGGCAAGTAAGCGATCGAGTGTCTGAATTGCAGGTGCAATATGTAAATCGATTTTATGAGCAACCTCTGCCTTTTCCCAATAGCGTCTGGCAATGCTGGTATATTCTTCGTTGACATCACAGGCAATGACTTTCCCATCTTCAGGTAAAGCTAGAGCAACGGAAAGAGAACTATAACCCGTAAATACGCCCACCTCTAAGGTTTTCTTAGCCCCAATCAGTTGAATCAATAAAGCCATTAACTGACCTTGCTCTGGGGCAATCTGCATATTGCCTCTAGCATGGTTTGCAGTTTCATGTCGTAGTTCCTTGAGAAGAGGATGCTCTCTTAAGGTAACAGACAAAAGATAGTTATGCAGGCGATCGTTTAAGGCGGTAAATTTCATAAACTTGCTGATAAAAATACTACAAAAGGCTTTCTAATTCTGGTGTTGCGGATAATTCCACATCTTCATAAATCAGCGATAAGGGACATTGAAAGTCAATACTAGTTAACTCAAAAATGTCAGGATTAGCAGTTTCAGCAAGATCCTCTGGGTAGCTAGTTAATTCCCATTTGCCAGCATTTCCCCGCCGATAAACATCAATACTAATTTTCTCAGCATCAATCAGGACATACTCTAGCAAGGTGGGAAAACGGCGATAATATTTGAACTTATCACCACGATCAAAGCCTGCGGTACTTGGTGATAAAACTTCTACAATTATTTTTGGAAAGAAGATTGCTTCACGCGATCGCCGATCTTGCTCATTACAACTCACCACTATATCTGGATAGAAATACGGACCATTTTCTGAAATCTTGACCTTGGCATCAGACATTCTCACTTTGCAGCCTTTTTCGCGTAAGAATGGCTTCAAAATGGTCGTTAAGTTTACGGCGATATCATTATGGGGTAAAGTTCCACCAGCCATTGCATAGACTTCACCATCGATGTATTCATAACGAACTTGCTGTTCTGCTTCCCATACAAGATATTCTTCAGGTGTGAAGAACTGCTTTTTAAGATTAGCAATCATCAATTTTTCCCTGTAACCTTTACTTAAAATAGCACATTTACGATTTACGCAAAATGACTCGAAAATCATATTCCGTAGTAAGGGCAATTCATGAATTGCCCTTACAGTTCTCGCGTAAGTTCTCTATTGATTGGTTATTGCGGATTACCTAGTGAAGAGGTGTTTACTTCAGTCGATGGAACCTGTTGACTTATTGATTGATTTACTGAGAATCTGGCAATCAATCGGATTACCACAAATAAAGATAAACTCGTCACCACAATGACACTGATAATTGCAGGATCTTCAAAGTTTGTGCCAGCAACGATTAATGCTCCTGCAATATTGCGCTGAGCTGTGCCTACGCCAAGGGTTAACCTTGTGCCGAGATTCGGTCCCCCAAGCAGATATCCTACGGCAAAAGCGACGATGATAAAAATAGCGATCGCTAAAACAATACCGCTTTGGGCTAAGACGATCAGACTATTAAATTGCAAGGCGAGGGATGAAGTTAAACCCAAGATGAGGGCAAAGCTATTGACTCGACGCAGAAATGGAATAACACTGATGGCGATCGCCTCAAAGCGTGCTCTAATCAATAGCCCGATCGCTAAGGGAGGTAATAGGGAAACAAATAGGGGCTTAGCAACTTGCCAAGGGCTAATCTGTACACCATCTAAAACTAGGGGCAATACAATCGGCATAAAGATGGCGGAGGCAAGCATCAATACCATCATCAATCCTGCGGCAAAGGCAAGGTTCCCATTTACCATTTGCGCTAACTTCGGTAACACAGGGGGACCCGCCGCGACTGCAAGGATTGTAAAGCCAATCCTCATCGGTTCACTCACAGGTACAAAGTGTAGCAATCCCAAAACTAAAATCGGTACAATTACAAGGTTTGCGATCAGAGAGCGAATGACTAGTCGCCAATTGCGAAGAGGCTCGATAATCTGCGGCACGGTGAGACTTAATCCTGTAGCTAGTAACATCGCTAGAATAAATAGCAAAAAGGAAAGTCGATTAAGGAAGATAAAGTCAATTTTGTAAAAATAGAAGTCTAGTTGTTGGAGCAGATTAGGATTGAGATGGGATAATAATTCATTCATAGTGAATTTGAGAAGATTGTACAATTTAAACTGCTAGGCTAGACGGCGTAAAGTGCCGCCTAGCCCAGCCTAGCTATCTAAACTGCTCGTCAATAGGCACTTGATAGCCATTAGCAAGACGATTAGTGGAATTTGCCGTAGCGACGATCGCTAGTAACTCGCCTCGAACTTTTTCGGTTAATCCTTTTGCACGGGCGGCAGCAGTATGGGAAGCGATACAGTATTCACAGCCATTGGTGACGCTAACGGCGATGTAAATCAATTCCCTTGTCAGGGGATCAATATCGCCTTCACCACCCATGACCTCCTTGAGGGTTTCCCATGTGCGACGGAGGGTGGGGGGATGATTGGCAAGAGCTTTCCAGAAATTGTTGATATATTCGGTTTGGCGAGTGGTGCGAATATCGTCATAAACTGCGCGTACTTCATCACTAGCGGCTGCGTATTCGATTAGGTTAGTCATAGTAAATATGATTTAGGGAATGGGATTTACTCATTCCCTGATTTAGTGGTTTTGTTTACAATAAATCAAGTTTGACCTGCTCTAAATTGCCAGTGAATTTAAAGGGGACTTGATAGCTATCAACCACAGCGCTACCTGTATCTTGACCAACATCAAAGGTTTCATCTAAGCCAATGCGGAAGCCGACGGTTTTCTCAATGCGACCTTCAGCAACCTGTTTATCATTGATAAATAGCTTGCCAGTGCCACCTGCACCAAGCCCGCCGCCATCGTAGGCAAAGTCGAATCTAACTTTAGATTTGCCGATCGCTACGGGTTCAGCGGATTGAATAATCGTGCGATCGCTATTCAGGAAGTTATAGGCATAGGTAGGTTTGCCATCTTGCAGAAAGAAACTCCAACCCGCAAAACGTCCGCCTTGAGTCACTAATACTCCTTCTGCGCCAGCTTTAGCCACATCTAAATCCGCAGTAATACTGAAGGAACGATTTTTGGTGTTAGGAGCGCTCCCTTCAGGAATGCCAACAACTGATGTGTAGTAACTAAAGCTATTGCGCCCATTTGTGATGCTGGGACGAGTATTAATATCAAAGCGCTGAATTGTGCGATCGTCTAAGGGCAGAACCTTATATTTCTTGGCTTCCTTCAGAAAGAGATTTTGCAATTCCGCCAACTTTTGAGGATTATCTTTAGCTAAATCCTGAGATTCGCTAAAGTCTTGGGCAACATTGTATAGCTCCCAATTATCCTGCTCGAAAGTAGTTTTAGAGAATCGCTCCCAAGGCAAACGACCATGACGCGCCGCGGCTACCCAGCCTTGATCGTAAATAGCACGGTTTCCAAACATCTCAAAGTACTGGGTTTTATGTTTGGAAGCCACCGCAGAATCGTCAAAGGAATACACAAGACTGGTTCCCTCAATCGGTTGCTGTTTTGCGCCATTAACTACTTCTGGCTCCGTAATGCCAGCCGCTTCCAGAATCGTTGGTGCAATATCAATCACATGATGGAACTGGCTGCGAATAGCACCTTTATCCTTAATGCGATCGCCCCAAGCGACAACTAGACCATTACGAGTACCGCCGAAGTGCGAAGCGATTTGCTTAGTCCATTGGAAAGGGCTATCCACTGCCCAAGCCCAAGCGGCATGGAAATGATTAAAAGTCTTGGGACTACCCAAATCACCTAGGGCGGCGAGAACTTCTTGAGGACTTTCTTCAACACCATTAAAGACCTTGAACTCGTTAACACTACCTGTTAAACCACCTTCTGCACTCGCACCATTGTCGCCAGCTATAAAAAAGACTAGGGTATTATCCAATTCACCTAGCTGATCGATCGCCTCAATCACGCGACCAACTTCGGCATCGGTATGGCTGAGGAAACCTGCAAATACTTCAAATTGGTGCGCGTAAACCTTCTGCTCCGTAGAGGAGAGGGAATCCCAAGCGGGAATTTCCGCAGGACGGGGCGTGAGTTTCGTATCCGCAGGAATGATGCCCAGTTTAAGCTGACGCTCAAAAATATCAGCGCGTAATTTATCCCAACCTTGATCGAACTTGCCTTTGTATTTCTCAATCCATTCCTTCGGTGCGTGGTGGGGCGCATGGGTTGCACCTGTGGCAAGGTAAGTAAAGAAGGGCTTATCAGGAGCGATCGATTGCTGGGTACGAATCCATTTAATCGCATGGTCAGCAAGATCGGGAGTGAGGTGATAATTGGGATCATCTAAAGGCTTCTGAATATGTTGCGTATTCTCCACCAAGTTAGGACTCCATTGATTGGTATCACCGCCCAGAAATCCATAGAAATAATCAAATCCCAAACTAGTCGGCCAGCGATCAAAGGGTCCAACGGCACTAGTTTCGTAATCAGGAGTATTGTGCCATTTGCCAAAGGCGGCGGTATTATAGCCATTGCTGCGTAATACTTCGGCGATCGTGGCGGCACTGCGAGGAAGGATCGCAGTATACCCAGGGAAACCAGAGGCAAGTTCTGTAATCACACCTGTGCTGACAGAATGGTGATTGCGTCCTGTCAGCAAGGCGGCTCTAGTGGGAGAGCAGAGCGCTGTAGTATGGAATTGGTTGTAACGTAATCCTCGCGCCGCTAAGCGATCTAAGTTTGGAGTTTCAATCAATCCACCGAAAGCACTAGTTTGTCCGAAACCTACGTCATCAAGAAGAACTAATAATACATTGGGAGCTTTGGCAGGGGCTTTAATAGGTTTAGGAAAGTCAGGTTGAGATTCCTTGTAAGTCGTGCCAATTTTGCCCTTGAAAGGTGGTTGGGGCAATGGCAAAACATCGCCATAGTCCGCTAAGGCAGGTAAAGGGAGGAGGCTGGAAAACATTAAGGCGATCGCAGTTAAAAAACTGATTTTTTGGGCGATCGCTTTTTTAGTTTCCCATTGCAAAATAAACTGAAGAGAGCTTTTCCAAAAATCTCTCTTTGAAGAATTTGTAACTTTTGTCATTATTGTCTCAAACAAAGACCGATAGTTACTGTTATCACGAGGCTTTAGCAAAAGTCGGTCGTCAAGAAGACATCATCTGATCTGGGTTAAGTTGCGATCGCTGGGTTGCTCCTACCGCGATCTCTAGTCTTTGATACAATCCTTCTGGCATTTGCAAAACAACTGTTTCAGCCATATTTTCTGAATAGTTTATGCCTCCAAAAGAGGGCAAGTGCAAACAACTACAAAAAAACTTTGAGAATAATTGATTTACATATTAGGAATAAATAAGATTTCTTGTGGACTAATTTCAAGGTTGTCAGACTCTAGTGCACTTTGTATTGAAGTTTGAAGACTTGGATATAATGATGCATCTTCATATGCAGCATTTAGCCACTTTTTTCGTTCTTCATCTGCTCCTTCGTTTTGGAATAGTCTAGCAATTTCAAGCATACATGCTATTTCTATACGAATTGGGATAAAAAATTTGGTTGTCTTGAAGTGTTGTTCAACAAGGGCTTCAGCTTGTTTTCCTTTCCAATCCTGTGTCTTGTCATGAATAACATCCACAACGAAACGCTGAAGTCCTTGCATTCTATCTCCAAAAGTGCTTTTCTTTAAAATAGTATCCCAAACTTCTTCGTCACTATTTATCATTTCGAGATGAGTACAAAGTAGAGTAATGGCTTGAAGATATTCCTTTTCAGATTTCTTAGAGCTACTAATTAGACTTAGAGCTTGTTCTTTAAGAGCTTTCCAGTCATAAGATGGATTGGGATCAAAGCGAAAGACTGCCCTACCTGCCATAGAACCTGAGGTTGCTATACCCATAATCAAATCTAAGTCTGTTTGATTTTTTGATATCTGTTCATGAAGTTTTTCAATGTAGTTATCTTGGTAAATAACAAGGATGTCTTCAAACCAGTTTTGTGCATACTGAGATGTAATACTAAAAAGATTGCCATCAGAACTTTTCATGCGGAGGTAGGCTGGATTACGATTTAATCTGATTATGCTATCATCTGATTCCTCTATCCAAGGATGAGAACGAAGATCGATGGCTTCTTGTTTCTCAATAAACTCTAGTATAATAGAACGGACTACTCGAAATAACCCTCTTAAAGTTAAATATGATGTTTTAACCTTTTCATCCTTTATGTCAATCGATTCAACCTCTTCAGATCGCTCCGATTCATCGATCAGGAATTGGGGGAGTAGTTTTAAGGCATGAGAAAACGAAGATCTTAAATCATAAGCATTTTCAATGTTTTTGCGAATTCGTGAACGTCGTAATTGTGATTTTGAATTACTATTTGATGCTTTGTACAGATCTGGGGGAATATGATCGAGTGCAAAATCAGTAAATCTTTTTGTAGCCTTTGGCTGTACGATATCCACCAAAACTCTGCGTAGATCATCAGCCCAAGTCTCATCGAGTGGAGAAATACGTTCATCTTGTAAAAGATTATCAATCTTATCTCTTGATGCATTAGACACATTATCCCAAGTAGCTTGATAAGCTGGATGACCATTTGCTAATGCTTCAAGTGCAAACACAAGTAATGAGTATGAAAGTGTAGGATCACTGGAGAGAACATGAAGAGCACGTTCATATGCAGTAAGAGCTTGACAGATTGCAAGGTATTGTTTTCGAGGTATTGATAAAGTTTTCTGAAGCCAAGAATTAAGTGCTTCTATCTCTTCATGTCGTAAATTTGATGTATCCCTGAACATATCAGGTAAGATTCTCTTTCCTGCCGAGTGTTTTTTATTACAGTGTTGGTCAACTTCTTCTGGGGACTGAGCAAAAAACAAATTCATTCGTAGGATCAAGAGGAGCCTAATTTGCTTACATATTGCATCTACAGGTGTTGGAGATGAACCAGCGCCAACAAAAATCGAGTAATTATTAATGGCTAATGTCCAAGCATAAGTATTAGAGATTATCCCTCCACCAACAATAAGAAAAGCTGGACTCAAGAATGTCAGATGTGGAAATTCATGGTTACAAAAAATAGTCCTAAACTCTTGAGTATCTTGGATATTCTCACTTTGAATCTCACTTTGAATATATTTTAACCAATAGATCTTTTGTAGCACTAGTAACTATATCCAATTACAAAAAAATTAACTAGCTAAAAAATATTTTAACAATTTAATTATTCTAACTCAGCTATCTAGCTTGTGATGGCATAGTAAACATCTTACTATCGGTGACAAAGCGATCGCGCTTGATGATGACAAAAGGCGATCACCTATTTCTTCCTTACTCAACTTTTGATGTTTGAGGCGATTATTTTTGTCTACAAGGCTCTGCTAGCGATCGCAATATTATTCAGTAGCAAGAACCAAGCGAAATCCAATATGAGTAGTTCCTGTATCAGGAGACTCCGACTCACGCGCCGCAAGACGATAGCGACTAAAGTAATTGAGAGTGTAGAGATAGGAGCCTCAAAAACTAGCAGCGCGATCGCGAAAAGGCAGACAAGTAAAAACCTATTTTGCATCACCAATCACCAATCACCAATCACCAATCACCAATCACCAATCACCAATCACCAATCACCAATCACCAATCACCAATCACCAATCACCAATCACCAATCACCAATCACCCAAAAGACAAAAGACAAAAGACAAAAGCCAATTACCAATACTGCGTCGTCGGACGAATCAAAATCTCATTCACATCCACACGTTCTGGTTGACTGACAGCATAGGCGATCGCATTGGCAATATCTTCTGCTTCTAGAGGCGTAATTGATTTGCGAAGTGCTTGACTCTTTTCGTAGGCAACGGGATCGGAAATATGCTGATCGATTTCTGTATTCACCATTCCGGGTTCCACAACCGTGACGCGAATATTTTGTGGTGTCACTTCCAATCGCAATGCTTCAGAAAAGGCATTCACACCCCATTTCGTTAAGTTATAAAGCCCAATTCCTGCGCGGACAGTTCGACCAGCTACGGAGGAGACATTGACAATATGTCCAGACTTCTGTTCTAAAAGCGTTGGCAAGACTGCGTGAGTGGCATATAAAACCCCAAAGATATTCACATCAATCATTTTGCGCCAATCATCGGTATTCGCATTAGCGATTTGTCCTGCGATCGCAATCCCTGCATTGTTTACCAGAATATCAATCCGCCCAAAGGTTTCTTTGGTCTTAGCAATTAAGTTCTGTACTTGCGCCTCATCGGTGATATCGGTAATTACTTGGAGAACTTTACCGCCCGATGCTTCAATTTTTTGAGCAACTTCATTGAGCTTATCGGCGCGTCTAGCAGCGATCACTACATATGCACCCTCCGCAGCCAAGGCGATCGCCGTAGCCGCACCAATACCTGCGGAAGCACCTGTGATAATTGCAACTTTACCTGCTAATTTTTTGGTCATGGGAAATCCTTGCTTATAATTTACGGTATCTACATATTAATGCCGTAGTATTTGGGATTTAGTATGTCACTAGGGGTGACAAAGAGCAATCAACAAACAATCAAAAAACAATCAAAAAACAATAAAAGTTTAGACAGCAGAATATTTAGTTAAACTAATAATTAGATTTTCAGAAAATTGTAGTCTGGACGACATTTGTTTTGAATAGGGCTGTGGCAGACTGATACAAATAATCTACGGTAAGTCAGTCGGGAAACGAGAGTATTATCGGTAATAAGGAGATAAGAAAACTGTGATTGAGCTTGTCAGTGCTACCCGTTGTATCCAATGTAATATTTGTGTCTCTGTATGTCCCACCAATGTTTTTGATCGTGTTGCCGATGCTCCTCCTGTGATCGCGCGACAAAGCAATTGCCAAACCTGCTTTATGTGCGAGTTGTATTGTCCTGTGGATGCTCTGTATGTAGACTCGAATGCCAATGAGCATGTAGTTGTGGATGAAAAGACTCTCATTGCATCGGGAGTTCTCGGCAGCTATCGCAGGAGTGTGGGCTGGAGCAAAGAGAAGGTTCCTGCTTTAGCAACATCATGAGTTTAGTAGAACAGTTGAGCAAAAATTTAAGAGGTGTGGGTAATGCAACCCAAATCTGGACATAGAATTTTACCTAAATGGACAAAATCAGCGATCGCGGCGATCGCCATCCTTTCTTTGACCCTAGCTACAAGTGGCTGTAGCACAGGCACGGTGCAAGCAACTAAAGATACTGAGGCAACCAAGGTCGCCGCCAAGCAAACACCTACGGAATCCTTGGTACTTCGAGTTGGATTTATTAGCTCTGAAAGCAAGGTTCCCATTGGTCCTGAAGGTTGGGCTTTAGAAAAAAATTGGCTAGTTCCTGAACTCAAGGAATTTGGAATTAGCGAAGTAAAATTTGTGCCTTTTGTCGGAGGTCCCCCTCTGAATGAAGCGATCGCAGGAAATCGTCTTGATTTAGGAATGTATGGTGATACTCCTGCATTAGCTGGGAGATCGGCAGGTTTGAAGACTGTCATTATCAATCAAAATCGTGTTGGTAATGATGCCTATTTAATTACTAAGAAAAATGGCGCGAAAACTGTAGAAGAGTTAAAAGGCGAAAAGGTTGGTGTTACCAAAGGAACCTATTTACATCGTTATTTACTTGGTCGATTAGAAAAAGCGGGTATTGCTAAGGATGTCAAGCTCGTTCAGGTTTCCACTGCGGATTCTAAAGCAGCACTAGAACGTGGTGACATTGCGGCTTATCCATTTACGATCGCGATCGGATTGGAGTTGATCGCTCAGGGATATCCTGCGATCGATCAAGCCAAAAATCATAAGGAACTGGTTGGTTCAGGTGTCACGGTGATAACTGAGGATTTCTTAAAAAAGAATCCTCGGTTTGCCGAGAAATGGGAAAAGATTCGTCTCAAAGCGCTGGAGGATATCAAAGCAAACCCTGATGCTTTCTATAAGTTTGCATCTAGGGTAAGTGGATATTCTGAGGAAGTCATCAAACAGGCTTATCCCATTGAGCTATTCACGAAAGAAGCCTTTCCTACGGAAGGTTTGCAACTACTCAATTCCACTAAGCAGTTTCTCGCCGATCAGAAGTTGTTAAAAACCAACTTTGAGATTAAAGAATGGCAGTCGCCTAGTTCTTAGAGATCCCCCCAGCCCCCCTAAAAAAGGGGGGAGAATTTTTTCTATCTTCTTCCCCCTTTTTTAGGGGGATTGAGGGGGATCGAAACCTTAAACCGTAGACAGATCTCAAACTTATCGCCAAATTATTAATTGAGGAAAACATTATGTCTCGCCAATCAAGCTCTCTCTCTGAACTAAATTTAGAAGCAGATGTATTAGTTATCGGTGGTGGTCCCGCAGGTACTTGGTCAGCATGGAGTGCTGCTCAAAGTGGCTCAAAGGTGATTCTCGTAGATAAGGGCTATTGTGGAACCAGTGGTGCTGCCGCCGCCGCAGGCAATGGCGTATGGTACATTCCCCCCGATCCAGAACAGCGCGAACAAGCAATGGCAAGTCGGGAAGCAATGGGCGGTTTCTTAGCCGATCGCAATTGGATGCAGCGCGTACTCGATCGCACCTATGACAATGTAAATACCTTGGCTGACTGGGGCTATCCTTTCCAAATCGATAACGATGGTCAACCCATTAAGCGATCGCTGCAAGGTCCCGAATACCTGCGCCTAATGCGGAAAAAGATTCGCAAAGCAGGTGTGGAAATTCTGGATAACAGTCCTGCCTTGGAATTGCTGGTTGATAACGAAGGTGCAGTTGCTGGCGCAAGAGGAGTTAATCGTCAGGCTGGTGAAAGCTGGACTGTGAAATCATCGGCGGTAATTATTGCCACAGGTGGTTGCGCTTTCTTGAGCAAATCCCTCGGTTGCAATGTGCTGACTGGCGATGGCTACTTAATGGCTGCTGAAGCAGGAGCCGATTTCTCAGGGATGGAATTTTCCAATGCCTATGCGATCGCCCCTAGAGATTCATCGGTTACCAAAACTCGCTTCTATTCATGGGCTTCCTTTACCTACGAAGATGGCACGCTCATTGATGGAGCAGGATCGGCAAAGGGTCGTTCTGTGATTGCCAAGACTCTGATCGATCAGCCCGTCTATGCTCGTCTCGATAACGAAGTCACTGACGAGATCAGAGATTGGATGCGGGCTTCTCAACCCAATTTCTTTATCTATTTCGATCGTGCTGGCATTGATCCCTTTACTGATCGCTTCCCAATCACCCTACGTCTAGAAGGCACTGTACGCGGTACTGGTGGCATTCGCATAGCTGATTACTCCTGCGCTACTTCCGTAGCAGGGCTCTACGCCGCAGGGGACGCAGCCACTCGCGAATTAATTTGCGGAGGCTTCACTGGTGGTGGTAGCCATAATGCAGCTTGGGCGACTTCTTCAGGCTATTGGGCAGGTCAATCGGCGGCGGAATATGCAGTGCGTTTAGGAGCAAAAGTTAGCGATCGCCAAGTGCGTGCGGTTGGTGATGCAGGGCTACAACAGGATGGACGCAAAGCCTTTAATCCTGAAGAAGCGATCGCCACCACCCAAGGCGAAGTCTTCCCCTACGATCGCAACTGGTTCCGTTCGGAAACCACTCTCAAAGCTTCTCTCCAAAATCTCGACCATCTATGGAATGAAATCCGCAACAGTGGCGCACAGACAAAGGAGCAAATTGTCCGTGCCCGTGAAGCTGCTTCAATGGTGGCGACAGCGAGATGGATGTATAACAGTGGCTTAGCCCGCACCGAAAGCCGTGGAATGCACCGTCGGACTGATTTCAACAAGCAAGATGCTAATCAGCATTACCGTCTGCTTAGCGGCGGTCTCGATCAAGTTTGGGTCAAACCTGATGTTGAGTCGGTCAAGGTTGAGAAGAAAGAATTATTAACAGTTTAAGTTCCCTCACCACCTCACCCATAGCTTCCCTGTAAGGCTCATGAGTTATTGAAGATCCCCCCGAGCCCCCCTTAAAAAGGGGGAGAAAAGAAAATTCTCCCCCCTTTTTAAGGGGGGCTCGGGGGATCTTCACGTTGAAACGTAGACAGAGAGAATAAAAGAGACAAAAATGATGATCGCAATCGAAAAACCTAGTCAACAGCCCAATCAACAAACTGAAATTAATCAACCCGTCGATCAAAATACCGTTCGCCGTCGTGGGACAGGGCTTCGGGCTTACAATCCTACTAAGGCTTTCAAGGGCTATACCCTATTCACTCCCTTAACAGGACAAGGTGAAATCTATTTGATTGATATTGAAGGCAATCTTGTCCATGAATGGAAATTACCCTATGCTCCTGGACTCTATGCCTATTTTTTACCTAATGGAAATCTGTTCTATAACGGCAAAATCGTAGAAAATCCACCAAGGTTTCCTGCATGGCAAAACTTTAAGGGTGGTGTAGTTACCGAAATTGAGCCTTCAGGCAAAATCGTTTGGGAATATCAACATCCCGATCATCATCATGACGCGCGACGCTTGAAAAATGGTAATACAATCATTTTGGCGATCGAGAAGGTTCCTGCCGAGCTAGTTCCCAAAATCCAAGGTGGCGTTCCCAATAGCGAAGTCAATGGCACAGATATTTACTCTGATGTGCTTTACGAAGTCACTCCTACGGGCGAGATTGTCTGGACATGGCACGCCCACGAACATCTCGATCCTGAAACTGACATCATCACCAAGCAGGACTCGCGCCATGAATGGAGTCATGGCAACACAGTCGGCGAACTAGCCGATGGCAATATTATCGTCAGTTTCCGTAATATTTCCACAGTTGCAATTATCGATCGCCAAACCAGCGAAATTATCTGGCGCTTGGGGGCCGATGTTTTAGCCCATCAACATTATCCCCATGAATTAGAGAATGGTAATATTCTCATTTTCGATAATGGAACCCATCGTCAAAATGTGGCGCTACCATACTCTCGTGTCATCGAAGTAAATCGCGCCACTAAGGAAATTGTCTGGCAATATCACGATAAACCTGCTCAGAACTTCTTCAGCCCTTATATTTCAGGGGCTCAGCGCTTACCCAATGGCAATACTTTGATTACGGAAGGTAACTTTGGGCGCTTCTTTGAAGTAACTAGTGACGGTGAAATTGTATGGGAATATATCAACCCCTATTTTGCGAGACGGAATTCGGGCGATATTCCTCCCCTTGCTCAAGGAGAAAACAATGCTGTCTTTCGTGCTTTTAGATATGCGGCGAAAGAAATTCCTTGGTTGAAGAAATAAAGTGATTAGGCAAACTTAAAAATCACAAAAAAGAGTTGATACTTTATATCAACTCTTTTTTGTATTCCATGTAACTTGCTTTTAAGATAAGCATATGTCACCATGATTTAAGTTAACTACGGTATTTACATGTAGTTTAAGTAGATTAAGTCTAAAAACTTATATAAAGATAAAAATGACAAGTTTAATTAAAGATTTTCCTCGACAAAGTTGTTATTGTCGATAGATCAATTGCATTCAATTATTTTCAAGAAAACTTTTAGACAACTCTAATTTTCACAACTAAATTAATTTTATCCGCCTCATAGACAAATCGAAATCGGACATTTATTTATATATGCTTAATGCTTTGAAGGATCGCTATCTCAGTCGTAAATTAGGAAGGCGATCGCTATTATTTTCGGCGGCTTACAGCATCGTCCTATCAACATCTTTACTTGGTTGCGGTTCTAATACTCCCATATCTAATTCGACTACCAATACCTCAAAACCTGCGGATACCAAAACGACTGAAGCTAGCAAACCAACCCCTAGTGGTAGCAAAAAGGTAATTCGGATCATCAGATCTAGAGGGCTTGGAGGCTTGGCTGTACTAGAGAAGAAGGGTACATTAGCTAAGGAATTAGAAAAGATTGGCTATGAAGTCAAATGGCTAGAATTTGCCGCAGGTCCTCAACAGTTAGAAGCAGTCCTCAATGCTAATGGTCTGGATATTGCTTCCACTGCGGCTCATCCTCCTGTATTTGCTCAAGCCGCAGGGGGACCACTGGTATACCTCGCCGCCTCACCCACGAATGGCAAAGGTATATCCCTCTTGGTTCCCAAGGATTCCCCAGCCAAGACCATTGCCGATCTCAAAGGGAAGAAGGTTGCCTTTCAAAAAGCTTCCATTGGGCATTACTTAGCGGTAAGAGCCTTTGAAGATGCAGGACTAACCATTAATGATTTTGAATCCGTCTTTTTGCCTCCTGCCGATGCCGTTACCGCGCTTACACAGGGTAAGATTGACGCTTGGTATATCTGGGAACCTTTTGTTACTAGAGCAGAAATCGCTGGTATTGGGCGTGTCCTCACCGATGGCGAAAAGCTTCAAGATGTTCCTAATTACATTTCCACAAATCGCAAATTCTACGAAGAGAATAAGGAAGCCATTAAAGTTCTCTTTGAAGAAGTTGAAAAAGCTGATGCATGGGTAGGTGCTAATCCTAAGGAAGCCGCAGAGCTTTTAACTGATGTCGCCAAAATTGAAGTGCCAGTTTTGGAGAAAGTCCATACAAAGTATGAATATGGATTGCGTCCAATCACCGAAGAAACGATCAAGAGCCAAGAACGGGTAGCAGAGTTTTGGTTTAAGTACAAGTTGATTCCCAATAAACCCAATGTGCGGGAAGGCTTTCTAAAGCCTGAAGAATATGAGTATTTGCTCCCTAAAAATGTACTTGCTCTCGCAAAAGAGAAGAAGTCTTAGGACTTAATTCAACGCAAATTTAACGCAAATTCACAAATTTATAGGAGATACGTCAATGACTGCTACAGCAATTCCTACCTACGATCCTACATTATTTCAGGGCGCAGCCCCTTACTATGTCCGCTATCGATCGCGCTTTGTATGCATCTGCATTGGTAGCTTGGAAACACTAATCTAAATTTAGGTCTTTAGGATTTCAACTATGACTTCCCCATTGTATTTACCCCGTCGTCGCTTTCTGTCATTAACTGCTCAGGGTTTAACAGGACTATCTACGGCTCTGTTTTTAGGAAGTTGTGGTAGCCAAACGCCAAGTACAACATCCAGTACAACACCTAGCCCCGCAGCTAGCAATAGCCCAAGGAGTACAAGTCCCACTGCGGCAATTGATCTTGGCATCAAAACTAAAGTCTTTCGCGTAGGATATCAATCCGCAGGTGACTTAGTAAGAGCACGAAAAGTTCTTGAAAAACGGCTAGAACCTCTTGGCGTAACTGTGGAATGGGCGCAATTTGCTCAAGGTCCGCAACTAATGGAAGCGATGAATGTTGGAAAGATTGATTTTGGCGCAGTTGGTGAAAGCCCTCCCATTTTTGCTCAAGCCGCAGGAGCCGATATCGTTTATGTAGTTGGCACGAAAAACACCCCTCTGACTGGTCGTGCAAGCGTCATTGCTGTGCCGCCTGAATCGACAATTCAAAAGATCGAAGATATTAAAGGTCAAGAGGTTTATTTTCAAAAGGGTTCTGCTTCCCACTATTTTATCGTCAGAGCTTTACAGGAAGTTGGCTTAACAATTAAAGATATCAAGGTTAAGAGTGCGCCCACAGTAGAAACTAGAGGAGCATTTATTGAAGGAAAAATTCCTGTCTGGGTATCTGGCGACCCTCATTATGCGATCGCTGAAGATTTAGGTCGAATTCGGGTCATCAAAGATGCAGTTGGTTTGGACTCTCCTGGAGCCTATTACGTCGCCCGTAAGCCCTTTGCTTTGGAGAACTTGGGACTACTCAAGGCGGTAATTGAGGAACTGCATGAACTAGATAAATGGTCAGAAGCAAATCGCACAGAAGTTACGGAAATTTACGCAAGGGAGTTAAAGCTTAAATCCAGTGTTGCCGAAAAAGTCATTGGACGGCGTACCTTTGCAGGACGCAGAGGACTGACTCCGCAGTTAATTAAAGAGCAGCAGAGAGTAGCAGATTTATTCTTTGATGAAAAGGTGATTCCCAAGAAAGTTGATATTCAAGGAGCCCTCTTACCTGTGGAAGTCTACGCTGCAATTACACCTCCAGAAATTTTAAAAGAATCTTAGAATATGAAAGCATTACTTCCTAAAGAATTTGCCGATCGCTTAGAACCACATTTAACTAGCGATCGCTATCCCGATCTCGAAAAAGCATGGGTAGACTCAACTGGCAAGATTGAAGGCGATCCTACGGATGCCGAGGTCTATTTTAATTGGTTCTATCTTAAACCTCCGACTCTGCATAAAGTCCTCGATGTTGCCCCAAAAATCCGTTGGCATCAAACCCCTAGTGCTGGGGTAAATCATATTCTCACGCCGAAATATTTAGAGCGCGATATTATCCTCACCAATGGTGCAGGCAATTCTGCAATTCCGATTTCTGAATTCGTGCTGACCTACATTCTCTACCATGCCAAGAAAATCGATACCTTACTAGAGCTACGTCAACAACGTGGCTGGAAGCGTGGGTTTGAGCTACAGCTTGGTGAAATTTATAGGAAAACAATCCTGATTATCGGTGCTGGCAAGATTGGTCAGGCGATCGCTCAACGCGCCAAAGCCTTTGGACTAAAAGTAATCGGTTCGCGTAGTAATCCTCAACCCCTTGAGAATTTCGATTTGATTGTCGGTAAAGATGAATGGCGATCGCTATTGCCTGAAGTCGATTATGTGGTCATAGCCACGCCGCTTACCCCTGAAACCACCAAGCTTTTTGACGAAGCAGCAATTAATGCTTTGCGTCCTGAAGCCTTTGTAATCAACATTGCTAGAGGTGCGATCGTGGATGAGGATGCATTGATTAAGGCTCTCAAGGAAGAAAAAATCGCAGGTGCGGCACTTGATACCTTTACCGTCGAGCCTTTGCCTCAAGAGAGTCCCCTCTGGACTTTGCCGAATGTGTTCATCACACCCCATACTTCCGCTTCTTCACCAAGAGCGATCGATCGCATTGTCAATCTCTTTCTCGATAATCTACAACGCTATCGCACAGGTCAGCCTTTACGAAATGTAGTGGATAAGTCTACAGGATATTGATTGCAAGAGATCCCCCCAGCCCCCCTTGTAAAGGGGGGAGAATTAATTATTATCTTCTTCCCCCTTTACAAGGGGGATTGAGGGGGATCAAGCCTCTCACTAAGCTCTACCATCATTCAAAGGAGCCAATCCATGTCAACTGCAACTGTTATCTCTCCTCCCAATCACCAATTACCAATTACCACTTTTCCTAGTTGGGAATATCTCTTAGAAACTGCCCGTAAATATACCGATGCAAGACGAATTCGTCGCGTTGGTCAACATCCATCTACACAGCCAATTCCTAGCAGTTGGGATAAATTACCCGCCAATGGCATTGCCCCAGTATTACTCTATCGTGACTCAAACTCTTGGTGTCCTTTTTGCGAAAGAGTTTGGTTTGCCCTCGAAGAAAAAGGCATTCCCTTTACAACGGAATTTATCAATCTTAGCGACAAGCCCAAATGGTACACCGATCTCGTACCGACAACCCTAGTACCTGCGGCAAAGATTGAAGGCGAACTGGTTTACGAATCCAAAGATATTCTATTGGCTTTAGAAAAACGTTTTCCTGAAGTGCCTTTACTGCCTAGCGATCCTGAAGAAAGAGCCGTCGCCGATCGCTGGGTTGAAGAATCAGAAACTAACGGATTTCGCGATCTTGCCTATCAGTTATTGCGAAATGCTCCCGAAGATCCACAGAAATTAGAGGAATTAAGAGCGAAGTTTGAAGCGCAACTAGATATTCTCGAAGCCAATCTTGGCAAATATCCCAGCCCCTTCTTTCTTTCGGAATTTAGCATTGTCGATATTCTCTATAGCCCTCACCTCGATCGCTTAGCTGCCAATCTACCCGTTTATCGTGGCTATCACATTAGGGGTAATTCACGATTTCCCAGAATCAATGCTTGGTTTGAGGCGATCGCCCAACGTCCTGCCTACCAACGCTCCGCCTCCGATAACACCACCAACAATTTGCTATTACGCCGCCGCTTTGGGATTGAGCCAATTGGTAATCCTGCTCCTCTTGATATTGATAGAGCCAATCTCTTAGCCAATCGTGCGGAAGCCGCTGAACGTCTGAGCGATAACCACGAATTAGCGATCGCAGATATTCTCAAAAACTCAGGTGTCGCCGCTTTAGCAGTGGACAACAATCTTGATGCAGTTCAAGAAATCGTCGATCGCCATTTGCGATTCCTTGCCAACTATCTGCTCTATGGCAATAGTGAAATCCTCGCTGGTGGCAATACTGGCGGTAAGGAAGGGACTGGCACACCCGAAGCTGCGATCGGGGCGATTACCTTTGCCTACCTTCGTAATCGCCTCTGTGCGCCGCGTGATTTGAGTGCGGGTGCAGCTACGGCGATACGTTTCGCAATAGATAAAGTTTTGGCTTCATTGTATTAAATTGTGCATTCATTTTAAGGCTTTATATCTTTCGCACATATTTCTAATTGATCCCCCCTAACCCCCCTTACGAAAGGGGGGAAAGATTAAAAAAGTCCCCCTTTACAAGGGGGATTTAGGGGGATCGAAACATTTAACCTTTAGGAGAGAAAAATGAGTTCCAAACATTTTGAAATCAAACCCGTTGCAGGGCGCATTGGCGCTAAATTGATTGGTGTTGACCTCAGCAGCAATCTTAGTGATGAAGTCATTGCCGACATTCGCAAAGCCCTTGTATTCTATAAAGTCATCTTCTTCCGCAATCAAAATCTAGATGCCGATGGACAACTAGCCTTTGCCCGTCGCTTTGGTGAAACCACTACCGCTCATCCCACAGTTCCATCACTGGCTAATCAGCCCCATGTTCTCGATCTCGATTACAGCCGAACTGAAAGTCGTGCGAACAATTGGCATACTGATGTCACCTTTGTTGACAGACCACCTCTAGGCTCAGTACTTCGTGCTGTCACTATTCCTCCCATTGGTGGTGATACGGTTTGGGCAAATTCTGTAACCGCCTATCAAGATTTACCTGTTCATTTGCGCGATCTCGCCGATACTCTCTGGGCAGTCCATAGCAATAAGTATGACTATGCTGAAGCTGCGGTAGAACTTTCTGAACAACAGAAAGAATATCGCAAGACTTTCACTTCTACAGTTTATGAAACCCTGCATCCTATTGTGCGTGTGCATCCTGAATCGGGCGAACGTGGTCTATTTATTGGCGGCTTTGTGCGTCAGATTAAGGGACTCTCTCAGACCGAATCCAATGACATTATTCGCTTGTTGCAATCCTATGTTACTCGTCTAGAAAATACCGTGCGTTGGAAATGGAAAGAAGGCGATGTTGCCTTTTGGGATAACCGCGCTACTCAACATTATGCGATCGCTGATTATGGCACTCAACCCCGCCGAGTCCAGCGCGTAACCATTGCTGGCGATCTTCCCGTTAGCATTGATGGCACGCCTAGCCAAGCCGTTAAGGGTGATTCTTCCGCCTATACTCCTGCTCTAGCTGCTGTAGGTGTGGTATAAAACTATGACTGAAAAACGTAAAATAAGACTTGGTGCATTCCTGATGAGTTCAGGACATCATGTGGCAGCTTGGCGCTATCCTGATGCTAATGCTGAAGGTGGTTTAGATTTTAACCACTTCCGTCAAATCGCTCAAGCTGCCGAACGCGGTAAATTTGATACGATCTTCTTTGCTGATGGTGTATCAGTACGCGATCGCGGTCAGGACAAAGACATCATCAGCCGTGCAGGTCACGTCGCGCATTTTGAACCAATCACTCTGCTTTCGGCATTATCTGTCGTTACGGAACATATTGGTTTGATCGCCACGGTTTCCACTACCTATAACGAAACCTATCATCTTGCCCGTAAATTCGCTTCTCTTGATTACCTGAGTGGTGGTCGGGCTGGATGGAATTTGGTGACATCGGCAACCGATAGTGAAGCGAAAAACTTCAATCTGGACAAACATCCTGACCACACGCCACGCTATCAACGCGCTCGCGAATTCGTTGATGTCGTCAAAGGACTATGGGATAGTTGGGAAGATGATGCGTTCATTCGTGACAAGGAATCGGGCATCTTTTTTGATCCAGATAAGTTCCATGTTCCCAATCATAAAGGCGAATATTTCTCCGTACGGGGACCTCTAAATGTGGCGCGTCCCATTCAAGGCTATCCTGTAATCGTGCAAGCAGGTTCATCGGAAGATGGCAAAAACTTGGCTGCGGAAACTGCGGAAGTGATTTTCACGGCGCACCAAACCCTTGCGGATGCTAAAACTTTTTATGCAGATGTGAAGGAACGGGCAGCAAAAATTGGTCGCAATCCCGATCATATTAAAATTATGCCAGGAATCTTTCCTGTGATTGGTCGCACCGAAGAGGAAGCGCAAGAGAAGTTCCAAAAGCTACAGGATGGTATCGATCCTAAAGTTGGTTTGGCTTTGTTGGGTAGTATGTTGGGCAATGTTGATTTGTCGGGATATCCCCTTGATGAACCTCTGCCTGATTTGCCTGAAACAGAGTTACACCAGAGTCGTCAAGATTTGTTGATTAGATTAGCAAGACGGGAAAATCTCACTATCCGTCAACTCTATCAATGGATTGCAGGGGCGAGAGGTCATTATCAACTTGTCGGTACTCCCGAACAGATTGCCGATCATCTTGAGGAATGGTTTGTCAATGATGCTGCTGATGGCTTTAATATCATGCCTCCCTATTTGCCCAGTGGATTAGAAGAGTTTGTGGATCTGGTAATTCCGATCTTGCAAGAGCGCGGGCTGTTCCGCACTGAGTACGAAGGAAAAACTCTTCGTGAAAATCTCGGTTTGCCTCGTCCAACTAATCAATTTGTGGTTGAGAAGGAATTGGTAGCTGCATAATAAATCGAAATTTTACCAAAGGTAAAATTTCGATTTTGAGAATAATACCAATTCACTGAAGTGAGCCAACACTTCAGTGAATTAAAAAACAAGCCCAGTAAGGTTTTGAGATTTCCAAAATAGCGTTGCCATTTTGGGAATTGGTATAACAATGTAGGAGCAATTCATGAATTGCTCCTACATTTTCCATTTTTATTGTTGCATTCGTAGAAGTAGAACATTTGCGTCATTATCTATCAACTCTTGCCACAAAACTTAATTCGCAAATGCTCTACCCTCTTCGCTATTACCAATAAATTGTCCCCGCATTAAATTGTCCCTACGTTTTGAGGTGTTGGGCAAAGCATTCCCAAATTAAGGGCATCTCAAAATTTAGAGATTATGGCGGGAATGCTTTGCCCCTACAGGAGATTCTTTAATTATGAACTTTAGAAACTTTGAACGTACTGGTTTAGAAGATCTCTGGTCGCTCCATTATCCATCGCTATCGCTACTGGACTTCAACCCCAACGAAGAAGATCTAGAGCGCGATCGCAAATTGCCAAACCCCACTTATTCGCCTGATTCAATGTCCCAATCCCATTCTGTCGAGTCTCCTAAGAAAATCTCATCACCAAATTCCGAAGTAATTGAAGAGAACTTCACTAGCGATCGCAACTTGATTTTATTGCTATCGATTGTGAGTGGACTAGCGATCTCTAATGTTTATTACAATCAGCCATTACTAGCCCAAATCGGGCGCAATCTTCAAGTTTCCGAAAGTCAGATTGGCATTGTTCCTGCGGTAACTCAAGTTGGCTATTCCATCGGCTTATTACTACTCGTTCCCCTAGGCGATCGCCTCGAACGGCGTAAATTAATCGTCACCGTTTTGAGCTTGTTAGTCTTCGCAATTATCGGTATCGCCATTTCTCCAAACCTCACCACCCTCACCATCGCCAGCCTCGCTCTCGGTTGTCTCAGCATTGTCGCCCAGTTAATCATCCCCATGGTCGCGCAAATGTCCAGCCCCTTAGATCGCGGGAAAACTCTAGGACTCTTGATGAGCGGCTTATCCTTCAGTCTCGTCTTTGCCCGTACCATCAGTGGCTTTATCGGCGAAACCTTTGGCTGGCGATCAATCTATTGGCTCTCAGCAGGATTAATCGTCACCTTAGCCATTACTGTGCGTGGCAAACTTCCCATTGTGCCTCCCGCTTCCCAATTGTCCTATGTCAAGTTAATGGGAAGTATTTTGCAATTGATTCGCGAGCAACCCATATTACGAGAAGCTTCCCTAAATATCGCTCTTATTTTTGGTTCGTTCAATGCCTTTTGGTCAACGATGATCTTCTTTTTGGAATCAAACTATCATTACGATGGCAAAGTCGCAGGACTATTCGGCTTAGTGGGTATTGTCGGTGCTTTGGTCACACCTTTGATTGGCAGACTTGCCGATGAACATACACCTCGAAAAATCCTCAGTTATGCGATCGCCTTAGCATTAACAGCCTTTACAATTTTAGCGATCGCAGGAACCTATCTTTCAGGTTTAATCATTGGCGTTCTCTTCCTATTCTTAGGGATGCACGCCTCCTTCATTCTCAATCAAATCCGCATTTACAGCCTCGTTCCCAATGCCGAAAGTCGTTTGAATACAGTCTATATGGTGACAAACTATACTGGCGGTGCGATCGGTTCTTTTCTCGGTGCGGTCGGTTGGAGCCTGTGGCAATGGCATGGTGTTTGTGCTGTCGCCATCACCCTGATTGGGCTTGCGGCGATCATTCATTTCAAGATATTCTCATTCTCAAAAGCCTAAATCCAAAAAATTCATGACTGAAACAAACATAATTACTAGCTACCATGCCCATGTCTATTATCATCCTGAAACCCGCGATGCTGCTGAGCAAGTGCGTCAAGAATTAGGCGATCGCTTTGAGGTGCAGTTAGGACGTTGGCACGATCAATTAGTGGGTCCCCATACGCGATCGATGTATCAGGTTGCTTTTGCTAATGACCAATTCGATCGCCTTGTTCCTTGGTTATTGCTGAATCGTCAAGGTTTAGCGGTTTTGCTACATCCCAATACTGGCAATGCGATCGCCGATCACACAGATCATGCGTTATGGCTAGGAGAGAAGCTAGAAGTCAATCTAGAACCATTGCGTCGGGTTAACAATTAATCAGAATCTGATAGCCCCGAAAATAAGGAACTAGCAATTAAATGGCAAAATTCAATTATTACGATCGCATAGCTCAGAACTACGACCAAACACGCTGGTTAACAGAACCAATTGCCGAAGTGGTCGCCGATTTTATGGTGAATTTAGTTGAGGCAAATCCTGACACTTCTTTGTTAGAAGCAGGGGTTGGTACTGGTGTAAATGTTTTACCTTTAGTCAAGCGTGGCTATGCGGTGACAGGAATTGATGTTTCTCAAGAAATGCTCAATCAGTTTCGTCAAAAATTGTCAGAAGTTCCATCAAATCTGAATTTAATCTGCACAGATGCTTCTCAATTAGATTTTCCAGATTGGAGTTTTGATGTAGTTTTAACTGTGCATATGATTCATGCTGTCGCTAATTGGCAAAGGTTTCTTGATGAGATTATTCGCGTGTTAAAACCCAACGGTTTTTATCTCAATGCTCAATGCATTACGCCCCCTGCAAGACTGGAATTTGAGAACTATTTTCGAGCAATCTTGGCAAAGTATGAAGCTCAGGATTCTCAGCCTGAACCTAAGCCAATCGCTAAAATCAACATAGACATAGACCAATATTTCCTCAACAAAGGCTATCAATCCAATTACTTAATAGCGAAAGAATGGAAAGTTAGTAATACAGTTAGAGAACTATTAAGTTTCTTTAAATTACGAGCCTATGGATTCTGTTGGCGCGTATCCGAAGAGATTTTTGAACAGGCGATCGCTGAATTTGAAAATTTTTGCATCAAGCAATATGGCTCTCTAGACATAGAATTATCATCAACAGCCAAATTTGAAATATGGGCATACCAAAGACTTTAACGCAACCTCTTATTCGTGCTTATCAAGATGCCGATCTCGATGCGATCGCTCAACTTTGGTACAACACTTGGCATGAGACTTTCCCCAATTTACAACATCCGCATCCCTACCCTGAATGGAGAGAACTACTGCTCACAAAACTGATTCCACAGGGCAGTACTTGGATCGCCGAAGTTGAGCAACAAATTGCGGGATTTATGCTGATCTTTCCTGAAAAGAGCTATATCGATCAGCTATTTGTCGATCGCCGTTATCAGAGTCATGGCATTGGTGCACAATTTCTTGATCATGCAAAATCATTACATCCTCAAGGATTAAGGCTCTATACACTTAGGGAAAATACTAGAGCCAGAGTTTTTTATGAACGCAATGGCTTTATTGCTAGTGAGTTATCAGTTAATACCTTTAACGGTCAACCCAATGTTGAATATATTTGGAAACCTAGGCAATAACAACATAACTAGGCGATCGCTAAGGTTCGCGAGAAATCAGGAGAAATTTCTCTGTCCCGTCAAAATTTACACCCAGTCTAATGACCACCTCTTTTGCAATCGCATACAGTCTCGTAGATAAAGGTTTATAAGGCAATGTTGGGTTTCGTCACCTCAACCCAACCTACAAGATCGGCGATCGCACTCAAACCAACCTATCTTGACAAGGCATTAATTGGGGAAAGTTTGAAAGCGATCGCGATCGCGATTTGGATATGCCCTACGAGACAGTTAGAAAATATGCCCAGATAGCCCGAAATGTGATCAGTTCTTTGGAAACATAATCAAGTTTTGAGACTTGCGATAGGTTAA
Source organism: Pseudanabaena biceps PCC 7429 (assembly GCF_000332215.1). Lineage (GTDB taxonomy): Bacteria > Cyanobacteriota > Cyanobacteriia > Pseudanabaenales > Pseudanabaenaceae > Pseudanabaena > Pseudanabaena biceps. The sequence continues at coordinate 27,610 of NZ_ALWB01000013.1, forward strand.
CAATCTCAAAAACCCTTAATTTTGCGAGAGATCTGATTGATTTTTAGCTAACTCTTCCATCTTTTTGCGTAGGCTCAAGGGACGCATATCTGTCCATACTTGCTTAATGTATTCAAGAACTTCTTGCTTGGTTCCAGTTTTGCCAGCATCTCGCCAGCCAGAAGGGTTTTCTCTATGAGCAGGCCAGATCGAGTATTGTTCTTCGTAATTGACAACAACTTTATAAATTGTGTTATTCTCAGAACCATCGCTATAAGCAATAATGGCGTGGGAAATGTGAACTGAATCGTTCGATGATTTCAAAAGTGCTGCCATTGAAGAGGAGGTATTGCCAAGGTCTAAACCGAGGAATAAGCCGAGCATTAACATTGAGGTAAGACAGGTGGTAAGGAATCTCTTTGTTAGTGTTTTCATGGTGTTCATAGGTCTGTTTTTAATAGGTTTATTCTTAGAATTTTAACCTAACCGTATCAAATCAAGATCAAAACTAGGTGTATTCTAAGTGCGATCGCAGATCTTGTAGGTTGGGTTGCGTTCCTTAACCCAACCATGAGAAATGATAACCTCATTGTCGAGTCACTGCAATCTCTCTCTCTGACGAAGTCTGACGAAGTGAGAACTCCGATTTTATTAGCGAGGAAATATTAAGGTAAGGAATAAAGGCAATGTTGGCTTTCGTCACCTCAACCCAAACTACAATATTGGCGATCGCACTAATTACCTAGACACACGAATAGGAATTACGTCTACAACTCCAACAGGGCGAATTTCGCTGTATCCCCCGTAAATACTCCGAAGCAATACACCCGTATTAGCTATTCCAAAAACTCCCCCAGAATTAGGATTGCCATTGTATCTATGCCACTGTCCTCCAAAACGGGGCGAACATCCGCTTCCTGTACCCGAACGTTTAGGATCGGGGATGTAATAGTATTCTGGAACTCCACGTTTACCTTGCCTTGAATCATTAACACCGCAAACTTCTTGAGCTTGCAATTTTTGAGGTGCTAGGCAAATACTAATCGGTAAAGCAAAACTGAAGCCAACAATAATTAACTGTTTGATTTTCATGACAACTACTCAAATTAAGCAGGTTAACTATGTATTAGACGGAAAATTTCTATCTAATCACTCTATAAGAATAAACTATACAGAAAAATTCTGCCTAAGAGCGTGTTTGAGAAGTCTCCTATCTAACATAAATTTCTGCTTCCCCCCCTTAATCCCCCCTTTTTAAAGGGGAGAAACTTGAATCCTCCCCCTTTTAAGGGGGAGTTAGAGGGGGTAAAAAACTTCTCAAACACGCTCTAAGAGCCTATTTTGGGGTTAATTAGACAGGGATTTTCCATCTAATTATCTAAATAGGCAGATTAGCCAGAATTTTTTAGACAATATTCATTTAGGGAAAAGCAAAAAATATTTTTATTTACATATATCAACGCGATCGATTGGTTGCACATTACATTAAAAATAGAATCAGAAAGAATCGGAAATAGGAAAACCATAAAACTGTATATGGCGATCGCCTCAGCAAATAGAACTTTTGGGAAGATTTATTAGCAAAATCAGCCCGATACAAAAAAACTTTGTATGCAAACAAATCTTTGTTATTCAGGAGACATCATTAGGGAAAACCTATATGTAATAATCATTACATATAATCTACGGTAATTCGACAAATTAACCGTAGTATGCCTGTATAAGACATTTACAATACGCTAAGAATCCTCCATGACTGCATTACATCTTTATTTTGCCAAAGCCTCTACCTTTGCTCAGCGCACTCGCGTAGTTCTACTAGAAAAAGGAATTGAATTCACTTCAACTGACGTTGATTTCCAGAATAAATCCGCAGAATTTCTCAAGGTTTCTCGCTATGGTAAAGTCCCTGCTATTGTCCATAACGGTTTTGAAATCTATGAATCGGCAATCATCAATGAATATTTAGAAGAAGTATTCCCCGAACCTGCTCTCTTACCTAAAGATGCTGGTCAAAAGGCGATCGCGAGAATTTGGATTGATTACGCCAACAATCGCTTTGTCCCAGCCTTTGTGAAATTATTGCGCGGTAAAACCGTAGAAGAGCAAGAGCAAGGACGAAGAGAATTTATCGAAGCTTTGCTTTTCATCGAACAAGAAGGTTTTGGTAAATTCTCAGGGAATGGCGATTACTTCTTTGGCGAGCAGTTGAGCTTAGTTGATATCAGCTTCTATCCTTGGTTTGAGCGCTTACCAGTCATCGAGCATTTCCGCAAATTTGAACTTCCCGCCGAAACTCCTCGCATTCAAAAATGGTGGGCAGCTTTACGCGATCGCGAGTCTATTAAAGCAGTTGCTAATTCTAAGGAATTCTATCTAGAGAGATTTGCCAAAGTTCTCGGCGAACCTCTTCCTACTGGTAAATAATCATTGCCCTCACCCTTCTCCCGCAGGAGAGGGGAACAAGAATATTATTAGGAATATCAACCATGAGCTTAGAATTACATCTCACTGGTAAAACGGCGATCGTCACTGGCGGTAGTGCAGGTATCGGATTAGCTACAGCAAAGGGACTATTTAAAGAAGGTGTGAATGTGGCGATCGCCGCCCGTAATCCTGAAAAGCTGGACAAAGCAGTTCAGGAAATTAGCGCACTTTCCAATGCTGGCAATAAAGTCATCGCGATCGCGGCTGACATCAGCCAAGCCGAAGGTGTTGATAAAGTCGTCGCCACTACACTCGAAACCTTTGGACAAATCGATATCTTGATCAACAATGCAGGTTCCGCTAAAGCGGGAAATTTACTAGACATCGGTGATGATGTGTTTTTAGATGCGTGGAATCTCAAATTACTGGGATATATCCGCCTTGTGAGAGCCGTAATTCCCGACCAAATTAAGCGCCGTGATGGTCGAATCGTCAATATCATCGGTGGAACAGGTCGAACTGCTCGTCCGAATTTTCTCCCTGGTGGTACAACCAATGCGGCTTTGCTCAACTTTACCCGTGGCATTTCTAAGGAACTAGCTCAGCATAATATTCGCATCAATGCCATCTCCCCCGGCTTGACGGAAACAGATCGTGCGAAGGATCTCGCTGAACAGCACGCAAAACTCGCTAATATTTCCGTTGAAGAATATAGAGCGCAAGCTGTGAAGTTAATTCCTTTAGGTCGAATCGCCCAACCAGAGGATATTGCGAACTTGGCTTTATTCCTAGTATCAGATTTAGCTGCTTCGATTACTGGTACAGAAATTCTAGTTGATGGTGGACAAACATCAGGAGTTTAGTCATCAAGTAAAAAGTAGGGAAATACTACACTTCCTTACTTTTTATACCAATTCCCAGAAGTGTAGTTACACTTCTGGGAATTAAAACCCAAACCCAGCAAGGTTTTTTAATTCTAAAAATGGCGTAGCCATTTTTAGAATTGGTATTACTCGATGGTTGATCTTTTCTAGAATCCATGTTAGCTTAAACCTCATAAGCCAATCGACTTACCGTAGTTTCATTAAAGTCCCATTATTTTTAATGGTTTTAGGCTAACAGTAGGTAGATTAGTTTTTTAATTTTTCTTAAATTAGATAGATTGTTCTATTTAGATACCACTTAAAATTTATGACTGAAACCTTAACTATCACTCAAAATGTCCTACGCCCAGTCAGCAAGACAGGCTTAGAAAATTTGGCAGCAAATGCGAAAGCAAATCCAAATGTCATTAAATCGATCAAGGTTAAAACCGTTTGTGAAGGTCAATTTCGCAATTTAACCTATGTGCGTGACTTGCCCGAACATGTGATCGATGAACCACCTAGCTTACTTGGTCAAGATACTGCCCCTAATCCTTCGGAAGCTGTGTTAGCGGCGCTAGGATCTTGTTTGTCAGTAGGCATTCATGCCAATGCGATCGTGCGCGGAATTACTCTAACTAAATTAGAATTGGAACTCGAAGGTGATATTAATATCACGGGAGTTTGGGGTATTGGCGATCTTAGCGAAAAGCGCTTGGGCTTTACCGATATCCGTGCCAAGGTGAATCTAGAAGGCAACGTTAGTCGTGCTGAATTAGAAGATTTGGTTGCCCATTCTAATCTCTGGTCGCCAGTTGCCAATACGCTTCGTAATCCCGTAAATCTTGATGTAGCTCTAGCTGAATAGAACTTACTATTAAGAACTTGCTATTAAGAACTTGCTGCCAAGAATTTTCTGTCGATCGCCATATTCCATCCTAACTTCTTTGCTAAATATTTGACCTATGCAGGCTACTTTACCGCTAGCGTTTGAAAAGGTTTCCAGTCCACCTAGCTTTCCCGAAAGCATAGCCCCTAGTCCTTTGCTTACGAAACTGCAAGCAATCATCACCCAAGAACTTGCACCACTGGTACAGCGTATCGATCAAGAAGGATTATATCCTCGCGAGTTTATGCAGCACGTCGGTGCGTTGCAGGGATTTGGGCAGGCTGTTTCGACTGAGTTTGGAGGAACAGGGCATGGATTGAAATCCGCAATTCAAGTCATTGAGGCTATTTCCGCAGAATGTCTATGTACAGGATTTATGGCTTGGTGTCAGATCGCCTGTACTTGGTATATGCAGAATAGTGATAATTCCTATTTGCAGACGCAGGTTCTACCACTAGTAGCGAAGGGAGAAATATTGGGTGGTACAGGGCTATCAAATCCGATGAAACACTTTGCGGATATTGAGAAGATTGCACTGAATGCCGAACGAAAATCGGGTGGTTATGTTCTCAATGGGCTATTGCCTTGGGTTTCTAATATTGGCTCTGGGCATCCCTTTGGCATTGCGGCGAAGTTAGCCGATCGCGATGGTTATTTAATGGCGATCGCTTCCGATCAATTCGATGGATTAACGCTCCGACAGAATGCCCACTTCATTGCTTTAGAAGGCAGTGGGACGTTTAGCTGTCATTTCAACGATGTATTTATTCCCGATGAATGGATTTTAGCAGAACCCTGCGAAGACTATGTAAATAGAATTCGTCCAGCCTTTATTTTGACGCAGGTGGGTATGGGCTTGGGTTTAATTGCTGACTGCATCACTATGATTGAACGCTATCAATCGCGATTAGGTCATGTGAATGCTTTTCTGGATGATCAAGCTGAGGATTTGGCTGCCGAATTAGCGATCGCCCGTCGTCAGACCTATGATTTGGCAGATGAGCTAAGTCAGCCCAATGTAAAGATTACGCCTGATCTACTAAGGGAAGTAATCAAGATCAGAATTGCAGGTTCGGAACTATCATTAAAAGCCGCCAATGCTGCCATGCTCCATGCAGGTGCGAGGGCATATCTGCATGGTTCTCGTCCTGCGAGACGATTGCGGGAAGCTTATTTTGTAGCGATCGTCACCCCTGCGATTAAACAACTGAAAAAGATGTTGCATCGTTTGGAGCAAGGAAATTTACAAGTTGCTGGCAAATTGCTGGAGATGCCCTATGAGTAATATATTCACTGCATCATTAAGTAATGGAACATTGAGTAATGGAAATTTAACAGGTTCCGATCTGCCACTTCTCTCAGTTCAGAATTTGCATAAGCAATATCAGACGCGGCGTGCTTCCCTAACTGCCTTTGCCGATATTAGCTTAAACGTGGGACTGGGCGAGGTGGTCTGTTTACTAGGAGCCAGTGGTTGCGGTAAGTCATCACTACTAGCAGCGATCGCAGGTTTACAGCAAGCTGATCGCGGTGAAATTTACTTACAAGGCGATCGCTTACAGAGCAGTCATCCGCAAGTGGGCATGGTTTTTCAAGATCCTTGTCTCCTGCCTTGGCTGAATGTAGCTCAAAATATTGCCTTTGGGCTAAAGCTGAAGCAGATGCCCAAGTTGACGAAACCTGAGCTAAGAAACCGTATTTCCGAAGCGATCGCTCAAGTGGGTTTGCAAGGTTTTGAGCGCAGTTATCCCCATCAACTTTCAGGAGGCATGGCGCAAAGGGTTTCTCTAGCGAGAACTTTAGCCCGTCGTCCTCAATTACTGCTACTTGATGAACCCTTCAGCGCCCTTGATGCGATTACCCGCCTCGATATGCAGAATTTGCTGCTGCAAATCATTTCCCAGCAACAAACAACGGTGCTGATGGTAACCCATGACATTGATGAAGCTCTTTTAGTAGGCGACCGGGTGTTATTGATGGCGCATCACCATATCCATCAGGAATGGTCGATTACTCAACCAAAGCCTCGTGTACAACAGGCGCATCTCCTCTCAGAAATTCGCTTCGAGATTTTAGAATCCCTATCCACAGTAATGGGTAGCCCATATTTGTAACTTTCATAGGAGATTTAACAATGACTTGGAATAATATTTGTGATTGCTGTGGCATGAGTCGGCGTGATTTTTTGAAACTGACAGGTTTATTTTCTACTTCCATGGGAGTAACCTTAGCCACAGGAGGCTGTCAGTCTAATCTAACTTCCACAGCTTCCAGTAGTTCTACGCCCACTTCTAGCAAAGTTGCTACCAGTCCTACCAATGCTAGCGGAAGCGATCAACCCGTCAAGATTGGCTATTTACCGATTACCGATGCTTCGCCTTTACTGATTGCCCATGCGCGTAAACTCTATGAAGCAGAAGGCTTAACCGTAGAACAACCTCGCCTATTCCGCTCTTGGGCGCAAGTAGTGGAAGCATTCCTTGCCCGTCAGGTGAATGTAATTCATGTCCTCTCACCAATTCCCATATCCCTACGTTATGGACGTAAATTCCCTACTAAAGTCGTGGCTTGGAATCATACCAATGGTTCGGCACTGACCGTCTTACCAGAAATCGAAACCGTCAAGAATTTGGGCGGACGCACCATTGCTGTTCCCTTTTGGTATTCCATTCATAACGTGGTATTGCAACAGGTATTGAAAAAAGAAGGATTGAAAATTACGCGCAAAGCACAGGATACAGCGATCGCTGATGATGAAGTAAATCTCGTAGTATTGCCACCCTCAGACATGGTGTCGGCTCTAGCAAATAAGTCTATCGGCGGTTATATCGTTGCTGAGCCATTTAATGCGGCAGCCGAAAATCTGAAAACTGGTAAAATACTGCGATTTACGGGAGACGTATGGCAAGATCATGCTTGCTGCGTAGTAGCGCTCCATGAGGAAGATACGACCCAAAAGAAAGAATGGTCGCAAAAAGTAGTCAATGCGATCGTGAAGGCACAACTTTGGATTCGGGATAATCGTGAAGAAACCGCCCAGGTTTTATCGAAGGAAGGAACTGGCAAATATACGCCCCATCCATTGCCTGCCCTCAAGCGTACCCTCACCTATTACGACAAAGAAGTCTATGGCAAACAAGGCGCAATTAAACATCCCGACTGGAACAATAATCGCATCGATTTCCAGCCCTATCCCTTCCCATCCTATACGGAAGAACTAGTGCGCTTGCTGAAGGAAACGCAAGTGGAAGGAGATGTTGCCTTTTTGCAAAATCTCGATCCCAAGGAAGTTGCAAAGGATCTAATCGATGATTCCTTCGTAAAAAATGCACTTCAACAGGTCGGCGGATTAAAAGCTTTCGGACTAAAAGAAGATTTCTCGCGTTTGGAAACGATTTCTATTTAGAAACGATTTAAGAATTACTTTCTGGGTTCAAAAGCTCTAAGAGATCCCCCCCAGCCCCCCTTGCAAAGGGGGGCTGGGGGGGATCTAGACAATCTCTGCATAGATTCCTAGATTCTCCCCCCTTTTTTCTTCCTATGACTTCCACTATCCAACTCACAAAATCCGCATCGTGGATTAAATTACCTTTGCCTCTCTTGGGTTTAGCGATCGCATCCCTAATCTGGTGGCTATGGACAACTCCACTCTGGCATAGCGATCCAACCCTCGCTGATTTCTCCCCCGAACGCACCTTTGCCGCCCTAGTCCTCCTATTCAGCAAAGGAACAATCATTCCCCACATTCTCACCAGTCTACGGCGGGTATTTGTGGGATTGACTGTAGCGATCGCTATTGGCGTACCGTTAGGAATCTTAGTGGGTGTATCCCGCCCCTTAGAAGAAACCACCTCCGCCCTATTCCAATTTATTCGGATGATTTCGCCATTATCTTGGATGCCTGTGGCGGTCATGGTTTTAGGTATTGGCGATCTGCCTGTATATTTCCTGCTATCGATCGCGGCGGTATGGCCCCTTGTATTAAACGCTTCTGCAGGGGTACTTGCAGTTAATCAGCGCTGGTTGCTCCTCTCCCAAAGTCTTTGTGCCACAAGATGGGAAACTCTAACGCAGATCATTATTCCTGCGATTATTCCCCATTTGTTAACGGGAGTACGTTTAGCGATCGGGATTATCTGGTTGGTGCTGGTTCCTGCGGAAATGCTAGGAGTGAGTGCAGGTTTGGGCTATTACATTCTTGATACTCGCGATCGCCTATCCTATTCAGAACTAGTTGCCGTCATCTTAATTATTGGACTAATTGGCTATGCCCTAGATAGTGTGCTACGGTTTGCTTATCAGCAATGGACGCATCGCAACTAAAATATCCAATCCCCATCAATCCTCCTTGTAAAGGGGGAAGAAGAAAATTCTCCCCCCTTTACAAGGGGGGCAGGGGGGGATCTAAACTTTGTCTATTGCTAGCCACTTAACTCTATAGAAAAATCTTGTATTTTATGGTGAATCTAAAACGTACCCGTGAAGATGTTCTTTATAACGTAATTGATTTAGTTCACCGCCAAGGCTTTCACTCCACTGGATTGAAGGAATTACTCTCCAGTAGCGGCGTTTCATCGGGGAGCTTCTATAATTACTTTCATTCCAAGGATGAGTTAGGTCACGCTCTGATTGACTTTAAGTGGCATAAACTCAAATCGGCACTATTTGGAATTCCACAGCCCGATGCGATCGCCCAACTTTTTGCCATGATTGACCAACTCGAAAAAATCCACCAAGCCGAACAACCCTGTGCAGGTTGTTTTCTTGGTAATCTCATCGTGGAATTAGTGGAACATGATGCTAGCTTTCGTCCGCATTTAATCAAAGTATTTGATGAATGGCAGCAGGAAATTGCACGATTACTCCATGCGGGTAGTTCACAGCTTAAACCGAAAGTTGATCCCGATCGCTTAGCGCAACAACTACTCAGTGCGATCGAGGGAGCATTACTTTTGGGACGTTTATATAATAATCCTGAACGTTTACAGCATTATCTTGATGGCTGCCGTGATCTATTAACAGCATCACTGCGATAATGATTTTGTGAAATGATTTTGTGAAAATCCATGATTCTGAAAGCCATTTCTTATCTATCACCGAATCTATTTTGGTATTACCAAGCGATTACCGAGGCTATTGCACGCAACTGTGGTCTGACCATAGAACTAATAGAAGCAACAACCGATCCACTGGATGACCAATTATTACAGAATGATCAATGGGATCTCATATTTATCTGCGGACTGCCCCTAATTCGTCATAATCGCCGAGTAGTAAAACCATTGCAGTTATTAGCTGCGCCAGTGATGTTAGGCGATCGCTATGAAAATCAGCCCATTTACTTTGCCGACATTGTTGTGAATGCAGCTAGTAATTTTAAGCGGTTTGAGGATTTGGCAGGAACAAGATTTTGTTATAACGATCAGGGTTCTAACAGTGGATACAATCTGTTACGTTATCGCTTATTACAACACTTACATCACAAAGAAACATCTTATTTTAGTCATGTTCGACAATCTGGTTCCCATCAGCGATCGCTTCAGTGGATTGCTAATGGATTAGCTGACTGTGCTGCTATTGATAGCGTGGTGATGGAGGCAGAGCTACGCCAATTCCCGGAATTAAGACAATCCTTCCGAATTATTGAATCAATGCGATCGCCAATACCTCCGATCGCTGTATCATCACGCTTAGAGCCCAGTTTAATCGCACAGTTGCAAAATACTTTATTCAATCCCGATTCAGATCTACAGGCAGTCATGGCAATGGCTCAAGTAAAGCGCTATGCAAAAGTAACAGCACAGGATTATGAACCTATTGCTGTTACTTTTGATGCAGCTATGCAGTTAGGCTATGAAGCGATCGCTTGAGAATGGTGATAGCGCGAGTAGCGATCCTGCTGGATCAAGGCTTCTCGATGGGCATCCTCATAAATCTGCACAAATAGCTTTCTTTGCGTATTACTACCACCCACCTCATGCAAGCGATGTAGCAAGGGCTTTAATTCTTTAGTAGTTTTTTTCCAGTCATAGAGCGCATAGGCAATAAGTCCCCTAGCCGCAGGTAGAGCCACTTCTTGCCAAGTCTTTTGTAAGTAGGGTTGGACTCTATGGGCATAGGCTTCCATGCTAAAGAGCATTTCTCTTGCAAAGTCAAGACGATTAGCACGAGCAAGAGCATAGATATAGTGCAAATCTTGAAATGGAAGTGCATGTTCATGGAGGCGATCGCGTAAATAAGGAGCAATTTGTTGCCAACGCTCAACAACATCAATTCCTAATAGCTCTAAACGCAGCAATAGAGAAATCGCTCCTACTTGATCCTTGGGAGTCGATTTACGCGCCTTACCCCAAATATGATGATCATAAATGGATAAAACCCGATTAATCTCACCTCGTGATAGATAGAAGAGTGCAATATGCCACCAATTATGGGTATAGAGCATCGAATTACAATTTTCCCAAGTATCAGCAAAACTTTCCATCCATTCAATGCCCTCTTGATAACGTCCGCGAGTTTCCATCACATGGGCAACGGCATGTTGTGCCCAAGGATCATAGCGATTGATATCTAAAGCAAATCTGGCAAGGCGTTCTGCTTCATCAAGGCGATCGCTTTGTTCTAGCCCAAAAGCAAGCATTCCCATTAAATAATGATTACCCGCATTGGCATTGAGTACGCTACCAGCAATGCAAGTTAAACCCGATTTGTCACCCATATAAAAGTAATGATATTGTCCCTGCTGCACAGCTAACAGATCTTGAGGATAGCGAGTAACTATTTCTTCGCAATAGGCGATCGCCCGATCTATTTTTTTCTGGGCCCATGCTTCCGTTGCTAAAAAATGTAATCTTTCGCGTTCGTTGGCATTTGCAATATTATTTCTAGCTTGTTCTAAATAGGGAATTGCTTGCTGAGCATCACTCGCATTTTCTTGAGTGAGATAATAAGCTGCCGCAAATGTATTTGCCAAAACAGATTGCGAATCTGCGGCTACTGCTGTCAAGATGCTCGACTCAGCTTGATTGCCATAGCATAAGCACTGTTCTGTATATTGATTAATCGCCGCGATCGCTATTTCAGAAACAGTGGTTATATCAAGTCCTTGAGCATCTTTGAACATAATTATTGTCAACCTCTAAGGTTGAAGTCACGATTAAATGTAATTACCAAAACAATCTACGGTATTTTGCCGTGTTTGCAGTAGATTAGGGTAAGTCAATAATGAAAGTCAAGTAATGTAGAAGACATAAGCAAATTTGCGACAAATCATCACTTATCATCACTTATATAGCTATATTCACTTAAGTCAGGACATCAAACCCAATAGAGAGTTGCGGCGCGAAGCGCCGCAACTCTCTATTGGGTTTGATTTTTGTCCTAACATTACGGACTATAGCTATACCAATTCACTGAAGTGAGCCAACACTTCAGTGAATTAAAAAACAAACCCAACAAGGTTTTGAGATTTCCAAAATGGTGACATCATTTTGGAAATTGGTATTACTCTGTCGGCAACCCCTGAATTTTGTTTGTAATGAATTAGAAAGTATTGTATCGTATTAAATACGGTATCTTGGTAGGGATACCGTATTTAATATTTTAGTTTACTAAATACTCCTTAAACGATTGCCATCCAGCCTTTGCTCCCAGCCTGCATAGCCATATCGTTCACTGCTATTACCTACCTGCAATTAACTAAATTTATGTGGAATACCCTTGTCACTGACTTTCAAGTTATCTTTGAACGCGATCCTGCGGCTCGTAACTGGTTGGAGGTTTTTCTCTGTTATCCTGGTTGGCACGCCCTAGTTTTTCATCGGATCGCCCATAGCTTCCAACAGATCAAAATTCCCTTCTTGCCACGCTTGATCTCTAATCTTGCCCGTCTGTTTACAGGAGTTGAAATCCATCCCAGCGCTCAAATTGGTAGAGGCGTATTTATCGATCATGGCATGGGTGTAGTCATCGGCGAGACGGCAATCATCGGTGATTATGTCACGATTTATCAAGGGGTTACCCTCGGTGGCACAGGAAAAGAAACAGGAAAAAGACATCCCACGCTCGGTCGCGAGATTGTCGTAGGAGCAGGGGCAAAAATCTTAGGAAATATATCCATTGGCGATCGAGTCAATATTGGAGCTGGCTCAATTGTGTTACGAGATGTCCCCGATGACTGCACGGTTGTGGGCATTCCCGCGAGAATCGTACGCCATCGCGGTCAATCTATCAAAGATACAGAACAGCAAACTAATCGCGAACATTTGCCCGATCCTGAAGCAGAGGCAATTAAAGCTTTATTTGAAAGGATTAAATCCTTAGAAGATGAAATTGATCGAATTAGACATAGCACCGCTGTTTACGAACCTCTAAGTACATCAATGCGCTTATCCGAAGTATCTCACGCCAATTCTCATATTAATCTCCAAGATTTAGAACGACATAACTCTATTTACTCCTCAAACTATCTCATTCAAGAATTTCTTGATGGAGCAGGGATTTAATAGAAATATCCTGTCAGGTTGATTATGAATGTGGGAGTTGATCATCAAAAAAGATAACTAATGTCTCACAGTATACTTACATCCACATTATCTTTCTTGCTACTGTTAGTTTACAGCGCTTTGCGCTCAAACTTGAACCAAAAAATTTTTTGAAAGTGCTGCATTGCAATACTTTCAAAAAATTTCTTGTCGTTCGTTTGATCGGAAATTGCTGCAAGTTAAGGGCTAATTGCTCCAGTGTGAGGAACAAAAAATTTATATGTCGAAACTGAACAGAATGAACGCGAGAAAATTATTTTTTCTCGCTCCAAAAGTAATTACTGCGAGTTTTGCTGCGTCTACTTTTCTGTGTGGTAGTGCCAATGCTGAGACAAAATCTATTGCCAATCAACGCGCTCCACTAAGCGATCGCATTGTGTCAGATGCAGATATAGTAGGCTCTACGAGCAATCCTAACCTAGTTGAAAGGGGACAATTGTACCCCAATACATATCCCTATACATACCCCTATACATTGTCCCAAAATGTCACTTCAGTATCTCAACTTAGCGATGTTCGTTCGACAGACTGGGCTTTTGTCTCATTGCAATCTTTAGTAGAACGTTATGGTGTAATCGCGGGCTATCCCGATCGCACTTTTCGCGGTAAGCAATCCCTTTCCCGCTATGAATTTGCGGCAGGGCTCAACTCGGCTCTAGACAAAATCAATGAAATCATTTCCGCAGGTTTAGCTGATAAGGTAAGTAAAGAAGACCTTGCAACCCTACAAAAACTGCAAACTGAGTTTGCCGCTGAACTCGCCACACTGCGCGGTCGCGTTGATGCCCTTGATGCCAAAACCGTAAAGTTAGAAGCACAACAATTCTCTACGACAACTAAGTTACGTGGAGAAGCAATCTTCAGTCTTGCCGCTGCTTCTGATGGTAGCAATGTTCCTGTGGGTAGCGATCGCACCAATACCGTGTTCAGCTATCGGGCTCGACTCAATCTCGACACTAGTTTTACGGGCAAAGATTTATTGAGAACTCGCCTGCAAGCCAGTAATACTCAAAATTTGATTGCTCCTGCCTTAGCCAGTGGTAATACTACTCGTCTCTCCTTTGATACGGGTGGTACTGCCAACCAGTTCGATCTAAATCGTTTGTATTATCGCTTCCCGATTGGCGATAACTTTACTGCCTATGTTGCGCCAATTGGACAGACAGAGGATATTATCGATCAGCTCAATCCTCTCACCAATGACGGTCAAGGAACAGTTTCTCGGTTTGGTCGGTTGAGTCCATTATTGCGAATTGGCAGTGGTGGCAGTACTAATGCTGATGGTTCGACAGGAAGTGTGGCGGTTTTAGGGTTTGATTGGAAAATCTCACCTCAGGGAAACTTACAAGTTGCCTATTCCGCCAATAATGCTTCCGCCGCTTCAGCAGGCGGTGCGGGTGGTTTGTTTGGGGGATCGACTGTGGCGATCGCTCAATTGGTATGGAAGCCAAGCGAAGCCCTAAAATTAGGAATTGCCTATGCTAATAGCTATCACCAAACCGCTAGCCTCAACTCTGGACTCAATCAGGATTCAATTACTGGTGGCACAATCACTGGTACGAGAGCAAATACGGTTGTGGGTAGTCTTGTTTGGGATATTACCAACAAGATTACTTTCAACACATGGGGTTCTTACGTCTTTGCTGATGCTGTGGGCTCTGCTGGTTCGACTACTTTTACAAGTTGGGCGACTGCATTGTCATTCAAAGATGTATTTAATGAAGGCGATCTTGCTGCGATTATTTTCGGTCAACCTCTCTACAAAAATAGTGTAAGCGGCACGGCAACTAAAGGTGTAATTGCGGCTAATGATGCTACTCCTTACCATTTGGAAGCTCTCTATCGTTTCCGCGTTACTAAGAATATTAGTATTACTCCCGCAGTGTATTTTGTATTTAATCCTAACAGTGATAAAACTAATGGTACTGCCACAGTCGGTATAATTCGTACTACCTTCACTTTCTAAGTAGTTCTGCATAATTAAAAAACAAAACCTAGAAGAGCGTACCGCCCGCTACGCGGGCGGTACG
>NZ_ALWB01000014.1 GCF_000332215.1 Pseudanabaena biceps PCC 7429
CTTGCTTTGAGAAAGGGTTTGCTACGCAAACCCTTTCTCAAATCCCGTTTCAAATTATCTCGAACTTACGTTAATTTTTATTTAGTCCAATCTTGGGTGGGTAGATCGCTCGGATCAATAGGAGTATCCACGATTGATTTCAATCCTTCTAAGGTCGAAGGTAGCGATCGCGGATCCATAAACATCACCTTGCTACTGCCACTAGAACCAACAGTTGTAGCCATAGTGAGATAGCTTTGTGCTAACAAAAATTGCAAAGCCTCATTGGCTTGGGGATGCCCTTTCATAGACTGCAACAAAACCTGCATCGCTTGAGCCGTCCCCTGAGCCTTTAATAC
The DNA here is from genome assembly GCF_000332215.1 of Pseudanabaena biceps PCC 7429. Lineage (GTDB taxonomy): Bacteria > Cyanobacteriota > Cyanobacteriia > Pseudanabaenales > Pseudanabaenaceae > Pseudanabaena > Pseudanabaena biceps. The sequence continues at coordinate 339 of NZ_ALWB01000014.1, forward strand.
CTGCTCCTGTCGCTCCGCTTCAGCTCGCAAAATCCTTGATTGTTTCTGTCCTTCAGCTTCGAGGATCGCCGCTTTCTGAGAAGCTTCAGCATTAAGCAGTTGGGAGTCTGCTAAACCTCTAGCTTTGTTAATTGCTGCCTCGCGATCGCCTTCCGAAGTAAGAATGGCGGCGCGTTTTTTACGCTCGGCAGTCATTTGCAGTTCCATCGACTCCTGCACCGCCTTAGCAGGCAGGATATCACGCAACTCGACCCGCGTTACCTTCACGCCCCAAGGTTCGGTGGCATCATCGAGATCACGCAGTAGCAGTTCGTTGATTTTATTCCTCGCCGTAAAGGTTTCATCCAGTTCCAAGCTGCCTAACTCAGAGCGAATCTGGGTCAAAACAATATTAATAATTGCTTGGCGGAGATTTTCTACGCGGTAATAGGCTTTTTCCATATCAACGACTCGCCAATAGACCACGGCATCAGCGGTAATCGGCACATTGTCACGGGTGATGCATTGTTGAGCGGGAATATCTAATACTTGTTCTTTGATTGAGCCTTTGTAGCTTACGGTATCAATAAAAGGCAGGATAAAGTGGGGACCCGCAGGAAGCTTGCGTTTATATTTCCCAAAGGATGCAACTAGGGCTTCTTCGCCTTGGTTGACGATTTTAAAAGATGCACCTCCCATCCCAAAAAATACACCCGCACCAATTACAAAACTCCATAAGTCCATAGTGTTTTTCCTGTGAAAGACTAAAGTTTAATAATGCCGATTTTATATTGAGGCGTATCGCTTGAGCCGTTAACTCTTCTTCCAAATTATCTGGAAGCGTAATTGTCAAAGTTTTAGCCATAGCTTTCGTCAGATTGGATTGTAATCATTTTAGGTCACAAATCTAAAAACCTAAAATCAATAGTTTTATGTCTCAATGTCTAATGCAGCTAAGCGATCGCGTAATTTCTGCACCTCCAGATCAGCAATTTCTGCTCTCTGAGTTTGTACTTGCAAAAGTCATTTCAAAAATGACACTGGGAACTTTCCCTGTTTCCCAAATTTTGTAATTGTCTTAGGGCTGTTGCGGAATATCAAAAATTACCATCACATCAGGTGCAACCCGCAATCTAGGGAAACCATTCGCGTAATATAAAAATTGATTGGCAAGGACAACAGGCGATCGCTCAGAAAACTTTTCGGCTAAATAATTTCGTAAAACAGCTACCGTTGCAATAATCGCATCATTAATCTTAGTCATGGCTCAAACAATGCGATCGCACTGACAGCAGGGGACTTTTAAAGATATTTTTTAAAGATATTTTTTAATTATAGCGATCGCGGCAAATATACTTAGTCTTAATGCGATGTCTTGATGCGATGTCTTGATGCGATGTCTTGATGCGATGTCTTGATGCGATCGCGGGAAATGTTAATCTATTAATATAAATTTACAATTTATCAAACTTGGTTTTTGATAGCTAATTCCTGATGGCTAAATGTGTAATTAATCGCCGCGCTGAGTTTTCTGCTAGTCATCGTTACTGGCTGCCTGAAATCCCCCCAGAGGAAAATCTTGCTAAGTTCGGTGCATGTACTAATTTTCCTCCCCACGGTCACAACTATGTAATGTATGTGGGCATGGTAGGAGAGATCGACCATACTGGCATGGTACTAAATCTCTCAGATGTCAAGCACACGATCGCCCGTGAAGTGACGACCCAATTAAATTTCTCCTATCTCAATCAAGCATGGGAAGAATTCCAAGAAACGCTCCCCACCACCGAAAATATTGCCCGTGTAATTTGGCAGCGTTTAGAAGCGCACCTACCATTGGTCAATATTCGCTTATACGAACATCCCGAACTCTGGGCTGATTATCAAGGTAATAACATGCAAGCACATTTAACAATTAGCACTCACTTTTCTGCTGCCCATCGCCTCGCTCTCGACACATTATCCCTAGAAGAAAATACCGCGATCTATGGCAAGTGCGCTCGTGTTAATGGTCACGGACATAACTATCATTTAGAAGTAGCCATTGCTGGTGACATCGATCCTCGTACTGGCATGATTGCTGATCTATGCGCCTTTCAAAACGCCATTGATAAATATGTCCTCGAACCGATGGATCATACCTTTCTCAATAAAGATATTCCCTATTTTTCGGAAGTCGTTCCTACTGCCGAAAATATTGCTGTCTATATCCAAAAGTTGCTAACCAAGCCAATTCGCGAGATTGGCGCAAAACTCCATAGCATTAAGCTGATTGAGAGTCCTAACAACTCCTGTGAAGTTTATGGCGAATACCAACTCTCTGACATCGAGCATTCCTTAGAAGAAGCCTTGGCTAAGGCTTCTTAATTTCTAAAGATTAATTTCTAAAGATTAATTTCTAAACCGAAGATGAGCCAAGCTGTAGCTTGGCTCATCTTCGGCAAAAAATTTTTACAAATATCAATCATGTCCGCATCAAAACAGCATCACCAGCAACCCACAGCAAAGGATGCAGTTCTTGGCGGTCAGATAACGCCGCCACTGGGAGGAGTTGTATTAGGAGGAATTGCAGGAGTCAAGCAAAGGTTCCATAGCCCTGCGATCGCCTCTAGAATGGCATCCCTGCGCGAAGCTCTCAATCATGGGGAAGCGGGATTGAACTTAGTTTTGCAAGGCTTACAGGATCATTCGCTCTCCGTCCAACGTACCGCGCTCCTATTGCTTTGGCGCAGACCCGACCCCCATGTCCGTCAAGCCTTAGCCGACTACAGCCAATATCATTTATTCGATATCGTCGATACGCTCCAAGGTCATGCTTCAGCGATCGTTTCCCTTGCCCTGTCAGCCAATGGCAGGATTTTATATAGCGCTGGGGCGGATTTCAGTATTAAAGTTTGGGACTTAGGAACAGATAGAAATCAGCATAAACTGATTGGTTCCATTCGCGGACATAATCAGATGATTACCTCTATCGCCCTGAGTGCTAACGGTCGTCTATTAGCTAGCGGCAGCCGCGATAAAACGATCAAACTCTGGGATGCACGCTCTGGGCAAGAGCTACTAACCCTAACGGGGCATATCGGCTATGTTAATTCTGTAGCAATTACTCCCGATGGAAAGACCTTAGTGACAGGTAGCCAAGACACCACGATTAAGCTTTGGGATATTAAAACGGGAACCAAAATTCGCACTCTGCGCGGGCATACTAGTCTTGTGGATTCCGTCGCCCTGAGTCCCGATGGCAAAGCGATCGCTAGTTGCAGTTGGGATACAACGATTCGAGTATGGGACTTAGTTTCAGGGAGGCAACGTTGGGAATTTATCGGACATTCGGCAAGGGTGCTCTCCTTTGCCATCAGTCCCGATGGGCGTACCCTCGTTAGTGGTAGTCTCGATACGCGCATCAAGGTCTGGGATTTGCAAACGGGTAAAGCCATTCGGACATTAGAAGGACATTGGGGCTGGGTCAAGTCACTGATTGTCAGTAGGGATGGCAAAACTCTGATCAGCGCTAGCTATAAAGAAATCCGCGTGTGGAACTTAGAAACAGGAGAACCCATTCAAGTGCTTACTGGACATATCAATCTCATTAATGCGATCGCTCTCAGTCGTGACGGACAAACCTTAGTTAGTGGCGGCGAAGATAGCAATATTCATATCTGGAGAGTTCCCTAATCAAACGTGAGTTCGGGATAATTGGAAACGGGCTTTGAGAAAGGGTTTGCTACGCAAACCCTTTCTCAAAGTCCAAAATCAAAAGCCTTGCGTAGCAAGGCTTTTGATTTTGGACTTTTAAAATTTGCTAGCTTAACCCAAACTGACGTAAGTTTAACTAAGCAGCAACTACTTTAAGTTGCTTTTTACGTCTAGCTGCACGCCAGCCACCGAATGCACCTGCCAGAAAAATACCAGCGATCGCAGGAGGGACGGGAACTGGTCTTACAGAAACCAAATCATTGCTACATTCAAATCCTAAGGTTGCCAAAAATTGCTGACCTTGATATTGACTAGGAAGTGTAAACTTAAATCCAAAAGTATTGGGGTTGGCACTAGCTTGGTAGATCGTGCTGGGAAAACCAATGGCAGCTAGATCTGACTGCGTCAGATAGCTGAGGTTACCTCCCGCAAATAGATTCCCCGTAGCAATTTCAAGGGGAAGAGAAGAACCATTATTAATGTAGGGAGCAAAATAGGAATCATTGGCGGCTAGATCGCCAGCGGTAGAATTGCCCGCAGAATTTCTATAAGCGTTATAACTGGAATAGCCATTGTTACTTGAGGCAACACTTTGACCAGTAACACCCGTATAAACACCAACGGTATTAGCACCAAAGTCATTGTTGGGTGCAAACCTTACGCCAAGTAGCGAGCCTTGGGCTGTACTGAAGTTATTTCCAGCGTTGCCATAATTGAAGTCTAGAAAAAGAGAGCCGAAACCGACATTTGTGTTGTTGGAATTAACGCCATAGAGAGAATTACTGGAGTTAATTCCTACATAAACATCATTACCCACGACTTTATAGCCCATGCCATAGATATCCCAACGGCTGTCTGCATTAAATCCCCCCGATCCAGAACCATCATAGGAGTAGTCATCACGGGCATAATTCCAGCCATTTACGATCGTTCCGGCCTGTGCTGGAAGACTGGTGGCGATCGCCCCCAAAGAGATTGCTATAGCTGAGAATACTTTTGACAAAACCGACTTATTCATTTCCCTTCCCTAAAACCTGACTAAAACAAAAATATTTCTAATGACGAAGCAAGACTTATTAGTTAATGCTTGTTAGTTAATGCTTGGTTATTTCTTATACTCAGGTTTCTAGATCGGGTTGTCATCTAGGTAAAGTTAGCAAAAAGTTATTTTCGATACTTTTCACTGGTTATCGAATAGTTATATCAGTATAAAGTCTTACTAAATAAAGATTATCTCCTTGTTTTTATCCTCGTAATTTCTGAATCTGTCGTTCGCTCTGTTGCGCCCAAGGAATGTTTTTTTGCTGATTAAAATAAGCCTGCGCCTGAATAAAAGATTGCATCGCATCCTGTTTTTGCCCCGCTCTTACCTGTGCGACCCCAAGGGTATAAAAAGCCTCAGCATAGTCTTTACGAAACTGCAAAGCATTACGCAACTGTCCGATCGCATTTTCAGTTTGTCCTTGAATTAATAAAGCGGCTCCCAAATTGTAATAGGCTTCGGCATATTCAGGATTCAATTGCAAAGCCTTGGCATAATAGGCGATCGCTTTGGTAATATTGCCCTGAGTTTGAATTAATAGCCCTAGGTTATAGATCGTTTCAGGGGCTTGGGGATTGAGTTTAAGAGCCTGATTGAGATTCGCGATCGCCCCATTAATATCCTTTTTTTCCTTCAATGCTAAGCCGAGATTATAATAAGCAACTGATAGTTTCGGATCAAGGCTAATCGCCCTTTGTAAGCTGGGAATTGCGCGATTGGCATCACCTGACTGTAACAATGCTGCGCCCAGATTACTGTACGCAATCGCAAACTTAGGATCGAGTCTAGTGGCGCGTTGAAAAGAATGAATAGCTTCCTTTAATTTGCCTGCCTGTGCGTAGGCTAATCCCAGATTATAATGCGCTACCGTCAGTTCTGGATTTTTCTGAATCGCCGCCCGAAATATAACTATCGCTCCTTCTAAATTACCTAAACGCACATAGGCGTTACCCCGTTCCAAAAGCTGATCGGCAGTTTCATTGGGCGGTACGACGATTTCCTGCTGTACTTGAACTTTTTGCGGTGGCTTAGGACGCAGTTGCGCGATCGCCCCCTCAGCACCACAGATCATAATCACTAAGACCGATGCGAAAACTCCCAAAACTGGTTTCATAATCTTTTCTGGTCTGAATTCTTCATAAAGAATGTTAAATTGAGAAGGCTAAATTGAGTAAGAAATTAGCGATCGTCGTCAAGCCTTGAGCTTCAAAAATAAGCTTTACAAACACAAGCCCTGTAAACATGATTCTCGTTATCGACAATTACGACAGCTTTACCTATAACCTCGTGCAGTACCTTGGAGAATTATTACCCGAATTCCCTACATTGGGCGAAATTATAGTTAAAAGAAATGACGAAATAACCATCGCCGAAGTCAAACAACTTCAACCCGCAGGAGTCGTAATCTCACCAGGTCCTGGTCGCCCCGAAGAAGCGGGTGTATCTCTAGATATTATTCGTGAAATGGCTGCCCATACGCCAATATTAGGTGTATGTCTCGGGCATCAAAGCATGGGATTAATGTATGGAGGAAAGGTCGTCTCGGCTCCCTACTTAATGCATGGCAAGACATCCCAAATTTATCATACGGGAGTCGGTATTTTGGCAGGACTAGCTAACCCATTTACCGCCACTCGTTACCATAGTCTCGTTATTGATCGCCAAAATTGCCCCGATGTCCTTGAGGTTACAGCATGGACTGAAGATGACATAATCATGGGAGTCCGACACAAAGAATATCCCCATGTCCAAGGCGTACAATTCCATCCTGAAAGCATCTTGACCGAGACAGGCAAAGACTTACTGAGAAACTTCTTAAAAGGATTGAGCGTCATAGCCTGATATTTAAGGTAGGTGGCGCTTTATGCTACCTACCTTAAATACTGGGCTTTATAAATACTGGGCTTAAGTACCTGATAGTTTCGACTAAATATCGCTTTGGGAAAATCCGCACATTTCAAGCACATTTCAAAATACTTACTGAACTAAACAACATGCGCCGCAGACAAATTCTTCGACTCGCCCAAGGTGGACTGATCTCAGCATTTACCGCAGGAATTATTGCTGACGCAGCCAATTCTCAAGCAAATTCAACCCTACGCCTTCAGTGGTTGGGGCATCTATCATTTTTAATCTCAGGAGATAACGTTAGCTTTTTAACCCATCCATTTCGTCCCGTCGGTTGTACCGCGAAGCTGACCTCTCCAACCGCCCAATCTGACTATATTTTGATTAGTTCGCGCTTACTTGACGAAGGATATTTAGAAAATCTCCCCAAGGACAAGCGAGTTTTGTCTGAAGCGGGCTCTTACAATCTTAAAGGCATAAATCTTCAGGGAATTACGATGGATCACGATCGCCTTGGCGGTCGTAGATTTGGGCGCAATGTGGCATGGCGCTGGAAGCAATCGGGCATCTTTATATTGCATTTAGGTAGCGCCGCCGCCCCCATCACCGCTTCTCAGCGAATTCTCATGGGTCGTCCTGACGTTTTGATTTTGCCCATAGGTGGCAGTGCTCAAAGCACCGATCCAATGCAAGCTAAAGCCTATTCCCCCCAAGAAGCTCAAGCGATCGTTACCGAACTAAATCCCCGTATAGTTATTCCTGTGTATTACCGTACTGACAAATCCAGTAAGTCTTGCCAGCTAGCTTCTATCGATGAGTTCCTTGCGCTCATGCCCAAGGACAGTATTAAGAAGTTGGAAGGTTCGACCCTAGAGTTAAATGCGAGCAGTCTGCCTCAAAGCACTGTGGTGCGTGTCCTCAGTTCCTAAATAAACTCCTAAATCACTTCTATAGGGACATAAGCCCCAAGAATTGATAGGCGGCGCTTCGCGCCGCCTATCAATTCTTGGGGTTTGACTTACGGCGATACTCTTACAGTCGTGTTCGTTGTTACTTGACTAAACAACTCGCGAATATCTTCGTTATACATGCGGATACAGCCATGGGATGCCGCCGTACCAACCGAGGCGCGATTGGGTGTCCCATGAAAACCCGACCAATCTTTGCCATCCGTCCAAAAGCCAATCCAGCGATCGCCTAAAGGATTTTCGGGATCTTTGCTAGGAATGACATCCCCCGTAAAGGGATTTTGCCAAGCAGGATATTCAATCGTTTGTAAAACACGATGATTACCTATGGGCGTGCTCCAGCCTTGGCGACCAACGGCGACAGGATAGGTCTTAAGAGCAATTTCTCCATGAAAGGCGGTAACTGTCCGCCGACTAATGCTGACCTCAAGGCGCGTCACCTGCATTAGCTCCATATCCCACATGCGGCGATTGGGATCGATCGTATAGAGAGATCGAATTGACGGTACTTTCTTCTGATAGGCAAGAGCTTGATAGATCAGCACAGCCAGTTCACTTTTGGTAATTGCTCCATTGGGAGCAAGGATACGTGGATCGGGATAATTAGTAACTAAGCCTTCCTGAGTAATTGTAGCGATCGCAGGAATGGCATAGTTGGGAATCTCTATAGCGTCGCGAAACATTGATAATAAGTAGGATTGCGGTGTTTTAACGGCATTGCTATTAAGATTGAGTTGGCTAGCGATCGCGACCAGAGTTTCAGCTTTAGTGGCTGGCTCGTCAAGTCTGGTAGTAATTCTGGATGCATTGCGATTGGCAAAGGCAAGCTCTAAATAATTCGCAAGCTCGGCACGGGTAATGGGGCGATCGGGCTGAAATAAACTAATGCCATCGGCAGTATCAAAGGCTTTACTCAAGTTTGTTTTAGATAGCAGTCCCTCCACAAAGAGGCGCGACCAATGCCTTTGCAAATCCAAAAACAAAAATTGCTTTGAGTTGAATTTATCTGAAGAGCTGATCGTAGATTCAGAAGTGTTTGCCCAGATTGCTGAATTCTGAGTGTAAGAACATAACGCAGTAAAACCACATATATTTATCGCTATGGCAACATTAACAAATGAAGAGAAAAGACTTTGCTGATTTTGCGATCGCATTCTCATAGTTCTTAATTGCAATAGCTCTTGTTGACTTAATTATCTAAAGTAGCTATGCAGTCTAACATATTCCATCAAAAACACCCCTCCATAAATTGTCGGAAATTAACTCCTTAATAAGCAAAGCTTGCATTCCTATATAGGTGATCGCCAAATAAAAAAATCCCCCACGTTACCGTGAGGGATTTTTTTAATTAACTAGCAAGCTAGATTAACCGAAAGCAGTTGTGGTAGACGCAATCAGGAAGGCTGCATAGGTGACGATGTAGCCAATCGTGAAGTGAGCCAAGCCAACCAAACGAGCTTGAACAATGGAGAGAGCCACAGGCTTGTCTTTCCACTGAACCAAACTTGCAAGAGGTGTGCGTTGGTGCGCCCATACAAGGGTTTCGATCAATTCTTGCCAGTAACCACGCCAAGAGATCAAGAACATGAACCCAGTTGCCCAAACGAGGTGTCCGAAGAGGAACATCCAAGCCCAAACAGAGATATTGTTCATGCCATAGGGGTTATAGCCATTGATCAACTGTGCAGAGTTGAGCCATAGGTAGTCACGGAGCCAACCCATGATGGTGACAGATGATTCGTTGAACTGAGCAACGTTACCTTGCCATACACCGAGGTGTTTCCAGTGCCAGTAGAAGGTTGTCCAACCAATGGTGTTCAACATCCAGAACATAGCGAGGTAGAAGGAATCCCATGCTGAGATATCGCAAGTACCGCCACGACCAGGACCGTCGCAAGGGAAGCTGTAGCCGAAGTCTTTTTTGTCTGGCATGAGCTTAGATCCACGAGCATCCAACGCGCCCTTAACCAAGATCAAGGTGGTGGTATGTAGCCCTAGAGCGATCGCATGGTGAACTAAGAAATCGCCAGGTCCAATGGTGAGGAACAAGGAGTTATCGCCAGCGTTGATGCCAGCCAACCAACCAGCTAACCAGACGTTACCACTGTTGGGGTAAGCGGTAGAAGCAATGCTGTCAGGATTAGAAAGAAGAACATCAAAGCCATAAAGAGCTTTACCATGAGCGGCTTGAATCCACTGAGCGAATACAGGCTCGATCAAGATTTGCTTTTCAGGAGTACCGAAAGCTTGCATTACGTCGTTATGAACGTAGATGCCAAGGGTATGGAAACCTAAGAAGAGGGATACCCAGCTTAAGTGAGAGATGATCGCTTCCTTGTGCTCAAGCATACGTGCAAGCACGTTGTTCTTATTAGCTTCAGGATCGTAGTCACGAACGAAGAAGATCGCACCGTGAGCAAACGCGCCAACCATCAAGAAACCAGCAATATATTGGTGGTGAGTGTACAAGGCTGCCTGTGTGGTGAAGTCCTTAGCGATAAACGCATAGGAAGGCATCGAGTACATGTGCTGAGCCACCAATGATGTGATTACACCGAGGGAAGCAAGAGCCAAGCCGAGTTGGAAGTGCAAGGAGTTGTTGACTGTGTCATACAAACCTTTGTGACCATCGCCTAGCAAACCACCAAAAGGAGTGCCCTTAGGAGGATTGTGAGCAGCCAAAATCTCCTTAATGCTGTGACCGATACCAAAGTTGGTGCGGTACATGTGACCAGCGATGATGAACAACACAGCGATCGCCAAGTGGTGATGAGCAATGTCGGTCAACCAAAGAGACTCGGTTTGAGGATGGAAACCACCTAAGAAGGTGAGGATTGCAGTACCAGCACCTTGGGAAGAACCAAACACATGACCAGCAGTATCAGGATTCTGAGCATAAACACCCCAGTTACCAGTGAAGAAAGGTGCAAGACCAGCTGGGTGAGGAGGAACGCTCAAGAAGTTGTCCCAACCTACGTGAATACCACGGGATTCAGGAATCGCAACGTGAACCATGTGACCAGTCCATGCCAAGGAGCTTGCGCCAAACAAACCAGCCAAGTGGTGATTGAGGCGAGACTCAGCATTCTTGAACCAAGAGAGGCTAGGACGGAAGCTGGGCTGTAGGTGCAACCAACCTGCAAATAGCAGAACAGCCGCGAATACTAGCATCCAGATTGCGCCAGTAAATAGCTCTGCATTGGTACGCATACCGATGGTGTACCACCAGTGGTAAACACCAGAAAGAGCGATATTAACAGGGCCAGCAGCGTCGGTTTGAGTAAACGCTTCTACTGCGGCCTTACCAAAGTGAGGATCCCAAATCGCATGGGCGATCGGACGTGTGGTGAGAGGATTTTGAATCCATTGCTCGAAGTTACCCTGCCACGCTACGTGAAACAGGTTGCCAGATGTCCACAGGAAGATGATTGCCAAGTGACCGAAGTGCGAAGCAAAAATCTTTTGGTAAAGACTTTCTTCGGTAACTCCATCGTGACTTTCAAAGTCATTCGCTGTGGCGATCGCATACCAGATCCGACGGGTTGTTGGATCCTGTGCGAGAGCCTGGCTAAACTTAGGAAATTTCGTTGCCATAATTACTTCAATTTCTCCGTTTTATTAGCCAAGTGCACCGTAACGGGCTAGGAAGAATGCCCAAGTTGTGGCAATTCCACCTAAGAGGTAGTGAGCTAGACCCACTGCACGACCTTGAGTAATGCTCAAAGCGCGAGGAGAGATAGCAGGAGCAACGTTGAGCTTGTTGTGTGCCCAAACGATTGACTCGATAAGTTCTTGCCAGTAGCCGCGACCGCTGAACAGGAACATGAGGCTGAAGGCCCAGATGAAGTGAGCGCCCAAGAAGATCAAACCATAAGCCGACAATGCCGAACCGTAGGATTGAATTACATTGGAAGCTTGTGCCCACAAGAAGTCACGCAACCAACCGTTAATGGTCAATGCACTCTGTGCAAAGTTGCCACCAGCCATATTGGTCACAGTGCCACTTGCATCAACAGTACCGAAGATATCGGACTGCATTTTCCAAGAGAAGTGGAAGATGACAACGGAAATACAGTTGTACATCCAGAAAAGACCGAGGAATACGTGATCCCATGCCGAAACTTGACAGGTACCGCCACGACCAGGACCGTCGCAAGGGAAGCGGAAACCGAGTTCAGCTTTGTCTGGAATCAAGCGAGAGCTGCGAGCGTAAAGAACGCCTTTAAGCAAGATCAAGACAGTAACGTGAATGGTGAAGGCATGAATATGGTGAACCAAGAAGTCAGCCGTACCAAGAGCCATATGGGCAACAGCAACTTTACCGCCAACAACTAGAGTTTCACCGCCGAAGATAGGGCTAACACTAGAGGTTGCATAGGGAGCAGTTGTACCCGCAGCCGCAGCATGAATACCTTGAATCCAGTTAGCGAAGACGGGCTTCAACTGAATTGCGGTATCGGAGAACATATCTTGAGGACGACCCAATGCACGCATGGTGTCGTTGTGGATGTAAAGACCAAAGCTGTGGAAGCCAAGGAAGATACATACCCAGTTGAGGTGAGAAATAATTGCATCGCGATGGCGCAACATGCGATCAAGCAAGTTGTTTACATTCTTAGCTGGATCGTAATCGCGAACCATATAAATGCCTGCGTGAGCAGCCGCACCACAGATCAAGAAACCACCAATCCACATGTGATGTGTGAATAGAGAAACTTGGGTAGCGTAATCGGTAGCAATGTAAGGATAAGCAGGCATTGCATACATGTGCTGAGCAACGATGATGCTCAAAGAACCCATCAAAGCCAAGTTAACAGCTAGCTGAGCATGCCAAGAAGAGGTCAAGATTTCGTATAGCCCCTTGTGACCTTCACCAGTTAGAGGTCCCTTGTGAGCTTCAAGGATTTCCTTCATGCTATGACCGATACCAAAGTTGGTGCGGTACATATGTCCAGCAATGATGAAAAGTGTAGCGATCGCAAGGTGATGGTGAGCTTGGTCAGTTAGCCAAAGAGATCCAGTTTGAGGATTCAAACCACCCTTAAAGGTCAAGAAGTCAGCATAAGCACCCCAGTTAAAGGTAAAGAACGGTGTCAAACCTTGTGCAAAGCTAGGAAAAATGTCTGCCATCAATGAAGGATTCAGGATGAACTCATGGGGTGCAGGAATCTGGCTCGCAGGTACGCCCTTATCAAGGTAGTAATTGATAGGAATCGATACATGGATCTGATGTCCAGCCCAAGAGAGAGAACCCAAACCGAGTAAACCAGCCAAGTGGTGGTTCATCATCGATTCAGCATTCTTGAACCACTCAAGTTTAGGAGCAGCCTTGTGGTAGTGAAACCAACCAGCGAAGAACATCAAACCAGCCATCACCAAACCGCCAATTGCGGTGCAGAGGAGTTGATATTCCGTGGTGATACCAGATGCTCTCCAAAGGTGGAACAAACCAGAAGTGATTTGAATACCTTGGAAACCGCCGCCTACATCGCCGTTCAAGATGTCTTGACCGACAACATTCCAGACCACTTGGGCGCTGGGCTTGATGTTGACTGGATCAGCCAACCAACCAGTGTAGTTAGAGAATTTTGCTCCGTGGTAATACATACCACTGAGCCAGATAAAGATGATACCTAGGTGCCCAAAATGAGCGGAGAAGATCTTACGGGCAGTATCTTCTTCGGTTGTGAAACTGTCAAAGTCATGCACATTGGCATGAAGATCCCAAATCCATGTGGTTGTCTTTGGGCCCTTCTTTAAGGTGCGGTCGAAGTGACCAGGTTGTCCCCACTTCTCAAAAGAAGTAGGTACTACATCACGATCAACCGTTACCTTTACCTCTGTGTCTGGCTTTTGAGGAGTCATTGTCATGAAAATTTTCCTCTCTCAGACTGTTAAGACAAAGTAGATTAAACGATTAGGCAAGCTCTCTCATAGTGCTGAATCTATGAATGAGATAAGTACTGCTGTACAAGAGTCGCTGTGCCACGATGAGGTAATTATAGGTTTAGGTTTGTGTCGCTCCAGATAGTTTGTAACAATTGTTTAGAATGCACCTAATCACCCCAATCCTTTATGCTGCAATAAATTTACATCTTTAGGCTCAATTTTTTTAATGAATAACCCCTGTTAATTTCTTAACAAAACTTTATTTAAGTAAGTGGGCTTAATTAAATAAAGTGAGTTCGGGATAATTTGAAACTGGCTTTGAGAAAGGGTTTGCGTAGCAAACCCTTTCTCAAAGTTCAAAAGTAAAAGCCTTGCGTAGCAAGGCTTTTACTTTTGAACTTTGAGAATTCGCCAGTTTAATCCGAACTGACGTTAACTTTGGCTGAGCGGAGTCGGAGCCACAGGTACTTTAATTAATAGCAAGTCCCTAACATAAGCGGTGACAGTTATATCTCACTCCTTGATTGATGGTAATAGCCTACAAAGTGCTTAACAATTATTTATTTAGGTTTAAAATTGTTAATAGATTGTTGGTGAAAATTAATAGATTAAAAACTATGAAAATAATTAATCTTTGGTAATCTTTGGGCAGTAGGAAACTCTTTAGTAAATTAAAATGGCTCAAAAAAATTTCTTTGTTATTAAACTTTATATAAAGAAATAAGATCGAATGCAAAGAAAGCTTAACAATAATGGATTAGGTAGAAAAGCCTATATCAATTGGCTGATAAGGTTTACAGGGAAACTGAATTTTCTTTACTTAACTACATATTTAGCGCTTCTTGATTTGCACAAAATCTGCACAAATTAGTTGTTTTAATCGCTTTATCCAAAAGCTACGGAACTAAAAAAGATTTAATTAACCTGATTAATCAGCCTTAATTAGCCTTAATTAGTTCTATTAAGTAAATTGATCAAAGTTGATTTATCGCTTTAGTCTTTATCGCTTTAGTCAATGATGCTTAGAATCTATTTGTATTGGGTATTTGCATTAATCAATACCTAAGAAAAAGATTTAGCTAGGAACGATTCGCGATTTATACATCATTTAAAAAAGGAGATTCTTTAAATGGCTTTAGATGTTTTTACTAAGGTAGTTGCTCAGGCAGATACTCGTGGAGCTTATATTGCTGATTCACAAATTGATGCGTTGAAGCAAGTAGTTGCAGATGGCACCAAGCGTTTGGACGTAGTTAACCGCATCACATCTAACTCTTCTGCAATCGTTACCAATGCAGCGCGTTCTCTATTTGACGATCAGCCTCAATTGATCGCTCCTGGTGGAAATGCTTACACCCACCGTCGTATTGCTGCTTGTATTCGCGACATGGACATCATCCTTCGCTATGTCACCTATGCAATCTTCACTGGCGATGCCAGCATTTTGGAAGATCGTTGCCTCAATGGTCTACGTGAAACCTACAGCGCATTGGGCGTACCTGGTGGATCTGTAGCTGTTGGTATCGAAAAGATGAAGGATGCAGCGATCGCTATTGCTAACGATCCAAACGGTGTAACCCGTGGTGATTGCAGTGCTCTTATCGCAGAAGTAGCTAGCTACTTTGACAAAGCAGCCGCAGCAGTAGGCTAAGCCTGAAATTCTCTCAGAATATTTTTTGCAATATTTTCTTTTTCTCGAAATTTCACAACATCCATATAAATTTTCAGAGGTACATTGAGCATGAAAACCCCTTTAACCGAAGCAGTTTCTACAGCAGATTCTCAAGGTCGTTATCTTGGAGTTCCTGAATTTCAAGCAGCATTTGGTCGTCTACGCACCGCCGCAGCTAGCCTTGATGCAGCTAAAGCAATCAGTGCTAAGGCTTCTAGCTTGGCTGAAGGCGCAGCAAACGCTGTTTATCAGAAATATCCTTACACCACCCAACAACAAGGCAACAACTTCGCTTCTACCCCTCGTGGTAAAGCTAAGTGCGTTCGTGACATCGGTTACTACATCCGTTTGGTCACCTACAGCCTAGTTGCAGGTAGCACTGGTCCTTTGGATGATTACCTCGTCAGCGGTTTGACCGAAATCAACCGTGCATTCGACCTTTCTCCTAGCTGGTACATTGAAGCTTTGAAATACGTTAAGGCTAATCATGGCTTGAGCGGCGACGCAGCTTTAGAAGCTAATTCCTACATTGATTACGCCATCAATGCCTTGAGCTAAGGTTTTTCCTCCTAATTCAGAAATAGAGAATCAGGAAAACCCCGAAGACGGTAAGTCCGCCCCCACGGGGGTGTGCTTACCGTCTTTGTCTTTTAAGATATAGCGATAGATGAGCTGTGCGTTGCATTGCGGTTTTTCCTTTGGCTGTGTCAATTAGTGTCCTATAAACTAGACCGATATAGTATTTCCAGTTTTCAAGTTGTCTGAGACAGCTTGAAAATTTCGATACAGAATTAAAAAATTTTCAAAGATTATTTAAAAACTATTGAGGAGCTTAGATATGACAAGTTCTATGGCAGCAACTCGTTTGGGTTTTGAACCCTATGTGAATGTATCTCCTGTGGAGTTGCGTTCAAATTGGACAGGTGCAGATGTTGTTACCGTGATTGCTGCTGCTAATCGGCAGATTTTTGGTAATGATCATTTGATGCTGTCGGAGCGTCTAACCAGTGCTGAGTCACTACTTGCCAGTGGCAATTTATCTGTACGTGAGTTTGTGAGAGCTTTGGCTCAGTCGGAGTTGTATCGGAATAAGTTCTTTTCCTCGACTCCACAGGTTCGCTTTATTGAATTGAACTTTAAGCATCTATTGGGTCGTGCTCCTAATGATGAAGCGGAAATTACAGAACATGTAAATCGCTATATCGAAGAAGGGTATGAAGCAGAAATCAATTCTTATATTGATTCTGATGAGTATCAAGAGAATTTTGGAGAAGCGATCGTTCCTTACTATCGTGGCTTCGCAACGCAACGCGGTCAGAAGAATGTCGGCTTTAACCGTATGTTTCAACTGTATCGTGGTTATGCTAACAGCGATCGCGCCCAAGGGAAAAACAAATCTACTTGGTTGAGTGAAGATTTAGCTCGCAACGTGGCTAATCCCATTCGTACTCCTCATTTTGGTCAGGGTCTGGCTGGTAATGCTAGCGACGATCGCGGACAGCTTTATCGGGTAACTGCGATTCAAGGCGATCGCGGTCGGACGACCCAAATTCGTCGTAGCGTTACAGAATATTTGGTATCCTATGACCAACTTTCCCCTACTCTACAGAGGCTGAACAAGCGTGGTAGCCGTATTACGCAAATTTCTCTTGCTTAGGGCGATCGCTTGTTTCCTCTTTACTTAATCGATTTCACTTAATCGATTTCACTTAATCGATTTCACTTAGTCGATTTCACTTAGTCGATTCTCCCTAGATTCAGAATAGAAAAAATTAATTAATTTATTTTTTCTATTCTGGTAGGGAGATAAACTGAGGATGTAGGCTTAATTAACTAAACATATTCAAGGAGAATAATCTGTGGCAATTACAAATGCTGCTTCCCGTTTAGGGACTACTGCTTACATCAATGCTAGTCCAACTGAACTTCGCCCTAACTTCTCAGCCGAAGATGCTCAAATTGTGATTAGTGCAGTTTATCGCCATGTATTAGGCAATGACTATGTCATGGCGGCTGAGCGCTTGGTTGCTCTGGAATCCTTGTTGACCAATGGTCAAATTACAGTGCGTGATTTTGTCCGTGGTGTCGCTAAGTCTGAACTATATAAAACTAAGTTTCTCTATCCTAACTTTCATACTCGCGTGATCGAGTTGAACTTCAAGCATCTATTGGGTCGTGCTCCCTATAGCGAAGCAGAAGTGATCGAACACCTCGATCGCTATCAAAACGAAGGTTTCGATGCAGATATCGATTCTTATATTGATTCTGATGAATACGAAGCTAGTTTTGGCGATGCGGTAGTACCTTACTATCGTGGTTTTGAAACTAAAGCAGGGGATCAAACTACTGGTTTTACCAGAATGTTTCGTCTCTATCGTGGATATGCTAATAGCGATCGCGCTCAAATCGAAGGAAATAACTCGAGATTGGCAGCCGAACTTGCTCAAAACAGCGCTTCTGCGATCGTTGGTGCATCTGGTGGTAATGAAGGCTGGGCATACCGTCCATCCCTGAAAGGCACAATGGCAAGTCGTGCCTTTGGTCGTTCCTCTACAGGTTCTACCGATCGTCTTTATCGCGTCGAAGTTGCCGCAGTTGCCGCTCCTGGATACCCTAAAGTCCGTCGCAGTAACCGCGAGTATATCGTCTCCTATGAGCAGCTATCTAGCACATTGCAACGCATCAACAAAATGGGTGGCAAAGTCGCCAGTGTGACCATCGCTCAGTAGTTGTAAAACTTTTATACGGCAAATCTATTTTTATGATATCTTCTACCTCAACCACAGATAATCGCTTCTTTATATACGAAGTGTCTGGTTTGCGCCAAAATCAAGAAACCGAAAATAGCAGCCATGCTATTCGTACGAGCAGCAATATTTTTATGCAAGTTCCTTACAATCGCATGAACGAGAAGATGCGTACAATTACGCGTCTTGGCGGCACGATCGTAAGTATTCGTCCTCTTAACAATCATTTGTCCGCAGACGAATAATTATCCTATAGTCTAAAAAAGCAGATGGAGTAACAATTTCTCCATCTGCTTTTTTAGGACTATGTATCCTATCCATACCAACTGCTTGTTGCTATATATAACGTCAGTTCGGGTTAAGCTGGCAAATCTTAAAAGCCCAAAAGTAAAAGCCTTGCGTAGCAAGGCTTTTACTTTTGGGCATTGAGAAAGGGTTTGCTACGCAAACCCTTTCTCAATGCTCGTTTCAAATTATCCCGAACTCACGTTATATATAGCAACTTATACCAAAACTAAAAATGGCGTAGCCATTTTTGAAATCTCAAAACCTTACTGGGTTTGTTTTTTAATTCATTGAAGTGTTGGCTCACTTCAGTGAATTGGTATTAAGAGATAGCTACTCCCTTACCACCAAAGAAATAGACATACAAAACTAAGAATTAGACGTTGCGGCGCGAAGCGCCGCAACGTCTAATTCTTCATTGGGAAGAGATTAGGACAAATCAAAGCCCCAAAGATGAGTGGCGGCGCTTTGCGCCGCCACTCATCTTTGGGGTCTTGAACCTTACGTTACTATAGCTGTCGCCAAATGTATTAAAGCTCAAAAAGCTATAGCTCACGCGCAGCGTGAGCTATAGCTTTTTGACTCTGGTTTTTAATTATGACCAGCTACCTAGCTATAGATCGCTAATTGGTAAGTAATTAATTGGCGATCGTGGGTAATCAAAACTCAACACAAAAAACTTATTTAGGTAATTTAACCGATTACCATAACGCGGGAACGGGACGAGCAGGTACTGCGGCGGGAACCTCTGGTCTAGTGACAGGAACCACAGGTGCAGGCTCTTCAGGAGCAGCGCAGGCATTAAATCCTTCACTTAACAAAGAGGAACAATAAGAAGTGGGCAAATCACGGGTGCGAATTGTGGCATCGCTGACCGTTTGCAAATCCATCATTTCTCGATTAATTGCTCGAAAAGCATTGACTTGTTGTTCTATCCATTGATCCCTATATTTAAAATTGATATAGGGGGCAGGAATGTTGGGGTCGGAGGTCATATCCAAGACTTTGTTCTGTACCTGAGGATAGGTGGCAGGAAAGTTGCGAGGATATTGATCTTGATCGGTGAGCAAAGGGTCGGCAAAGGCAGCACCACTAGCTAGCAGCGTTGAAGCTGCAACTAGTGATGAAGCAAGCCAAGAGAATCTAGTACTCATATAAATACGCATCCTCAAAGTTGGACGCTGACTAATGTAGCAGATCCAGTCATAAATTGACTGGTTTCGGAAAATTGATATATAGCTAACGCCAATTGTATAGCTGTTGCCAAGTGTACTAGTACACTTGGCAACAGCTATATTTAGGTTATAAAGCCCAAAAGAGAGATATGACGCACCGCGCCGCATCTCTCTTTTGGGCTTTTTGTCATAATATAACTGCCAACAGCAGCTCAATTTTTTGTTGTGAGGGGATAAGCAGCATTTAAACTAAAAAAGTATTTACAAAATCAAAAGCTAAGTCAAAGTTGTGGAACATCCAAATCGCGAACAGTTGCTCGATCTGTTTTGTCGTCTTGCTTATAAGAGTGGCGACTTTATCCTCTCCTCTGGGCAAAAAAGTACCTATTACATCAATGGCAAATTAGTCACGCTACATCCATTTGGTGCTCTGTGGACGGGACAGGTCTTATTAGAGATGTTGCCAGCAGAGACAGGGGCAGTGGCAGGTTTAACCTTAGGTGCCGATCCGATCGTGAGTGCGGTAAGTGTGGTATCGGCCTATGAAAATAGACCAATTCCTGCTTTGATCGTTCGCAAGCAGCCAAAAGGACATGGAACGGCCGCATGGATTGAAGGTCCTGAACTTGTGCCAAATACGAATGTGGTAGTGCTAGAGGATGTGGTGACAACTGGGCAATCGGCATTACTCGCTGTCGAGAAATTACGTGATGCTGGTTACACTGTTACCCATGTATTAACGCTGGTCGATCGCCAACAGGGGGGAGCCGAGCTTTACGCTAAGGAGGGGCTAAAGTTTGGTGCGGTATTTAATATTGGTGAAATACAGAATTACGCCAAGGAACTGCATTAACAAGAAAGAAAAAGAGGGCTTAGCCCTCTTTTTCTTTTGTTAATGCAGTTATTAATGCTACTTTTGCGATTTGGCAATATCTAGATTTAGGAATGGAACTGCACCATTTCCTCCTAATACTTGGGGAAACTTGCCATCCCATTTTTCGATCGCTTGTTTCTGCAATAGTTCTGAAGTTAGGGTCTCGCGTAGAAGGCGTTGGGCTTCCGCTTGCCCCTTGGCGCGATTGATCGTTGCCTCAGCTTCCTGCTCGGCTTCTCTGGCAATATATACAGCTCGCTGAGCGCGTTGTTCCGCAATCTGTTTCTCCTCTACTGCCTTGGAAAATTCGGTTGAGAAATTTAGATCGACTACGCTGGTATCTAGAACGATAATGCCATACTTACTCAAACGTTGACTCAAAGCTTCATCAAAATCTAGCTTAAGCTCATCGCGCTTAGTGATTGCCTCTTCTACGGTGCGTCTTGCCGCAGCCACTTTAAACGACTCTTGAGTTTGTGGGGCAATGATTTTGGAAACAATATTTTGCAAAGTGCCTTGAGTACGGCGGATGGTTACCACCTCAATGGGATCGAGTCGAAAGTTAATTGCAAAACTTGCTGTGAGTTGTTGTAAATCCTTGGTGGAACTTTGGGCGGGGACTTCAAATTTCTGGACGGTTAAATCATAGACATCAACCTGTGAAATTACGGGTGGCTTGAAATGTACTCCCTCAAGTAATACGCCATCCTTAGCTTTTCCTAATATGCTCAGTACACCTGCTTCTCCAGGATTAATAATTACGAATGAATTAAAACTAATAACTGCGAGAATTCCTAATATGGCAACTAGGATTAAGGATTGCCAGCTCGTTTCTTGGTCTTGCATTACTTTTTCCTAATATCTGTGGTTTTCGATCATATAAGTAAGTGGGCTTAATTAACTATAAAACCTAGAACCTACGGCGCACGCTGCGCGTGCGCCGTAGGTTTGAGATCTGGATTTTAATTATTGGGCTAGTTGCTGTAACTGATGATCGAAAAACTGCTGTTGAAAAGTGAGTTCATTGGCTGCTTGAATGAATTTTTGGGATAGGGGTGGAGGAGTTGTATTTAAGGCGATCGCCTCAATACGGATGGTTGGGTTGTCTGGATCTAGTGGGTTATCGATCGCCCGAACCACATAGCCATATTGTTGTAACTCCTCGAAGCCCATTTGCAATATATCGCGATCGCCAATTCCTAACTTGGCAACTAGTTGCGATCGCTTAATCTCTTTACCAGTCCGACTGAGATATTTAGCAATTCCTACTAACGTTTGCCATGCGATCTTGCCATTGATCTTTTGGGGATTGGGATAGGTAAGCGCGAGGGATTGATTGGCTTGCTGAGCGCTAGCGATAATGGTATTGAGATCTTGCCAACTTTGCGGACAGCGATCGCAGATAGTTGTCACTAAATGGCGATCGATTGTGTCATCTTTGCCGCGCCAATCAATAATTTTAAGATTTGCGTCAGCCTTGTTGAAGGATTTCGCAAGGGCAGGTATCTCGTTAGCAAGAGGCGTACTTTGGGCATGAAAATCGATTAGCCTGACATCGTAACGCTTGCGAAAGGCATTATCGACTAACTCGATCACGATATCGCAAGGAGTATCGGGTAATTCGTAGCTATAATGTCCCCACCAATCGCCATGAATCCGATTGCCCTGCCGATCGCTTAGGGTAAATTCTGTTTTGATATATTCAACTTTCTGACCTTTGGGTGTACGGATATTCGCATTGGATATGTCTGAAAAGTGACAATTGCGAACCAATAATCGAGGATAGGAGTTCCCCATCCCAAAAGGTTCTAACTGTTTTAGCTCGTTAAATAAATCTTTGTTTAAATCGGCGATCTCTACTTCTAAATCAATCGTGATTTTCTTACTTTGCAATACTCCATATTGACTCCAGAACGAACGATCAATTGCCTCAATTAATACCTGTAAATTCTCGATCTGAAAGCTCAAGCCCCCCGCAAGGGGATGTCCGCCGAAGCTCTGCAATAGATGCTCTTGACCCTTGAGCAGATCGTAGAGATTGATGCCCTCTAGCG
This sequence comes from Pseudanabaena biceps PCC 7429, assembly GCF_000332215.1. Classification (GTDB taxonomy): domain Bacteria; phylum Cyanobacteriota; class Cyanobacteriia; order Pseudanabaenales; family Pseudanabaenaceae; genus Pseudanabaena; species Pseudanabaena biceps. Next base: position 22,568 of record NZ_ALWB01000014.1, read on the forward strand.
ATCGCGCACTACCTTTGGCAAGATCATCCTCAAGGGTGCAGAGGATCGTCGGGCGACCATATTCGGCAACCACTTGCCCTGCTACTAATCCTAAGATGCCCACCGACCATTGCGGATCGACCAAGACAATAATGCCTACGGTTGATAAATCTAGTTGGGCAATTTTGGCTTGCACCTGTTTGAATACTCTTTTTTGGAGGGCTTTCCGCTGAGTATTTGCCATTTCGGTCTGTTCGATCAGCGCTTTACACAACTGCTCATCTTGGGTGGTAAGTAGTTCCACGCATTTTCGTACATCTCCCCAGATCCGACTGACGGCATTAATGCGTGGGGCAATGCCAAAACTAATGTCGATGGGGCGATCGCCAACCCTTTTACATTGCTCTAACAGCATTCGTACGCCGAGGCGCTTTTTTTGACGCAATACTTCAATTCCCTTTTGGGCGAGATAGCGACAGTCTCCCGTAAGCTGCACTAAGTCGGCAACTAAGCCGATCGCCACTAAATCCAATAAATCCTCTAGGGGCTGTTGCGGTACTTCGGGCATGGTGGCATAGAGGGCTTCCATGAGTTTATAAGCGACGGCAACTCCCGACAAATGGAATAATGGATGGTCGCTGTTTAAATAGCGAGGATTGATAATTGCCGTGACAGGAGGACGCTCGTCGGGCAAGGTATGGTGATCGGTGACGATCGTATCAATTCCTAATTCTTGAGCGTAGCTTAGAGCTGCAAGGCTGGTGCTACCCGTATCACAGGTAATAATTAGACTGAGAACCTTGTCTGCGGCTTCACATTGCGATCTCAACTCATCTAATCCCCTAAGGGATATTCCATGAGATTCTTTTAACCGATCGGGAATATAAAAAACTAAGCGATCGCCTTGAGCAAAAAACTGCCCTAATCCTTCCCATAAAACCGATGTAGCCGTGATCCCATCGGCATCAAAATCTCCCCAAATGGCGATCGTTTCGCCTCGTTCGTAAGCTGTTTGGATACGGGCGATCGCGATCGCCATTTCGGGCAAGGCAAAGGCACTAGTGGGTTGATAGGCTTCTATGTCCAAAAATGCGCTGACCTGTTCGGGACTCACAAATCCTCTTTGCCAGAGTAACTGCGCTGCAAATTTACCCACCCTGTCCCGTATCCAAGTCGGTGGATCGATAGAATCTAAAATTTGCCAATTAGTTAAGGTCATATTGCTATCGATAACTTCTTCTCCCAAAATAACCCATGACCTATTTCGGGATTTATACCAAAACTAAAAATGGCGTAGCCATTTTTTAGTTTTTCAAACCTTTAATTATGCCTAGCTACTTAATGCGCAGTAAAAGAAAGTTCTGAAGTTTGATTAGAAGATAAATCATTACAGGGCAAAATAATCGTGAAACGGCTTCCCACCCCTAATTCACTAGTTGCTTCAATGCTTCCGCCGTGCAGTTCGATAATTTTTTTGACAAAGGTCAGCCCCAGACCCATGCCATCATACTTGCGACTATAACCAGTATCGACTTGCTTAAAGGGTTGAAAAATTCTATGTAAATCTTCTTTAGCGATACCAATGCCACTGTCAGTTACTGAGATGCGAACTGGTGTCGTGAAATTAGACTCTCGTTGATATTCTCGCTGATTTTCGCAGGTTAGTTCGAGGATAATATGACCATTTTCAGGTGTAAATTTCACCGCATTATTGAGCAAATGCATTAGAGCCTGAAAAATGCGTCTTTCATCTAAAATCATAGAGGGAATTCCTTCTTGAATTTTCGATTCAATCTTAATTCGTTTGGGCGCTGCGATCTTGGCAACACAACCAAGACAGGTTTGACAAAGTGAAGCGAGCGACATCGGTTCGATGGTTAATTTAAACTCCCCTGCTTCAAGCATGGATAGATCGATCATGTTATTAACTAAGTTTAATAAATGATCACCACTGCTATTGATAACTTGAATTGCTTCCAATTGTTTGGGATTGATCGAACCAAATACTTCTTCCTTCAAACAGTCCGAAAAGCCTAAAATTGCATTAAGAGGAGTGCGAAGTTCGTGACTGACTACGGACAATAATTTCTCTTTGAGGGTGGTTTCCTTTTGTTCGTCGTTTTGAGCGCGATGGGTGGTTAAGGCGATCGCTAATGTGGAAAGGAGTTGCTCTTGCCGAAAAGGTTTAACTACATAGCCCATGGGATTAGTCGATTGGGCTCTTTTTAAGGTTTCTGCATCTGAAAAAGCAGTGAGGTAAACAACGGGAATATCGCAGAAGGATTGAATAAACTGGGCGAGCTTTATCCCATCAATATCTCCTTTGATCCGAATATCTAGAAGAACGAGTTTAGGAGAATATTCTAAGATCTTCTGGATGGCCGTCTGAGCATCAACAGCGATCGCACAAATGGTATAACCTTCGTCACGAAGTATTTGGGCAATATCTTGCGCGACTAGTCTTTCATCTTCAACTATGATTACTGGGATACTCAATACCTTAACCTCGTTCAGAAAGCTGCCTGCAAACCAATCTTGATTCTATGATTCTTTGAGATTCCTATAGGATAACCCAAGTTGCTACCTATCAAAAATCGTCTTAGAACAAGTTGAAAAGAGCCTTGCTAAGTCCTAAATAATGTTGCTTTTATATAAAAATCTAGCATTTTTTGTTTTAACTTTAGTTTTGGATAAATAGGTAGCAACTTGGATTAGGATATTAATCTCAACATAAAATTTACATTCATCTTAGCGTAGAAAGCTGCATGGATAAACAAGTTACTATACAAACTATTGTGATTTCCTAGGGCGATTAGATGCTTGTTATCACATGACTATAATATTTTTTGCCCAAATTTTATATGATTAGTTCAGCATAATTAAAAATAAAACTAGACGGCATAATGCTTGCTATACGGTCAGTACACCCTTCTAGTTTTTAACTTTTTTAGCTACTTAGATAATTGTTCTGCTTTTTTTCTTTTCTTTTCTTTTCTTTTCTTAATGAGTCTTTTGCCACACAGGAAAAATTACTTGAAATTTCGTTCCTTTCTCTCCGTCATGAATCAGAGTCCCTTCTAGTTGTTCTACTAAACTGAATACTAGCTGCATCCCCAAGCTATCCGTATGTTCTAAAATAATATTGGCTGGAATCCCAACTCCATTGTCCGCCACAATCAAATGATATTGCTGTTGTTTTTGTAAAAGCTGAATATTTATTTTGCCAATACCTTTAGGGAAAGCATATTTTAAAGAGTTAGATATTAATTCATTGATAATTAGTCCTAAAGAAATCGAGCGATCTAAGGGTAAAGAAATATTACTTGCATCTATCGTATATGTGATCAATGTAGGGCTTTTTCCATAGCACTGAAATAAATTTACTAGTAAATCAGATATATAGTTATAAAAATTGATTTGATCGAGATCGTCATTGCGATGAAGTTGGGCGTGAAGTAAAGCCATCGATTGAATGCGATTTTGATACTCTTCAACCAAGATTTTGACTTCGGGGGTAGTTTTGCGAAACTGCATTCTTAAAAGGCTAGACATTACCTGTAGATTGTTTTTTACACGGTGATGGACTTCTTTGAGCAATACCTTTTTCTGTTGGAGTTCATTCTCTAGTTGCTGATATAGGATTTCTTTACTAGCAAGCTCGATTTGTACCTGCTGATACAATGTTGCTTGTTGGAAAATAATCGTAAATTGACTAGATAACTGCTTCATTAAATCTATTTCCCATTCCTGCCAATGCCGAGAACTATCGTATTGATGTATGCATATTAATCCCCAAAGTTGATTATTGTTAATGATTGGCATTGCTAACTTAGCTTTAATGGGTGGGGAAATAAGATATTCATTGCCTAAAGATATAACTTTTAATTCCAATTCACTCTCTGATTCTCCATGTAAGACATAAAGTTTTCCCTGTAGATATTCTTTGTATAAATCTTCGGGAACGGTATTATCCCAAACAATGGCATTGAAGATGGATTGCCAAGGTGCAGAGACGGACTCGGCAACAACTAACCTCGTTCCGTTATCTAATACTTGATAAATAAGAGTGCGATCGCCATGGAAAAACTTATGGATTTCGGTAACGGTTATGTTGAGAATTTCCTCTAGTTGGAGAGAAGACCGAATGCGTTGGGTAATGATGCTGAGGAGTTTTTGTTGTGATGTTTGCTCAAGTAATCGAGCCTCAGCAAGCTTTAGTTCGGTAATATCCAGCATAATTCCATGGCGAGCAATATCTCCATTTTTGCGCTTAAATAAGGTCACATTTAGATTTTCGATCCTTTCGGGCATAGAGTTGATTTGTAACCATTTAATCTTGCCTGAAGGGGTAACGATTCGGCATTCATGGTTTAAAGGAGATGCCGAAGCAATGCTATGAAGAGCTGCGTCCCAAAAACCTTGCCGATCGTCGGTGTGGTGATGATCGTAAAGGCATTTGCAGTCTTGGAGTACTTGTTCAGGGGACAATTCATAGATATCCTCGACCCTCGAACTAATATATTCAAAATAATGCTCTCCGTCAGGATTATGAATATATGTATAGATTATTCCAGGAAAACTTGAAACAATCCTTGCGAATCTTTGTTCGCTTGCCAGTAGCTCTGCTTCTACTATTTTGCGATCAGTAATATCATTGGCTGTACCAGTAGTTAACAAGACTTTGCCATTTTTATCGAGACTAAATACCGTATCGAGAGTGTAAAGCCAACGCCAATTCCCATTAGCATGTTTCACGCGATACTCAGACTGAACGACTTCTCCATCAGCAGCAACATTAATCCGTTGAAAATATTGGAAATATACATCCATATCTTCTGGATGGATCAGGCTAAGAAAAAAATCAGATCCCATTTCTTGAATCTCTTCAGGGGTATACCCAAGAACAGATTGCAAATTTTTGTTTGCATAAATGTTTCTTTGCTCTTGGACATTGAATAGATAAATGATCCCTGGTGAAGAGTCTGCAATTTGATTGATGAACCTTTGACTTTCTTCCAGATTTAGCTCTATTTGTTTGCGATCGCTAACATCTTGAGCGTTACCAATAATCTGTTGCACTCTTCCACAATCATCGCGATTAAAAATCGTGTCATAGCTACGGAGCCATTTAATCTCACCATTTGCATTGATCGCTCGATATTCAACTTCTAAGATTTCTTCATCACGAGCCTGACTTAATCGATGGATGTGAGATTCCATGATAGCAAGGTCTTCAGGGTGAATCAGGTTCCGATGTAAGTTATCTTTCATCGCTTGGATCTGTTCGGTTGAATAGCCCAAGATCTTGGCAATTTCTCGATTAGAATAAATATTGCGTTTTTCCTGTAAATCGTATAGGTACAGGATATTGGGTGAAGCATCAGCAATCTTTTGAATAAATTTGAGATTATTTTGTAGTTCGATCTCAGTTTGCTTGTGAGCAGTAATATCACAACAGAAACCAATGTACCCTAGAAAAAGATTATCTTTATTAAATATTGGGACTCCACGATCTATAATCCAACCGTAGATTTGGTCGTGGCGCTTGAGGCGATATTCCATTTCAAAGGATTTTCTCGCATCAAAGGCTTTAAAGTAAATATCTAGACTCATCTCGCGATCGTCGGGATGAATGCCTTCAAGCCAACCATCACCGATTTCTTGCTCTAAAGATCTTCCCGTGTAGTCTAGCCAAGCTTGATTGAAATAGTAGTAGGACTTGTCTGTTCCAGATTCCCGCAGCATAACATGAGCGCGCTCGGCAATGGTATAGAAATATTCTCGATCGTCTATTATTTCTTCAGAAGGCAATGGTGCGTGAGGATTTTTAGACATTGGTGATTTCTGCCATTGCCTTGTAGCAGCAATTTCTTTTTTGGCAATTTCTTTTTTGGCAATTTCTTTTTTGGTAATTTCTTTTTTGGTAATTTCTTTTTTGGCAATTTCTTTTTTTAAATGGGATTGGGCGATCGCATTCCGCAGGGCTGCAAAAATTAATTCCTTCGTTAAAGTCTCTTTGACCAGATAATCTTGATAGTCTTGGGCGATACGAACCATGCATCCTTCATCGTCGGCGTTCACCAAGAGAACTACAGGCACTTGGATAGAATTCAGTTGGCGCAAAAAAAATTCTTTGTCTGGATGCGATTCTTCCCATTCTAAAAATACGCAGTTAGGGGGGGATTGCAAATCAGGCTCTAAAGTTACTAATAGAGATGGATCGGAGTGGAAGTTATGGAAATGATAGCGATCGCTTCGATATTCGATGATGAGGGGATTGGCTGACTCTGAAAAGCCGATGGGGGCAAGAGATGCATAGCTGTCTGCGATTATTAACACTTTCCATTCAGAACTAGCTATGACTCTGTTCATGGGTTTAATTTAAATCAGTTAAACATAATAAATAGTTCGGCATAGTTAAAAATTAAAGTAAGAAAGCCCCTACGCAGACGACGCGCTCTTCTAGATTTTAAGTTTACTTATGCTTGGCTGCTTAGGGCTATTATATAGCAATCCTAAGTAGCTAGGCGCAATTACATATAAAACCCAAAAGCTGTAGCGCATGCTGTGCGTGCGCTACAGCTTTTGATTATAGGTTTTAATTATGCCCAGCCACTTAAATGGTTTGTGGAAAAAAGCATCTCCCAAAATGGAGCGCGTAACATTGATTAATTTGTATATTTAGTAAACAAAGATGATAGAAGAACTGCATCAAATAGGTGATATTGTCAGCGATCGCTATACCATCGTTTCAGTTCTAGGGCGTGGCGGTATGGCAATCACCTACGCGGCAACAGATCGCCTTCGCGATCGCGCCGTGGCGATCAAAGTGCTATCTCTGCGGCAGGCAAGCCAATGGAAAGTGATCGAATTATTTGAACGCGAAGCTAAGGTATTGGCTAGCCTAAATCACCCGCAAATTCCGAAATATATCGACTATTTTTATACCGATCTAGAGAGCGATCGCCGCTTTTATTTGGTTCAAGAACTGATTGAAGGCAAATCTCTAAATGAGATCGTTCAGAATGGGACGCGGATGACAGAAGGAGAAGTAAAGGAGATTGCGATACAAATCTTAAACCTGTTGTGCTACCTGCACGAACTATCCCCCCCTGTTGTCCATCGAGATATCAAGCCTCACAATTTGATCCAACGACCTACGGGGGCGATCGCTCTTGTGGATTTTGGTGCGGTTCAGGATATTTATCGTAATACGATCGCTGGGGGGAGTACTTTTGTCGGGACTTATGGTTATATGGCTCCCGAACAATTTCAGGGACAAGCAAGTTGCGCTTCTGACCTGTATGGGTTAGGGGCAACCTTAATGTTTCTGCTCACCCATCGATCTCCTTCAGAATTACCACAAAATCGCATGAAAATTGATGTGCGATCCTGTACCGAAATTTCCCCAGAATTTGCAAAGTGGTTAGAGCAAGCGATCGAACCTACTACTGAGGATCGTTTCCCTTCCGCAAGAATTGCTCTAGAAATATTGGAAGGGAAGCGTAATTCTACTTATTCTCTGGCTAATGCTAATAATTATATTGCTACTCTAAAATCATCAGGTGAAATTGCTAAGGCGCGCAAATTAAAGCCTTTAGATACGCGCATTCAATTTGAAAGAACTAGCGATCGCCTGACGTTTAAAATCCCTAGCCTCGGCTACCGTCCTCTGACATGGGTTTTCGGAGCTTTTGCCCTTGGTATCTACTGGGGTTTAGATAAATTCATTCTCCCCTACCTCCATACCTTTGGCTTACTATCTCAGATTGCCTTAGGATTCGTTGCGGTGATGGTTGGATTGATGTCACTGATGTGTGCTTTTTTGTTTGTCTATGCGTTAATTGGTAATTTCTTAATTGAAATGGATCGCCAAACTTTCAGGATCTCATGGTATCTATTTGGTATTCGGATTGGACGCGAACGGGGCTATAACTCGGAGATTACCCGTATTGGGATTGAGGAAATTGAATCGGGAAACGGGCAAAAAAGTACTCAATATGCGATCTGGCGAGGTGCTAGCAAACATCGTTTTGATTCGATTTTAATAGAAAAAGAAGAGATGGATTGGATATTAGGTGAGTTATTGGATTTTTTAAGCCATTTATAGACTTGTTAACTATAGTGCTAAATAGGTAAGGATGGGTGGCGCGAAGCGCCGCCCATCCTCATGATGTAAATCCTTTCTTTTCTTCCTAAAGAAATAGATGTCTAAAAACAAGAGATAGCAGTAAGGCGCAAAGCGCCTTACTGCTATCTCTTCCCAGTGAAGAATTAGATGTTGCGGCGCGAAGCGCCGCAACATCTAATTCTTCACTGGGAAGAGAGTATGCTTGCTTATCATTCTTTGGTAGGATGATGTTCTCAAGTATAGGGATTAGACTCTGTTTTATAGATTTGGATTAAAAAATCAGTACTAGGTAACTGATGGAGGTCATAACTATGGATAGCCAAGAAGCAACCATTTTCGCATTACAGAATCGCATTAAATATCTGGAAGCCCATCTCCATCTAGCTTTACAGGTTTTGCGTGAAATGGAAGACTACGCTCAAGATTCCATAGAATCCTTTGAATCATCGCCAAAATCTCATGCCAAATCTCATACCATAGATATAGTTCCAACTAGTAAAATTGAATTGCCGACATTTCTCAGTTCACGCACTTGGAGACATCAGCCCCCCATGATGAAGAGTCCCAATGCATTTGTCTCCCGCGATCGTGCGATCGCAAATGCGTCCTAATACCACGTCAGTTCGAGGTAAGCTGGCAAATTTTAAAAGCCCAAAATTAAAAGCCTTGCTAAGCAAGGCTTTTAGTTTTGGGCTTTGAGAGGGGGGTGCTTAGCCCCCCCCTCTCAAAGCCCGTTTCAAATTATTCCGAACTCACGTTTGCTTAGGACATAAAATCCCCAATATGAGTAGCGGCGCTTAGCGCCGCTACTCATATTAGTTTAGACTTCGCCTCGATACTTTAGGATAACTATGCCCAAGGGTGGCGCAGTCACATCGATGGAGTAAGGTTTCCCATGAGTGCCGTAGTCATCGGTATACTTACCTCCCATATTACCGATCCCACTACCGCCATAGATTGGGGCATCGCTATTGAGGATCTCTTTATAGAACCCCTTTTCAGGAACACCAACCCGATAGTTATGATGGGGAACAGGGGTAAAGTTGCAGACTACTAATACAAACTCGCCATCTTCGCCTTTCCGTAAGAAAGAGATGACCGAATTGCGCGTATCATTGCACTCAATCCATTCAAAGCCTTCTTGGGTGAAATCTTGAGTGTAAAGTTCGGGGAGCGATCGCAATAGTTTATTGAGATCGCTGACATATTTTTGCAGCGTCTTGTGACTGGGATACTGCAATAAATGCCATTCGAGATCGCCCCAAACATTCCATTCCGCCCATTGACCAAATTCCATCCCCATGAACATGGTTTTCTTGCCAGGATGGGTAAACATATAGCCATACAGACAGCGCAGGTTGGCAAATTTTTGCCATTCATCCCCAGGCATCTTGCCAATCATTGGACTCTTGCCATGAACCACTTCATCGTGGGAGAGCGCTAGCATGAAGTTTTCGCTAAAAGCATACCAAATGCTAAAGGTTAGGTAGTTGTTATTATGTCCGCGAAAATAGGGATCGAGCTTGAAATAGTCCAGCATGTCATGCATCCACCCCATATTCCATTTCAGGTTAAAGCCTAAACCACCTGAATAGGCCGGCCATGTCACCATCGGCCAGGAGGTAGATTCTTCGGCAATGGAAAGCGCTCCAGGATAATAGGTAAACAAAATGCTGTGCAGGTGACGAAATAGCTCAATCGCCTCCAAACTCTCTCGACCGCCGTACTCATTGGGCAACCAAGTTCCCGCTTCGCGGTTGTAATCGCGATAGATCATTGAGGCAACCGCATCAACACGAATACCATCAATGTGATACTTGTCAAACCAAAAGAGGACATTGGCAATCAAGAAATTTTTAACTTCACTGCGTTTGTAGTTAAAAATCTTGGTTCCCCATTCTTTATGCTCGCCGATTCTGACATCCGCAGGCTCGTACAGAAAAGTTCCATCAAAGAAGGATAAACCATGTCCATCCTTAGGGAAGTGAGCGGGAACCCAATCGACAATGATGCCAATGTCATTCTGGTGACATTTATCGATGAAGTACATCAAATCTTGTGGTGTACCATAGCGCGATGTAGCGGCATAGTAACCAGTGACTTGATAGCCCCAAGAGCCATCAAAGGGATGCTCGGCAATGGGCATCATCTCAATATGGGTATAGCCCATTTCTTTGACATAGGGGATGAGATCTTCGGCAAGTTCGCGATAGGTGAGAAATCTTGCTCCAGGCTTAAGGTCGGCTGCGGATACGGCAGGATAGCCACTGTCGGGAGGATTTGCCGATGAGGCATGCATCCAAGAGCCGAGATGCATTTCATAGACAGAGATAGGCTTTTTGAGGGGATCTTCAGTGCGGCGCTTTTCTAGCCAAGCGCGATCATTCCACTGGTAGGTATTGAGATCGGTGACGATCGAAGCGGTTTTAGGGCGGATTTCTTGGAAGTAGCCGTAGGGATCGGATTTTTCGTAAATATGTCCTTCGGGGCTCTTGATTTCGTATTTATATACTGTACCAACGGTTAAATCGGGAATAAATAGATCCCAAATACCCGTATTACCTTTACGCATTTGGTGCTTGCGTCCGTCCCAGCTATTGAAATCACCAATGATAGAGACGTTGCGGGCATTAGGAGCCCAGACTGCGAAATATACCCCACTGACATTATCGATGGTGGTAAGGTGCGCACCCATTTTTTCATAAATCTGATAGTGCGTTCCTTCACCAAATAGGTAGGCATCAAACTCTGTCAGTAATGGTGATTTGAAATAATAGGGATCGCGAATTAGGCGATCGCTGTCACCAGATTTGACTTTAAATTGATAGCTAAATAGGTGGGGGGCATCACTGATAATGCATTCAAAAAAGTGAGGGTGATGCACGGAATGCATCGGATATTCTTTATGTTGGTCGGGTGTAACTACATATACTGCCTCTGCATCGGGTAGATATGCTCTAACCACCCATACCGACTTACCATCTTGCTCAATTTGATGTGGCCCGAGGACTGTAAAAGGGTCGTGGTGTTGGTTCCACACAATGCGATCGATCTGCTCGGTGGGTATGGTCGGGGTCATATCTCTTTTAGTAAACGCACATATTTAAATTACTGCATATTATTCACCAAATTGCGGTGTGTAATCTAAACTAAAGACTGATGGTTTATTTCGTTTTTTTTTAATGTGGTGCTTGCTGTTATAGCTGTAGTCACTTAAGTCAGGACATCAACCCCAATAGAGAGTTGTGGCGCGAAGCGCCGCAACTCTCTATTGGGGTTGATTTTTGCCCTAATATTACTGACTATAGCTATAAATTCTGTACCAAAAATATTTGTAAGTAGTTCGGCATAATGAGAAACCGAAACCAGAGAGCATACCGCCCGCGCAGCGGGCGGTATGCTCTTCTAGGTTTTAAGTTTACTTATGCCTAGCTACTTATTAGGGTAATGTTCCATCCAGTTAGGATAGAGAGGTCTGCTTATGAACGTTCTATATATTGAAGATGAAGAAAAAATTGCTAATTTTGTATGTATTGGCTTAAAAGAACAAGGCTTTGTGGTGGACTATTGTAATAATGGAAATGACGGATATACCCATGCCCTAGAGTTTGAATTTGACGCGATCGTACTGGATATTATGGTTCCTGGAAAAGATGGCTTAGCAATTCTGAAGGGGTTACGCAAGGAAGGAAATACTACGCCGATAATTTTATTGACAGCCCGCAATGAACTTGATGATCGCCTATCGGGCTTAAATCTCGGAGCAGATGATTATATTGCCAAACCATTTTTTGTTGAAGAATTAGTTGCGCGGATTCATGCTGTTGTCCGTCGGGGCTCAGGCGATCGCCAAAACATCCTCGTTGTTTATCCCCTCAAACTCGATCGCCTTACCCGCGAAGTTACCTGCAAACAAGTAGCGATCGAACTTACTTCCCGTGAATTTAATTTGTTGGAATACTTAATGCGATCGCCAGGACGGGTCTTTACCCGTACCCAGATTCTCGAGCATGTTTGGGGCTATGACTTCAATCCGAATACCAATCTAATTGATGTTTGTATTCAACGCATCCGCAAAAAAATCGAAAAGGTCGGCGGTGAAGAATGTCTAGAAAGTGTGCGCGGTGTGGGTTATCGCTTTCGCAAACCTCAAAACCCATGAAAAAATCACGAAAAAACCATGAAAAAATGAGAGATTACTACGCAGCAAGAACGCTCATAATGAACTTCTAATGAAACTAAGATCTTTCCGTTTTCGCATTGCGCTGCTATCCGCCTTACTTGCGGGAACTGCGATCGCGGGTTTTAGTGGTGTTACTTATTTACTATTCTATCAATCCAAACTCAACACCATTGACAATGAGATCAAAGATCAATTATTAAGAGAATCTTCTGTCCCCCGTCCGTTAAACCACTGGCAAATTTACGAGCAGCACCGATCGGCTTTTTTTGAAGATCGGATGCAAAATGCGATCGCCTTATTGGTGCAAGATCGCGATGGCAAAACGATCTATCAATCGAATAATTGGCAAACGGCTCTCAATCCTGCCCCCTTATTTGTAAATTTAACAGAACCAAAACTATCTAATTTACCCAATTTACCACTGCCATCTTTAAACCCAACGTTGCCGACTCCGCCACCCGATCGCCCTCCACCTCGCCTCCTCCAAAATCGAGAATCAACCACTGGAACAACTGAGAATCGATTTGCGGCTCGTCTCCCTGATCGTCCCGCTCCTCGTCCATTGGAGGAGGCATTCAAATCGCCTCAGGTTATCTCCAGCCTGATTACAAGCAAAACCCCCACGGGAATATGGCGATTGGGAACTGCTTCTACTCCCTATATAAAAATTGCGATCGCAGTTAATTTGGGAATAATCGATCGCGAGATGAGCACGATTCAAAAGGTGTTTCTGATTGCCATTCCCTTGACACTGTTATTAATGATGGTAGGCGCATGGTTTTTATCGGGTGGCGCATTAAAGCCCGTCAAACATCTTACCGAAACTATTCGTCGGGTAAATGCTAAGGGGCTAAGTCAGCGGACATCGGTTACAGATCTGGATATAGAGTTTGTGGAACTAGCGCAAGTATTCAATCAAATGATGGAACGCCTAGAGCGAAGCTTCTTACAAGCTTCAAGGTTTAGTGCCGATGCCGCCCATGAACTGAAAACTCCTTTAGCAATTTTGCAAGGCGAACTAGAACTTGCTTTACAGAATACGGAAACAGGTTCGACTATGCAGCAAACTCTCAGTAATCTATTAGATGAGGTTTGTCGTCTCAGTTCGATTACCCGCAAATTACTATTGTTATCCCTTGCCGATGCAGGCAAAATGAGCATACAGAAAACCGAGTTAAACTTTTCGCAAATTCTCTATGAAATTACCGAAGATATCGAGATTTTAGCGCCCGAACTATCACTAAAACTAGATATTCTTCCCGATTTAAAAATTTGGGGCGATCGCGAATTACTAACACAGGTTTTGCAAAACTTGATGAACAATGCCATTAAATACAATCTGACAGGTGGCTGGATTCGGATTGAGACCAAGGTTAAAAATAACTCTCTGTTAGTAACCATCAGTAATAGCTCGCACGATATACCCTTGAGCGATCGCGATCGGCTATTTGATCGATTCCATCGAGCCGATCCTGCCCGTAACCGTGGGTTAGAAGGCTTTGGGCTAGGACTTAGCCTGTCTAGAGAAATTGCGCGCGCGCACAATGGCAATTTACAACTTGAAACCAGTACTCAAGGCTTTACGAGCTTTACGCTAACAATGCCCCGATCAATACCCCAAAGATGAGTGGCGGCACTTTGCACCGCCACTCATCAGCTAAAACCTGCGGCGTGCACCGCAGGTTTTAGGGTTTTATATTTAATTATGCCCACTTACTTAAAACCTTGCTATAAAGCCTTAAATAAAACTTTCAAGCCCGTAGCTTCCGCTACGGGCTTTGGTTCTGTTTTTTTATTATGCACAGTTTCTTAACGGTTGCAAGGCAATTGATTATATGCTTAATTTAACTTGAATCATTATGTAGTTCGTGCCGAACTTTCACTTTAATTATGTTTTCTTGGCAAATGTCGTTACGAATTTTTCTGGGTATCATCACTGGACTGGCAACGGCGTTGATTCTCCATGCTTGTCAAGCTGAACCGAATGCTCTGAATAATGGTTCTAATGTTCCCTCTAGTGCCGAAGCAAATAAAGTTGCCGTTGTCTCAAAATCTCAAGATCAACCTCAAGATAAACCTAAAAAAACAGAATTGCCACCAGCAACGAAAGCGATCGTCGATAGCGTTCCAAATGGTCTATACGATCCACCCCGAGGCGACATTCGACTGGCGGTAATTAGCGATTTAAATAGTTCCTATGGCTCGACCGATTACGAACCAGAGGTAGATAAAGGACTTTCCTTGCTGCCATTTTGGCAACCAGATATGGTAGTTTGCAGTGGCGATATGGTGGCAGGACAATATCCATCGCTGACTGAAGATCAGATCAAAGCAATGTGGGCTGCCTTTGACGATCGCATTGCAGCTCCTTTGCGGAAAGCGAAATTGCCCTATGGATTCACGGTGGGAAATCACGATGCCTCCAGCGCGAGAGGCATTTCTGGAAAATTTTTATTTGCGCGCGATCGCGATGTTGCCTCGAAGTATTGGAATGCTCCCGCTCACGATCCTGGGGTTGAATTTGTTGATCGCTTTGAGTTCCCTTTTTATTACACTTTTAAATACAAGGATGTTTTCTTTTTGACTTGGGATGGTTCATCCGATTTGATTCCCAAAGATAAATTGGAATGGGTAGAAAAGTCGTTGCAAAGCCCTGCGGCAAAGGCGGCGAAGATCAAAATTTTATTGGGGCATTTACCTCTCTATGCGGTCACGGTCGGTCGGGACGAGCCTGGGGAAGTGATGGCAAATACCGAACAGTTACGTGCCATGCTAGAGCGCAATAATGTCCATACCTATATTAGCGGGCATGACCACGGCTACTATCCTGCCCATAAAGGCAAGCTGCAATTACTGCATACGGGGCTTCTCGGATCTGGTCCCCGTCCTTATATTGGTAGTAATATGCCGCCACGCAAAACAATGACAATTATGGATATCAACTTCTCATCGCCTGAGTTGACGACCTATACTACCTACGACATGAAAACCATGCAAAAGATTAATTATAACGAGCTGCCGAAATCGATCTCAGCGCATAACGGCATCGTATTACGTCGGGATGTAAAGATGGAAGATTTGAGTGCTTCGGAGCGATCGAATTGCGAAAGTAGATTGGGAGCGAATCTGTGTAGTGCTTAAGGTTACCATTCCTAAGATTTTGAATCGTAACAAAACCTCTATCTGGATAGATTTAATACCAATTCCCAAAATGGCGTTGCCATTTTGGGAATCTCAAAACCTTAATGGGTCTTTTTTTTAATTCGCTGAAGTGTTGGCGCACTTCAGTGAATTGGTAAGTAGTTCGGCATAATTAAAAACCAAAACCAGAGAGCATACCGCCCGCGCAGCGGGCGGTATGCTCTCTGGTTTTAAGCTACTCATTACGATGAAGACCTAAAAAGCGATCGCCAATAAGCTCGGATGGGAAAAGCAGTATAGTCGCGGACGATTGACATTAACACCAAAAAATGACCGCAAAAAGTGGCGATCGCCCAAAACTTAGGAAACCATGCTAAGGGAACATTGGGTTCTGGGGCAAAATAATAGGCGGCGCAGGAGGTAATTGCCGTGGGAATAATCACTAACAAAATCCCAAAAATACTAAGCCAGCGACTCGTATAGACCTGAACGGCGTTAGCATTTTCCCAACGTTTGCCCGTCCAAGCCCAGCGCAGGGTAGAGATCGTATCTGCCATTCGCAAAAACTGTTGCCGTCGATCCTCGCTTTGCTCCAGCAAAAAAATATGACTGCAAAAGTTACAAGCTAGGGATTCCATCATAGGCATAGGTGCGATCGCGCCTCGCAGACAGACGGGACAGGGAGAAGATGACGATCGCGAACTAAAATAACTCATTGAAATAACTCATTAAAATAACTCATTATGTTTTCCTGAGGCGACGCAGATCGATTTTGGCGCGAAGTTCATCCTTAATTCTAGCTAGGATCGAATCTTCATCGATCGTATCGAGAATACGTTTAACGACGGCTTTAGGACCATCAGCCCCCCATGATGCACCATTGGCGAGATATTCCTTAGTGACCAGTCCGAGGGCATAGGTTGAGAAGCCAGCGACCCCAGCTTGGGCGATCGCTACGGATAGATAACCACCTAGAGTCAAGCCACCCGTTGCAGGTGCAGCAATGCCCAGTAGTCCTTTGAGGGAACTCAAGCCAAAATTGGCGAGAAATTCACTGGCACTGATTCCCCCCATCCCTAGGGCGATTTTTTGCATTAACGCGATCGCGCCCCGATTGCTCATATTTATGCCATAGAGTTTTGACAGGGCAACGATCATCGACACATCAATAATGGCAGTGCTAATTACGTCAATTACCGTAAAGGGATTAACAGCGATCGCCACAGCTTGCGTGATCACACAATTCCAAACGATCCGATTGGCTTGGCGATCGCGAACAAACATTTTGCGCTGGACTACCCGCTCCTGCACCATATCGGCAAACATCATCGTATTGAGAGCAATCAGGGATTTTCCCTCGCGATCCAACACCTCTAGAATTTTTAATTTGAGCTCCTCAATTTGCGGTTTACCAACAACCAGCTCCGCTTCAAAGGAGCCATCGGGTTGACGGACTGCCTTGGCGATCAAGGGTGAGGCAGCCGCCATCACGATTTCATCTTGAGTCAATAGTTCGCGCACCCGCTCATCGCGAATTTTGGCATAAATGGCTAGACGATCTTCGGGGGGATACTGATCGATTTTGTTAAACACCAATAGGATTGGCTTACTAGCCCCTCTTAATTCCGAGAGTGCGTCATATTCCACCTTAGTCATATCGCCAGCCACGATAAATAAAATTAAATCCGCTTGCTGGGCGATCCGCTTGGCTAGTTCGGCACGACCTTCCCCATCAACCTCGTCAATGCCTGGGGTATCGATTAATTCAATGCGGGCTTCGCCTCGCCCCTGAAAGGATGCCCTCAGGATCGTGCGATCGCCATTAGTTTCCATGGTCTCCCGCGATATTTGCCATTCGGCTGCTTGCCTACTGGTCGTGACCCCATGCAGGGGACCAGTCTCAAAAAATTGCCCACCCATGAGGGCATTGAGAACCGATGACTTACCCCTGCCTACCATGCCAAATACTGCGATTTGTAAAACCTGACGCTCTAGCTTGTCGAGCATTTGCTGGAGTTCTTCTAAGGGTTCCTCTAATCCACGCCGTTCGCGTTCTGACAAATCTAGATTTGCCACAATATCGCGCAATGTTCTCTGTGCTTGGCGATAATTTAGTTCCTCAAAGATTTCATCAAAGCTGAGAAAATTTTCATCTTGTGGCATCACATTGCTAGGCATAACTATTTAGCATGAACTATTTCAGAAGGAACTATACTTATGGTATTCGAGTCTTAAAGGCTAACAATTTACCCACAAGCTAGTATAAAAACTGGTGTAAAAAGGTTGTCTTTTTTAGTGAATTATTGTTAAATTTGCCAGAAATTACTTTCGGACAATGATTACCTTTGACTTTTAAGTTAAGTTTGCAAGTTTAAGTTTGCAAGTTTAAGTTTGCAAGTTTAAGTTTACGTAGTTATTTCTGCGTATCCAATCCCAAATAACCCTCATAATAAATAGTATTGTAGCTAGGAGAAATATGTCCTTATTTAAGTCGTTGGTTAATCTAGCAGCCACCGCAGGTGTCGCAGGGGCGATCGCTGTTAGTCCCATATTTACTCTGAAAGCTGAAGCCTTGACCGAAGCCCAAGTTTTGGAGAGATTGGGTAGTATTCCTGTTTTTACAATCACCGATGATAAGGGTTCGCCCCTATTAGGTGCAATCCCCCAACAGCCAAACACGAAGCCTGATGACAGTCAGCTTTTGTTTTTCTTCCTCGGACCCGATGAAGCACAAATGATGCTAGCACAGGTACAAAAATCTAATCCTGAAGTTGGCAAAAAAGCGCAAATTGTCATAAGGTCAATGAATGACGCGTACACGGTAATTCGCCAAAATAAAGACAAAAAAATTGTTTTTCAGTTTATTCCCACTAAGGCAAGTGTTGAATCGGCGCGGACAATCTTAACCGCTCAGGGGGTAGC
This sequence comes from Pseudanabaena biceps PCC 7429, assembly GCF_000332215.1. GTDB lineage: Bacteria > Cyanobacteriota > Cyanobacteriia > Pseudanabaenales > Pseudanabaenaceae > Pseudanabaena > Pseudanabaena biceps. The sequence goes on from NZ_ALWB01000014.1 coordinate 40,924, forward strand.
AGCTGACAAGATTCCCAATGTGCCTGTTTTCTTTGCGATCGGCGGTCAAGCTAATAGTCAAGGCTTGTTAACTATGAGCATCGATCAAAATGGCAAAAAGGAGCAAGTCGTCCCCTTCTTCCTCGATAAAACCGATCTCCAAAACTTGCTAGATCGTGCGGGTAAGGAGCAGCCTGATGTAGCCAAGACAACTAAGATCCAAGTTGCATCGCTCTTCCAAGTACTGGATTCGATGGTATCTAAGGATGATAAGCCCAATCCAGAAGTAGAACGTTTCCAGTTTGTGCCATCCCGTTCTTCCTTTGAGTATATCCTCAAAAATACAAAGCAACCTGCTACACCTCAGATAGCACCACAGACCTCTCCCCAAAAATAACGTGAGTTCGGGATAATTTGAAATGGGATTTGAGAAAGGGTTTGCTACGCAAACTCTTTCTCAAATCCCAAAAGTAAAAGCCTTGCGTAGCAAGGCTTTTACTTTTGGGATTTTAAAATTTGCCAGCTTAACCCGAACTGACGTTAAATAAGTTATCTTAGTCAAGTTTCCTACAATGGAAGCTTGACTTTTTTGTGTGGAATTTGTCGGGAGGATTGTAGGTGAGAAAGTTACAGGGTAACACTTTGTTTTTAACCACGATCGCTGCGATCGCCTTAATTGACGGAGGAAATTACTTCAAGGCGCTTCAGGTGCATCACTTGGCGATCGCCGCCGAAACCAACTCAGCCATCACTCCAGAAATAAATACGCTTGATAAAATCCAAAAACGGGGCAAATTGATCGTTGGGGTCAAAGATAACTTGCCACCCTTGGGATTTCGCGATCGCAGTGGTAACCTCGTGGGATTAGAAATCGAGATTGCGCGGGAGTTGGCAAAAGAACTAAATTTTCAGGTTGAATTATTGCCCTTAAGTAATCGCGATCGCCTAACAGCATTGCAAAACAATCAAGTCGATCTCGCGATCGCCCAAATTACAGTAACTACTAATCGTTCGCGTTTGGTTGATTTCTCGCTGCCCTACTACATAGACAGCACGATCGTGATTGCTAAACGCGGTACTAATTCTCAAGAACTCTACCAGCCTTTAGCCATAGGCGTTATCCAAAATTCCGATGCGATCGCCGCGATCCAATCGCAATTTCCGAAAGCGGCGATTATTGGCACAAGTTCCTATGCCGATGGTTTAGCAGCTTTGCAAGCGGATAAAATCAAAGCCTTTGTGGGCGATCGCACTAGCCTCACCCGATGGCTTCAAGAGCATCCTGATTTGGAAATCATCGGGCAACCCATTGCCGTTCATAGTTTAGCGATCGCCATGCCGCGCGGATTGCAGCATTTAGACTTGCGCGATCGGGTATTTGGCATTGTGGATAAGTGGCATAAAAATGGCTGGCTCAAGGAAAGGGCAAAATATTGGGGTTTATAAAAAAATAGAGTGCAAAGCACTCTATTTTTTATGGGATGGTTTGTTTTTTAATTGCGATCGCCTGTATAGCCTGAGGCATTGGCTAGCTCTTCTAACGTACGTTCGCCAGAGAGCATCTTGCCCTGAATTTCCCAAGTGGGATAGCCCTCAATCCCTTTCTGCTTGCATAACTCAGCTTCAGATTTTGCTCCATTAGGAGGATTTGGGGCGCATTCCACATAGGGGATTAATTTTTTCGCATCGCCAAATTTTTCCTTCTGATCTTTACAGTGGGGACACCAATATGCGCCGTACATCTTGGCATTAGTTGCGGTCAAATGTTGCGCCAATCTTCCTGCAAAGGAGTTACTTTGAGCAGCAATCTTACCCTGACTGGCATAAACACCCAGAGTCCCCGTCAAAGTCACAATTGCGACAATCGCACCTGTAAAAAATAACTGACCGACATCTTTCCAAGTATTACCAAATATTGTCAGCAACCAGATCGTCATCATCGTGACGGCTGAAGAGATGCAATAGAGACAAACTTGAGGCTGACCGCCAATACTACCTGAGGCAAGTAAATACATCAGATAGCCACTAAAAACGAAGGTCGAGGAAGATACCATAAACATCAAGAAATTTGCGGTTTCCTTGATTTGAACCTGTGCCTTGGGATCGTCGCGTTTTAATAGGAGTGGCAACCCTGCTAGTAGTCCTAGCATCAGATAGCCCAATGCACCAAAAATTGTTAAGGGAACGCCAAAAATTTTGGCATATTCGCTACTGAGTACCAGATCGCACCCACTACCCTCCACGGAACAGAGGGCTACTTTTTGACCCAAAAAGTGAGTTACTGTCAGATAAGTTGTAAGAGAAAAGCCAAATAGCGACAAAGCGACGATCGCAGGGCGCGACCACCGATGCAACCACGGCTCAGTTTTTTTTCGCATAGCTGTTCCTGACAATTTGTAAATACCTGCTAGATCTAAATTAACGCAGCATTAACGGTATGTAATTGCATCGTTAATTTTATTTATAGATTATTTAAGCGCCTCAGCATAATTAAAATCCAGATCTAAAGCCTGCGGCGCACGCGCAGCGTGCGCCG
>NZ_ALWB01000015.1 GCF_000332215.1 Pseudanabaena biceps PCC 7429
CAAGGTTTTCAGAATCCAGCCTATTTGCAATAAGTTTCACTTAATGACAATACGCAACGCTAGAATAAGGCTTGTGGCGGTAGGAATATTGACGGTTACGCTGGAATAAAAAGATAACGGGAAAAGTAAGATTTCTTAACTTGGTATAAGAGATAGCTAGATTGGCTGTGGCTTGCCGCGCGTCGCCCCAATCAGCCAATTTCCAAGATTGGGCAGCATTTGACAGAGATTCACTCCCGTATGGGCGAGGGATGGTCGCACAAAACAATGGTGCATGATACGTCCCAGTTGCAAGCGAGTTTGGAATTCCTTTTCCCATGCTTTTTCATAGGAATGTTTAAAGGCGATCGCCGTGAGTTGATGCTCTAAAAACCTTGCGACTAAGGGAACAGCAATCTCGGCTGACCTTAGAGCCATTGCCATACCATCGCCACAGAGAGGGGTAATCATTCCCGCCGTATCGCCAATCATACAGATATCGCGATAAAAGTTCTCTTTAATCGCAAAACTAATTTGGCTCAATCCCTGTAGCGAGGGCGAAACTCGCTCCATTTGACGGAAGCGATCAGCTAAAACAGGGTTTTGGGCTAAGGAAGTGGGAATTCCTAAGTCTTGGTGTGTTGGTTCTTTCATCACCCGCTCATGGGCGATCCAACAGACATTAATTTCCCCAGTTTCAATTTGAGACAATCCACAATATCCATTGGGAAAGCTATGCAGTTCGATCGCATCCTTAATATCCACACCCGTGAAATGTCCCTTATAGGCAATCCAAGGCGATCGCTTTTGGCTAAATGGGCGATCGAGAATGCGATCGAGGGAAGAGCGCTTACCAAAGGCTCCCAATACCAAACGTCCAGAAAAATTCCCTTTGTTAGTATGTACCTGAAATCCTGCCTCCAAATTACCCGTAACGTTAGTAACTTTGGTATTGTCAAGACAAGTCACATTCAAGTCTTGCGCCCGCTGAAATAGGATTAAATCCAGTTGATAGCGACTCAATCCGAGGGCAGTACTAGGCAGACTGCTCCGAAATGATGCGCCGCCTGAAGTTGTCAAGTAAGCCCGATGAATCGGATGTGCGCCGACTTTGAGAACTCGTTCCCATATGCCCAAGTTCTCAAAGGCTGCGGTTACCTCAATGGATAAAAACTCACCGCAGAGTTTATGCATAGGATAATTGCCTTGCTCTAGCAGCAGTACGCGATAACCAAGTTTTGCTAGTTGAATGGCAGCACTACAGCCCGATAGCCCTGCACCAATTGCGATCGCATCGTAATTCATATTGATCTCTAGCCTGTAGGTTATCCTATCTACTTTAGGGGGTGTTTTTGGATTTATGCCGAACTACTTACCGCAACCTCTAAAATTAACCTTTCATTGTAAATTTTACTTTCAAGCATCTTTCGATCATGATGAAGCATTGCGATAGTTTCTATCGCAATGCTTCATCATGATCAAAAGATGAGTGGCGGCGCTTTGCGCCGCCACTCATCTTTTGGGGTTTATGTTCTAAGCAAACCTTGCGTTGTTATATAATAATCTTCTGATTATACTTACAAGATAATGAGTGACTTTATCACGATTATTTTAATTACTCTTGGGGGGATCGTGATGTTTCTTTCTATTAAAGAAACAAAACGAATTTTAATTTTACTCAAGGATAGTAGGTATAAGAAAGTTTGGCGAATCTTGCGATCGCTGATGGTCTTTTTTCTTTTAGGTTATTTGGGAGTATTAATCCTATTTCCGCTAGGGATCCAATGGTTAATTCTGATTTTGACAGGAGTAATTTTTTTCTTCGGAGCTCTATTTGTTTATATGGTGGTGAGAATTGGATTTCTAACGATCCAAGATTTATTGCAAACTAATATCTTAAGATTAGAGCTACAACAGGAAAAAGAAACTGCGACGGAAATTGCCCGTATAAAATCTGAGTTTTTAGCCACCATGAGTCATGAAATCCGTACGCCGATGAATGCGGTTATTGGGATGACTAATCTATTGTTAGATACCAAATTAGATAGAGAACAACGGGACTATGTTGAAACTATTAACACCAACGGAGCATCTCTCATGATGCTGATTAATGATATTCTCGATTTCTCTAAAATTGAATCTGGCAAGATGGACTTAGAGATATCTCCTTTCCCATTAGATAACTGTATCGAGATTGTTCTCAGCTTTTTTACAGCCACAGCTCAAAAAAAAGGCTTAGAACTGAACTACTCCATTGATCCCCAAGTTGCTAAAGTCGTTGAAGGAGATAGAACTCGTTTGCAACAGATTTTAGTTAACTTGATCGGAAATGCGATTAAATTTACATCGATTGGGAAAGTCTCGGTGATGATTCAAAGGTATCAAGATGCTCAACTCCTTTTTGCAGTAGAAGATACGGGAATAGGTATTCCCTCCGACAAACTAGAAAAACTCTTTAAGCCATTCTCACAGGTTGATTCATCGGCAACGCGTAAGTTTGGTGGTACTGGTTTAGGCTTGGCAATTTGCCATAAACTTATCAAGTTAATGGGTGGGAATATCTGGGTTGAGAGTTCTGTTTGTAAAGGTTCAACTTTTTTATTTGCGATCCCCTATCATCCCGTTGAAGATAAAATGATTCCCACCTTGGATATATTAGACAATTTAGATAATGTACTGGATGTAGTTCTCGATCGCCCAGTCGATATTACTAAGCCCAAGATTACTAAGCCCAAGCCCCTAGATAGCAATATTTCCAAGTTGGCGGAGAGACTTCCTCTTAACATATTGATAGCCGAAGATAACCCTGTCAATCAAAAATTAGTAAGCCGCATTTTTGAGAAGATGGGGTACTGCATTGATATTGCTAATAACGGAATTGAAGTTCTCGAAGCCCTCGATCAAAAATTCTACAATTTGATCTTTATGGATGTGCAAATGCCTGAAATGGACGGGTTAGAAACAACTCGCCAGATCCGTTTAAAGGAGCAATCTCCGCTCCTGATATCGCTGCCCAACCAAGGTGCAAATCAACTCAGTCAACCTATTCCGATCATTGCCATGACCGCTAATGCGATGGAAGGCGATCGCGAAAAATGTCTGGCATCAGGAATGAATGATTTTGTGGCTAAACCATTTAAGGTTGCTCAAATTGAGCTAGCGATCGAAAAATGGGGAAAACCCAGCTTATGATGCCGATAGGCGGCGCTTTGCGCCGCCCATCTTTGGCTTTTTAGGGAATGAGGGAGAAACTATTGGCAAACTGATCGAATACTTTAGCGTTATCGGGGCTGTCCTTGGCTTCAGGTTGATAGTAGCAAACTCTATATACAAATTTATCGGTTTCTAGGGTTAATACTTTTACTTTCCATTGGGTTGAAGTAGGTTGCTTATTTGAGCTATTCGAGATCGCCTTCGTGAATTCCTTTCTAGAGCCAGACTTTGCTCCTTTTACCTTGGCATCAAAGGGAATTGTCACGAGATCTTTTGCTGTTTCCTCTCCATCGGTGGCGATCGCTTTGCCATTCAGTGCTTGCCGAGACACAATCGTATAGACCTGCTGGTCTAACTTTAGTTTATTAACTAATTCGGTTTTATCTCTAGATCCTTCCCCCATGGCGATCTCCCGACTGGGTGTAAAAATGACAGTACTTGCCCCTGATGGTTCTAAACCCAGATCGATCGCTTTCCATTCGGCAGGATAGCGCAGGATATAGCCTGCACCCGTATATTTACCTGTGGTTTCGGGTTTAGCATCCTCAGAGCGACAAACTTCAATTTTGCTCGCATCTCGATTAGTTTGGAGAATGTAGCGCATATTCTCGGCAATGAGAGTTATTTCTAAGCCATCTTGGGTTGGGGCGACGGTTTGACATACGTCGCTGATATTCACTGATTGGGACTTTTGCGACTCCACTGTGATCGCCATACTGGATGGCAAATTAAGCTGCGATCGTAAATAGTTAATTGCTTTTTCGGTATTAGGATTGCTTGTGCTTGTAGGCGATTGGGGCAGATTTGGCTGACAGCTAATTAGCAGTCCCGTAGCGACAATTCCTATATAAAGCTGAAACTTTGGCATAACATAAAACCACATATAGCAATCATCATAATCCTTATACCAATTCACAAAAGTGTGACAACACTTTTGTGAATTAAAAACTAAAACTAAGTAGCTGGGCATAATTAAAACCCAGAATCAAAACCTGTAGCGCACGCGCCGCGTGCGCTACAGGTTTTTGGGTTTTGCACCTAGCTACTTAGTATTACCCTAGAATTGCCTGTTTACTTTATGGGATGCTTGGCACGCAGTGCCGATTACCTCTAGATCGTTACCATAATGGATATTACTCCCTTCCTAGTGAAAAATTAGACGTTGCGGCGCGAAGCGCCGCAACGCTAATTCTTGGTTTTGTATGTCTATTTCTTGGGTGGGAAGGGAGTAATCAATGGATATTAATCAATGGATATTAATCAATGGATATTAAAACGCTCGTACTTCCTGCAATCGTTACGCTAGTTGCTCTGCTTGTTTACTTTGGTCTAGGTATTGGTGTCGGTGTGGCTCGCGTTAAATATAAAATTATGCCACCACAAACTACTGGTAATGAAGACTTTGAGCGCGTCTATCGAGTTCACCAAAACACCCTAGAGCAAATGATCATCTTCTTGCCTTGTCTGTGGCTATTCAGTATTTTTGTAAATCCGAACTGGGGTACAATTTTAGGATCAGTATGGATCGTGGGGCGGATTGGCTATGCTTGGGGATACTATATAGAGGCTAGCAAACGCGCCGCAGGAAATGCGATCGCTTCTTTAGCTTTGCTAGCTTTAATGTTTGGTACGCTCTTTAACCTTGTGCGAGGATTATTTTATGTCTAGAATTGTCGTGATCGCCGCAAGCCTATATTTTGTTGCCCTTGCTTATGTTGGATTTGTACCAGCGGCTTCTGCACACACAATTACAAACTCTCTAAATTCTGCGATCGCAACACCTATGGCACTTTTTTCCTTTTCTGGTAAGCGCCCATCCAATCTTGGCGTAAATGACGGCAAACTACTTGCTTGTCCCACCTCTCCTAACTGTGTCTCTAGCCAAAGTGATGACCTAGAGCATAAAATAGCGCCCTTGACCTATAAGGGGGAACCCGCTAAAGCTCTTGAGGATCTCAAGGCAGTGATTTTGAGTATGCCCCGCACCAAAATTATTACGGCTGAGGGTAACTATATCTATGCTGAGTTTACGAGCGCGCTGATGGGCTATGTCGATGATGTAGAGTTTTACCTCAATGCCGAGCAAGGTATCATTGAGGTGCGTTCGGCTTCTCGTCTAGGCGAGTCCGATCTTGGCGTTAACCGCAAGCGCGTTGAAGCTATTCGCGATCAGTTTACTTAAATTTTCACTCTAGAACTTAGAAGAGTGCCCCGCTTGCTTAGCGGGTGGTACGCTCTTCTAGGTCTTAGCTACTTAGCTGGTTTGGCAACCCCAAAGAGAATGACGGCGCTTAGCGCCGTCATTCTCTTTGGGGGCTTGTAATTCAACGTTAGTTCGGGATAATTTGAAACGGGCTTCGAGAAAGGTTTTGCTTAGCAAAACCTTTCTCGAAGCCCAAAAATTTGCCAGCTTAACCCGAACTGACGTTGAATTACAGCAATTATCGATCAAACGAACCACAGAGAAATTTTTGAAAGCTTTGATTTGCAAAGCTTTCAAAAATTTCTCTGGTTTGGGTTTGAGTGCAAAGCGCTGTAAAAAACAAACCCAATAAGGTTTTGAGATTCCAAAAATGGCAACGCCATTTTTGGAATCGGTATTAATTCAGCTTGCGGCAAAGAAATTTGTATTAGTTATGGTGCAAATAAACTATGCATATCATTCAATCGATACCATTGAGATTTATGATTGTGATTGAGAAGAACACCTATTTGATTAGTTAACTAGCTTATTTACTGGCTCAAGGAGATTTTATGGGAATGGCAGTTGGTTTGGTTGAGGTGCTGGGACATCCCCCCGCACTTTCCGTTGCTGACACGATGGTTAAAGCCGCTAAAGTGACGTTTGTCGGCTACGAAAAAGTTAGCGGCGCTCGCCTCACCATTATTGTGCGCGGTCCCGTTGGAGATGTCAAAAGGGCTGTAGAAGCTGGTGTCGAAGCAGCCAAGCAGATTGAAGTTTTAAGTTCTAAGGATAAGGCTCTATTTCTCTCTGCCACGGTCATCCCCCGTCCCCATGAAAACCTTGAAGCAATTACCAAGACTATGCGCTTTAGCTCGGCAATCGAACAATTCCGTTAAGCAAGAGCCGTTAAGAAACACGTTAAGAAATAAATTAAGAAATATAAGTCAACAAAGCAAGTAAACAAGATAAGTAAACAAGATAATTAAAATAGGAAGATTGACAACTAAAATATGAAAATTTTAGTTTTGCATGGACCAAATCTCAATATGCTGGGGTTGCGGGAGCCAGAAGTCTATGGCAGTAAGACTTTATTGCAAATTAACGATCTCTTAACTCAAGATGCTATGGAGTTAGGTGCGGATTTAACCTTTTTGCAATCCAATCATGAAGGTGTATTGATCGATGCCATTCATGCTGCTTTTCAGATCCAACAAGGCATCTTGATCAATCCTGGAGGGCTTACCCATACCAGTGTTGCTCTTAGAGATGCGATCGCTTCAGTAAATATCCCCACTGTAGAAGTGCATCTCAGTAATATCCATAAACGCGAAGAATTTCGCCATCATTCTTTTATTGCCCCGATCGCGATCGGTCAGATTAGTGGCTTTGGTGCTGAGAGCTATCATCTGGGGCTGCGCGCGCTAATTACACATTTAAAATCATAATTAATTTACACTCTGCATAATTAAAATCCACAGCTAAAACCTAGAAGAGAGTGCCGCCTGCGTAGCAGGCGGTGCTCTCTTCTAGGTTTTAGCTACTTATCAACACATAATATAGGGACATTACTTTAAATTGGTTTTGTAACCTTGAATGTTATGACAGCAAACTCACTACCTGCCCATTACTGGATAGTTAATGCTCGGATTCCTAACTGTTTTATCGATCGCTCGATTCGCGAACAAAATTTAGATCTGCCGCTCACCCCTACCTTAGAACGCGATCAGTTGTTTCCTTGTCATCTGGAAATTCAGCATGGAAAAATAACGGGGATTTTACCTAGCGTTCGGATTTCGGAAATTCCCACAGAAAGTTTACCGATTATTGATGGCAAGCAGGGGATGATTACTCCCTGCTTTGCCGATTTGCATACCCATCTTGATAAAGGACATACTTGGGAAAGAAATCCTAACTTAGATGGTACATTTCAAGGTGCGCTCAAGGGGATTTATCGAGACTGTACGGAGCAGGGTAACTGGAGCTATGACGATCTCTATCGCCGTATGGAATTCGGGCTAAAGTGCAGTTACGCCCATGGGACAAAAGCGATTCGCACCCATCTCGATTGTCCTCCCCACCAGTTTCAAACCACCTTTCAAGTTTTTCGGGAACTACGCGAAAAATGGAAGGAGAAAATTACGCTTCAGGCGGTATCGCTGGTACAGCTTTCTTATTTTGACACCAAGGAGGGTGAACAGTTTGCTGATGCGATCGCCGATCTCGGTGGAATTATGGGTGGTATCGCCCATATGATTCCTGAATTAGATCATTATTTAGATCGGATTCTGACCTTGGCGACAGAACGTCACCTCAATCTTGATTTTCATGCTGATGAGAATAACGATCCTTCCTCACGGACATTACACCGCATTGCCGAAGCGAGCCTGCGTCATAACTTCGCTGCGCAAATTGTCTGCGGTCACTGCTGTAGTTTGGCAGTGCAGGATCAGGAAACTGCCCTTGAAACGATCGCGCTCGTTAAAGATGCTCGGGTCGGGATTGTGAGTTTGCCGATGTGTAACCTGTATCTACAAGATCGGGTTGCCGAGCGGACTCCGCGCTGGCGTGGCGTAACTCTAGTGCGAGAATTGGATGCGGCGGGGGTCAGCGTGGCGCTATCTAGTGATAATTGCCGCGATCCTTTCTATGGCTTTGGCGATCACGACCTGTTGCAAGTCTTTAGTATGGGTACAAAAATCTCGCATTTAGATACGCCCTACGACAACTGGATCGAGTCGGTAACTTCTCGTCCTGCGGCTTTGATGGGCTTAGATGAAGTTGGTTTGGGCATTGGTCAACCTGCCGATCTCGTACTATTTAAAGCAAGGTGTTACAGCGAACTGCTATCGCGTCCCCAAAACGATCGCCTTGTATTAAGAAATGGCATAGCGATCGATACTACTTTGCCAGACTATGCTGAACTTGATGATTTGCTCTAAGTAGCCATGTAGCGCTCGCGTAGCGAGCGCTACATGTTTTAGGATTTTATCTTTAATTACGCCTAGCCACTTAAATAACTGATCGTAATTACAAAGTTTTGCACTCAAAGCCAAACCAAGAAATCTTTGACAAGGGTTGCTTTGCAACCCTTGTATAGCAACGTAAAGTTGATTAGAAAACCAAAAGGTGAGTGGTAGCGCTTCGCGCTACCACTCACCTTTTGGTTTTCTAATTAACCTTAGATTGGAAAACTTGAGAGACTTGGAGATATTCCGATTCTATACTTTGAAGTAAGGATTCTATCTGTGCGAGATCCTTGTTGGTATAGTCTTGGAGCTTAATGATTTCATTACATATAGATTGTAATCTTTGACAAAGAAATAGTAACTGCTTCGCTCCAAAGGTGGCACTGCCACCCTTGAGAGAGTGATTCTCTGCTTCTAACATGACAAAGTCTCGCTCAAGAAAGAATTCCTTCATATTAGCGATCGCTTGGGCAGAATGTTCTAGGTAGGTCGATAGCAATTCAGACAAATTTTGTTTGCCAATGGAATCAGACAAGGTATCCAGTATATCGAAGTCGATGGTCTGCTCACTAGTATGGAGATTAAGGTGTTGGGGAATCCTTTGTAAAGCTGCAATTAAACTGGCAGTTTGCAGTGGTTTCGTCAAGTAGTCATCCATCCCAGAGGCTAAAGCTAAGTCGTAGGATTCGACAAATGCATTTGCCGATAAACCAATAATCCAAGGCTGATGAATTGACATTAGCCGAATATTTTTACTCGCGGTCAATCCATCCATGATCGGCATTTGGATATCCATAAAGATCAGATCGTAGGCATTGTTGGCGATCGCATTGAGTGCCTTTTGCCCATTCTCAACCGAAGCCACATTATAGCCAAGGGTTTCTAGCATTAACCATAGAATTTTTTGATTGATCGGATTATCTTCGGCAATCAGGATTTTGAGAGGATAACGCTTGGCAAAATTAGCATCTAATATGGGGGCGCTAAAATTATTGCCCGATAGCTTAAAGTTCTGAGTAGAAAAAATATTTACAAAAGCTTGATAGAGTTTTGAAGCGGAAAGTGGTTTGATGATGTAGTCTGCAAATTTAATAGGGATAGAATTTGTATTGTTAATGGAACTGAATAGAACTAATTTGAGATTGGGAAAAACTGCCTGAATGTTTTGGGCTAGTTCTAAGCCAAAGCCTTCTGGACTATCGGCTTCTGCTAATTGCCGCTCGATCAGAACCGCATCAAAACTTTCGTTGGTTAAAAATTGCAAAGCTTCGATCGCTGAATAGGCAAATTTAATATCGATCTCCCATTTGTCGGTATATAAAGAGATGGCTGTTTGGAATCTGGGACTATGATGGACGCTCAAAATCCGCTTGCCTTTAATCTCAGGGGCGATCGCCATTAATTCTGAATGACGATCAAATGCGATCGCCTGCGCCATAATTGAAAAACTAAAGGTTGACCCTTCGCCCACTTGACTTTGAACGCCGATTTTACCCCCCATTAATTCACAAAGCTGCTTGCAAATTGCTAGCCCCAAACCCGTACCACCATATTGACGGTTAATGGAACTATCAGCTTGACTAAAGGCTTGAAAAAGCCGACCGATTGCCTCAGGCAAAATCCCAATCCCCGTGTCACTTACCTCAAAAAGTAATTCGTATCGATGGGAATCTCGATCAACTAACTGTGAATTGATCGTAATGATAATCTCACCACTTGCGGTGAATTTAATGGCATTACTGACTAGATTTACTAAAATCTGCCGTAAACGACTGTAATCGCCAATAATCTGTTGAGGGATATTCGGATCGATCAGCGCAAATAATTCTAAGGATTTTTCCGCCATACGTGATGTCATTAGCTCGAACACTTCATCGACACATTTTTGTAGATAGAAAGGTTGTTCTTCTAGCTCGAATTTGCCCGACTCAATGCGCGAAAAATCGAGAATATTATTAATTACCGATAGTAAAACTTCGCCACCCTGACGGATTGTGTTTACATACTGCCTTTGCTGAGGAGACAATGGCGTATCTTGTAAAATATCGGTCATGCCGATGACCGCATTCATCGGGGTACGAATTTCATGACTCATCACCGCTAGAAATTGGCTCTTAGCTTGGTTAGCAGCCTCGGCAAACTTGGCTGCTTCTAGCTTTGCCTCCGTTCTCTTGCGTTCGGTAATATCTTCCACTTCCGCAACAAATTGAATTGGTTTGCCCTGTTCATCTCTCACCAATCCAAATCGACTGATCGCATCGATCGCATAGCCCATTCGATGAATGTATTGTTTTTCAATCTTGACGCTAGTTGTTTGATTCTCTTGCAATTGTCTAAGGGCTGCTAGGGTTGCCTCAATCGAATTGGCATGAGTGATTTGTTGCTCTGTCATATTCAACAACTCTTCAGCCCTATAGCCAAATATCTGACAAAAAGATTGATTGATATTCAGGAATTTTGTGTGTAAGTCAAAAGTGGCAATTCCTACGGGTGCATTATCAATGGTTAACTTGAGTAGATTTTGGCTCTGGCGTAATTGCTCTTCTGCATCCTTGAGATCGCTAATATCAAAAGCTGCACCGCGTAAAATCTGAGTCTTGCCGTCAGTAGCAAATCCGATCTGAATATTGTTACGAATCCAGATGATTTTGCCGTCATTATTAACGATGCGATATTCGTGGCAAAAAGGTTTTCCCGTCTCGATGGTGTGACAAATTTCTTGTCGAACATACTCCCGATCTTCAGGATGAATATACTTGATCCAAGTATTGAAATGACCAATACCCCATTCTGAGTGGGGCAAACCAACTAGGGCTTGTAGCTGCGGGCTAATATAAGAAAAATCTGCATTTGAACTATTGTCGATCAGTAAGATGAAGGACATATTGGGAATTTGCTCGATCAAATAACGATACTGTTCCATCCATCGATACAAAGTTTCGTAGGCATGTTCAGCTTCCCTTACCTGTTGCTTCAAGCTATTCGTAACGATTGGTCGCTGTAGGGCGATCTCGATCTGCATGGCTATTTGCTGGAGCATCAGCACATCATCTTCATCCCATGAGTATGGAATACCCGTACATTGATTAATGATCAAAAATCCCCATAGTGGGCAATCTTGGTGTTGTTCGGGTAACAAGATGGGGACGAGTAAGTAGGGCTTTCCTAGGAATATCTCAGTTAGGTTAACCCTACATCTAGTCTGCTCTGCGATGTATAAGTCGGTTATTTGCTGAGTTATATCCTGTCCCCATTGATATTCTGTTTGTAAAATATCTTCAATCTGTTTCTGGGAAAATTTATCACAACCAGAGGCGATCGCCTTAGCGACGATCTTGCCGCCGACTTGATATTTATGGGATTTAGAAGAAGTGTGTTCTAACTGATAAATCGAGACATGTGCTACATCAAGTAAATTTAGTAACTTTGAGGCGATCCCCTGCAAAATTTTTCCCAAATTGTCCGATTGACGAACGCTTTGCAAAATATCTGTACAAAGGGTCATCCTCGCTATTGCTTTTTCCATCACTAAACTCAAATGATTTTGCGAAATCCCAATTTTTGCCATCTCTTCTATGACGTTGCTATGATTTAATTTACGGGACAAGTTACTCATAGCCTTAATTTGTTGATATTTTGCAAGGTTTATGCCCGCACCAAAACTCGCTAAATATCCAAATTAAAACTCTAACTAGCTTAGAAGCCTAAAACCGTGGAAAACTTAGTTTTTTACCTAAAATTAAAGGTGACTCAATTACCTATTCCTCATTTTACTTTAACCTCCTGAGTACTTAACGCGCTTTGCGATAGTAGTCAAAAGTTCTGTTGTACTCTTAGCTTATTGCGGGTTTCATTTTGCCTACGGCAAAATGAAAACTCAAAACCCTTATTAAAATTAGACGTTGCGGCGCTTTGCGCCGCAACGTCTAATTCTTGGTTTTGTATGTCTATTTCTTTGGTGGGAAGGGAGTAGGATGATTTTTTGTTTGCAAATGAGTACGCAATCATTTGCAAACCGCAATATTTAGACATTGACGGAGTTGCTGGTTGATTTTGTTACACTTGCAATAGTAATTCAATCGTAGCGAACCATCATGCTTAGTAACCTGCTTCAGACCAAAGAGCTACCCAACCTTCAATATTCTCCCGTTAGCGATCGCTTTGATGAAACATGGGAGGCTCCGCTCGCGATCCTGTTGGGACTTGGTCGAGCCGCAGGAGCTAATTTTGTAGAATTTTTTTTAGAGCGTAACAATTATATTAGCTGTCTGGCGGAAGATGATCGGATTACCAGTATTTCACCACGTCTTTCTACAGGAGCAGGGATTCGTGTTTTTAAGGGGAAGTCTGATTGCTATGTAAGTACCAATGATTTGACTTTTCTGGGGCTAAAAGCCGCTCTTGAACGGGCGCTTTCAATTTTAGGTTTACAACTTCCCTCTCAAAATTCGATCATTCCTTCTATTCATCTCGAACTATTCCGCGACTACGCGGCGAAAAAGGATAAAGAAGCTTGGCTCGCTCGATGCAGCCCTATGCGTGAGATGGGGGACATTCTGCTAGAGGCTAATCAAATGCTTGCCCAAAAAGGCAAACATATCCAATCAAGGCGATCGGGATATTTCCGTGATTGGCAAGAAATTCTAGTTGCGGCGAGCGATGGAACTTTTGCCAGAGATATTCGCCTGACCCAGTCCGTAGGGGCTAACTTACTTTGTGCTGATGGTGCAAATCGGTCGGCGATCAGTCAGAGGGTTGGTGGCACTAGCGATCCTAGCTATTTACGCAATTGGAACTATGAGCCTGTGGTAGAAGAAATCGTCGAGGCCGCAGGAAAAATGCTCTACGCTGATTATGTGGAATCGGGTTCCTATCCAGTAATTATGGCAAATCAGTTTGGTGGCGTGATTTTCCACGAAGCCTGTGGACATCTGCTCGAAACTACGGGGATTGAAGCCAAAACGACCCCCTTTGCCGAGATGAAAGGGCAAAAGATCGCCCATGAAAATCTGACCGCTTGGGACGAAGGACGTTCGGAAGCAGCTTTTGGGACTATTGACATGGATGATGAAGGAATGCCCACTCAGCGTACGCTTTTAATTGAGAAGGGCATTCTGAAAAACTTTATTAGCGATCGCGCAGGTGAATTGCGGACAGGGCATCCGCGCACGGGTAGCGGTCGTCGTCAAAGCTATGCCTATCCCGCTGCGAGTCGGATGCGCAATACCTATATTGGCGCAGGGGATTTTAGCCTAGACGAGCTTTTTGCCTCCATTGATAAAGGTATTTATTGTAAAAAAATGGGTGGTGGTAGTGTTTTACCCACAGGTCAATTTAATTTTGCAGTTGATGAAGCTTACTTAATCGAACAGGGTAAGATCACCAAACCCCTTAAGGGGGCAACCCTTATCGGTGATGCTAAAGAAATCATGCAAGAAATTTCTATGAGTTCTCGCGATCTCGATCTTGCGGCAGGATTCTGCGGCTCCGTTAGTGGCAGTATTTACGTCACTGTCGGACAGCCCCATATTAAAGTTGATGCGATTACCGTTGGTGGTCGTTAATTTGATGGCGATCTAGCGCGATCTAACTAATACCAAAGCTCAAAATGGCTACGCTATTTTGAGCTTTGAAAACCCTTACTGGGTTTAGTTTTTAATTCACGAAAGTGTGACAACAATTTCGTGAATTAATATTTAGATTTCGCTAGATTGGCGATCGCGAATTGATTGCAAACCCATTGGTTTTCCTAGCTTTGGTGATCCGAAATCAGTTTTTATCGCCAGCATGATGAATCTGGAATAGTTGTAGTTGTTCTTTAGCTTTTCTTGAGCTATGCTCATTGGCAAAAGCAACGAAATTCCCAATTAAAAGAAAAGTCGTACAAAATTCAAGCTCTCGAAAGGTGATCAAGCTGTGCAAGCAAATACGATCAATGCAACTCAATCAACAATACTTGTGGTTGATGATGATCCCAATATTCGCCATGGGCTAGCATTGGCTTTAAAGGAGCTTGGCTATATTGTCAAAACGGCTAAAGATGGCAGTGATGCATTGATGTACGTGCAGTCTCATCCGCCCGACTTGATCCTATTAGATAATTTCATGCCGCAAATTAGCGGTTACGAGATTTGTCGGATTCTCAAAGCCGATACGTTTACTGAGGATATCCCGATCATATTTATGAGTAGTAGCGATAGCATCCAAGAAAAGATGCTCGCCTTTGAGAGTGGGGGAGTGGACTATGTGGTGGTTAAACCACCGCAAATGACCGAATTATTTGCGCGGATAAACTTACATTTGAAATTGCGAAGTCTGCAAACCCACCTCGCTCAAAAAAACCAAGAATTATCGCAAGCCGTTTTTGATCGAGTGGGAATGCTCAAAGAGCTGCAACGGACAAACCTGCTGCTCCATGCCCAAAAGGAAGCCGCCCTTGATGGAATTTTTGCCGTTGACGAACAGGGACGGATTGCTAGTTTTAACCGTCGTTTTTGCGAAATGTGGGAGATATCCCAAGATATATTTGCAAGCGATCGCAAGGAGTCCACAGCACCTAATGGTGACCCATTAGGTGCTCTCTTGATTAAATCCGATCTACCCGTCGTATTGATTAATTTGTTAGAGAATACCTACGACGAGCCTGATGTGATCAGGCGTGGCGAAGTGAACTATCGCGATCGCGTATTTGATTATTACACTAGTCCCGTCTATTCCGAGCAAAACAAGTTTTGCGGCTTAATTTGGTGCTTTCGCGATATTACCGCCAAAAAACAGGCGGATCTTCTGCAACTACAATTAATGGAAGATCTGCGTAAAGCTAAAGAGGAAGCTGAAGCAGCCGTACAGACTAAGGCAGCTTTTCTCGCCATGATGAGCCATGAAATCCGTACACCGATCAATGGTGTCATCGGTATGACCCAACTTTTAGCGGGAACTAAACTCAATGCCGAACAGGATAAGTTCGTGCGGACAATCCAAGTAAGCGGTGAAATGTTGCTGTCGGTTGTCAATGATATTTTGGATTTCTCCAAAATTGAATCTGGTAAATTGGAATTAGAGAATAGGGCTCTGGATGTGAGAGCTTTAGTGCGTGACATCTATGACGTGCAATTGTCTAAAGCGAAGGAAAAAGCCCTTAAGTTTGAATTTAACGTCCAGTCCCAAGTACCACCATTTATTATGGGTGATGTCACCAGACTCAGACAAATTTTACTAAATCTTGTTTCCAATGCTCTGAAGTTTACGGAGACTGGCGGAGTAAGTATGGGTGTTCGCTTAGCCGCCGAGGAGATTCCCACGGCTGATCGCCCTTTTCAATTGCTATTTTCGGTTACTGATACGGGGATTGGCATCACCGACGATCAAATGCAGCGTCTGTTTCAGCCCTTTTCTCAAGCAACGGCTGCGACCTCCCGCAAGTATGGTGGTACGGGGCTGGGATTAGTAATTTGCAAAAATTTGGTTGAGAATATGGGAGGGGAAATTCAAGTTGAAAGTAAGAACGACCGAGGTTCTACTTTTTCTTTTACAATGACAACACAAATTGCTAAAAGTCAGCCCAGTTATACGCTGCAAGATGCGGTGAATAAAGCTCCCAGTGGCAATAATACTAATCTTGGTAGTCGGTTAGGCGATCGCGTGCCCTTAAAGATTTTGATTGCTGAAGACAACTTGATCAACCAAGAGCTAGCCATGGCAATGCTGATTAAAATGGGCTATCAACCCGATGTGGTCGATAACGGGCTCGCCGTGTTAGAAGCGGTACAGGTTAGCCATTATGACTTGCTTTTGCTAGATGTACAGATGCCTGAAATGGATGGTTTAGAAACTGCCGCCTATCTAGTTAATCATTGGCATGAATTACATATCAGTTACGAACGTCCCACGATTATTGCGATGACGGCAAGTGCGATGCAGGGCGATCGCGAAATGTGCCTACGAGCAGGCATGGATGACTACATCAGTAAGCCCATCATGATGGATTCACTCCAACGGACTATTGAAAAATGGACGTTAGGAGGACATAGTAGTGAAGCGATCGACCTAGATAAAGATATGCAATCAAATCCCCCCTCCGTTATCGATCGAGCTGCTATCAAAAATCTCGAACAAATTAATCCTAAACTCATCGGACGGATGATTAACTTATTCACGACTGAGGAAGCTCCTATATTATTGTACAATCTGCGGCAAGCAATCTCTAACAACGATCTTAAGGAAGTGAGTTATGGTGCTCACACCTTAAAAGGAAGTAGCAATATTTTGGGTGCAAAAGCATTGGGGAAATTGTGCCTTGAAGTCGAACTAAAGGGAAAGCAAGGAGACAAAGAAGGATTAACTGAGTTATTAGTGGAAATTGAAAAGCAATATCAAATTGCCTGTGAAGAGTTGGCGAAATTATCTAGCTAGATATATTGCTTTGCACTGTATAGCTTTTGCCAGTCAAAATTAAACCGCAAAAGAGGGATGCCGCGCGGAGCGAGGCATCTCTCTTTTGCGGTTATACCAAGTTAAGAAATGGCGTAGCCATTTCTTAACTTGAAAACCCTTACTAGGTTTAGTTTTTAATTCACGAAAGTGTGGTCACACTTTCGTGAATTGGTAAGTAGCTAAGCATAAGTAAACTTAAAATCTAGAAGAGCGTACCGCCCGCTACGCGGGCGGTACGCTCTCTGGTTTTGGTTTTTAATTATGCCCAGATGCTTATTCTGTCCTGATACAGTTGACGGCAGTTATAGAATAGAAAAGCGCAACTTTCCTATTCCAATTTGCCAAATTTATGCTCTCTATCCGTAATCTTTGCTATCACCCATCCGCTACTCCTGAGGCAATCCTTAACAATATATCCTTTGAACTACAGGATCGGCAATTGGGGTTGATGGTGGGACCTAGTGGTTCTGGCAAAAGTACATTACTCGAAATTTTGGCAGGATTTGTGGAGTGGAATAGTGGCAGTATTTATTGGAAATCGCAAGAACTAATGCCCGATCACTTGCAGCAAATATGTGGTTTAGTATTTCAGTTTCCCGAACGTCATTTTTGTGGGAGTACTATTCTAGAAGAACTCAGATTGGGACATATCGATCTAGATGGCGATCGCATTCAAGGTGCTTTAAGCTCAGTTGGGCTCAGTCATCTCAATCCTAGCAATTCACCGCAATCCCTTAGCGGTGGGCAGCAGAGGCGATTAGCCCTTGCCGTACAATTAATTCGCCAGCCCAGCATGCTGTTACTAGACGAACCAACCGCAGGTTTAGATTGGTCAATGCGCAAACAAATTCTGGGTATTTTGCAAGAGCTTAAAAAAAATTGGACAATTCTAGTTGTTACCCACGATCCTGAAGAACTTGATGAAATGGCAGATCAGACTTGGTCGATTGATCATGGCAAGATAGGAACAATTCATAAATGAGTGATATGACCGATAACAATGCTAATCCTGATAGTTTAATCGTCAAGCCTAAAAAATCGGGACTAGCCCCCCTAATTCTTACTTTAGTAGAACTATTGCGCCAGCTAATGGAAGCTCAAGTAATTCGGCGCATGGATGCTGAAAAACTGACAGAATCAGAAATTGAAAGAGCTGCCGATAGTTTACAGGCTTTAGAGCAGCAGATTCTCAATCTTTGCGATGTTCTCGATATTGATCCTGCGGATCTCAACCTCGATTTAGGAGAATTTGGCAAACTTCTTCCTAAATCTGGCTCCTACTATCCCGATAAATCTTCTAGTGAATCTTCGATTTTAGAATTGCTCGATCGCTTAATCAGTACTGGTATTGTCCTCGAAGGTGATGTGCAAATTGGCTTAGCGAATATTAATTTAATCGATCTCAAGTTGAAATTATTGCTGACTTCTGGTGATCGCACTTCGTAATGCCAATTCCCAAAATGGCGTTGCCATTTTGGGAATCTCAAAACCTTACTGGGTTTGTTTTTTAACGTCAGTTCGGGTTAAGCTGGCAAATTTTAAAAGCCCAAAAGTAAAAGGGGAGCATCTCAATTAGGCACTGAGTAAATATACTTAGGCAAGATTGAGGTTGAGATAAGCGCAACGATGTTTAAGAACTTGGGGAAGATTATCGCGCTTCCACTGAGCACCAGATATTTTGATTCTACGCCCAATTTGCTTGATAGTAGATTCAACAGCACCAGAGCCAATGGTAATTCCTTGTGTTTGAAAAGCTTGGTAGTCAGGGATACGGAGGCGGTGTCTTTCGAGATAGGCTATAAAGTTCGTAACTTGAGGATTGTCCCAATCGGCAAAGGCAGCAATGGCTGAGTCGATATTACCCCGCCAGAGGCTAGTTTCAACATCCTGCAACCGTTTGTTAGAACCACCAACCTTATGCAGATTTTCCTTGAGATGATACCAATCAAGAATTTCACGTCGTTGCGATGTAGTAGCAATATCTGCCATTAAATTCCACACTCCCGGATGTCCATCTCCTAAACAAGTAACTGGGTCAGCCAAAAGCTGTGCATTTTACTGAAGCTAGCAGTTTGTCATTCTCGTTGGAAGAACGCTGCACAAGTTTTGTTTGTTGAGAGTTACAGCCTTGTAGTCACGCCATTCACTGGCTTGTCCTTTCTCTGTGCGTAATCTTGCCTTACCACCATCAATACTAAGTTCTGTAATCGTTTCCCCTACTTCTAATTCTGCAAATTCTTGACGGTGGACTAGCCTCTGCTGGGTACTGTGGTCAACGTATATTCCCGTTAGCTTGTGCAAGTCCCGAGCCGCATTTCGTAAGAAACGTTGGCACTCAGCAATAGACAATTTGCTTCTAGCTGCGGACTCAATCGACTGCGTTTTTTCAAACCTAATTGTGCAACTTGTTTGACTCTAATTTGCCATGTTCCTAGACTGGTCTGGATCTTTCTGCTTCTTCCTGTTCTTGTTTTGCTGCTGCTGCTTAAAAAATTTCCGATCTCTGGTGCTACTTCTTTGAGCAAGTGGTCTCTGACTGCTAATTCTATGCTGTTAAAGCTTTTTAGCTCTTCTTTTGGGGTATTATTCAATAGAATTGCCGCCGCAGCTTTTAGATGTTCTTTCAGAACTTTGCTTTCTTCGGGTGTCATCTTTTTTTAACCTCATTTTTTATTCATTTTCTCATATGTCATCTATAAGTAGAAATACTCATTGCATTAGTGAGATGCTCCCGCTATTAGTTTGCCCGTTCCTTCTTCTTTTGTCGAGGAGTGGCAAGCAGTTAATAACTTATAGCCATAAAAAAAGAAGGCTTACGCCTTCTTTTTTTATGGCTATAAGAGAGAGGTGGCGCTTTGCGCCACCTCTCTTTAGGGGTTTAAACTGTTGCAACTACAGGCAATTCATCCGTAGCTTCAGGGCTATTCTGCTCTGAAGGAGGAACGACTTGCCAGAACTTCGGCAGATAAATCGACCAGTTATCGAGAACTTCCTTCGCCCTAGAACTACCAGTATTTTCATAGCTAGATTGAATCAATTCCTTCAACTGATTCTCGCCCGCAACTGTGCTAACTCTTTGCACCTTGAGAGACTCTTGGCTGAGACGCTCTTTGAACTTGCCATCGATGTCGAGGAAGTACGCAATACCTCCTGTCATGCCCGCACCAACATTGCGACCAGTCGTTCCCAATACCACGATCGCACCGCCTGTCATGTACTCGCAGCAGTGATCGCCAGTACCTTCCACAACGGCTTTTGCACCAGAGTTACGGACTCCAAACCGTTCACCAGCGCGACCATGCACGAAAAGATAGCCACCCGTTGCGCCATAGAGGCAGGTATTACCAACGATCGCATTATCGGCAGGATTGAAGTTACAGTCAGGCTTGGGCTTGATGCTGATACTACCGCCATTCATCCCTTTACCGATATAGTCGTTGGCTTCACCAGCTAGGGAGAGGTGCAAACCATTGATATTGAATGCACCAAAGCTCTGACCCGCAGCACCAACAAACTGAAGATGTAAACTGCTGGCGAGCCCAGAGTTGCCGTACTGCTTGGCGATCGCTCCTGAAACTCGCGTAGGAACTGAGCGATCGGTGTTAACGATCGCATAGGTTTTGGAGAGGTCAGTTTGATTGGCGATCGCAGCTTGAACTTCGAGATCGGCCAAAATCTCATCATCGAGCACTGCACCATTGCTATGGGAAACTGGGGAATGTTCTAACCAACCGCGATCGCTTTTAGTATCGGGTAAATTGATCAGGCAGCCCATATCGACTTGATTGATATCGAGTTTCGCTAGCTTTAAGTCCTGACGTTGAATCAACAGATCGGAACGTCCGATGATGTCTTTCAGGGACTTATAACCCAGCTTGGCAAGGATTTGACGCACTTCTTCCGCAACGAAATAGAGGAAGTTAACCACATGTTCGGGCGTGCCAAGGAAACGTTTGCGGAACTGCTCTAGCTGCGAAGTTACGCCCACGGGACATTTGTTAGTGTGGCAGACTCGCGCCATGATACAGCCTTCCGCAATCATGGCAGCAGTTCCAAAGCCAAATTCCTCGCCGCCAAGTAGCGCGGCAATCGCCACATCCCAGCCAGTTTTAAAACCACCATCCACACGTAACAATACGCGATCGCGCAGTTTATTGCCCATCAGTACCGTATGTACTTCCGCGAGCCCCAGTTCCCAAGGCGAACCAGCGTGCTTAATCGAACTTAAGGGAGATGCACCCGTACCACCGTCATAGCCTGAGATTTGGATGATATCTGCATTTGCTTTCGCCACACCCGCAGCGATCGTGCCAATCCCGATTTCTGAGACCAGTTTTACCGATACTTTTGCCGTGGGATTGATTTGATGCAAATCGAAGATCAACTGTGCGAGATCCTCAATGGAATAAATATCATGGTGTGGAGGAGGCGAAATCAGTGATACCCCCGGTTTGGAATTTCGCAGCATCGCAATGTAGCTACTCACTTTCGGTCCTGGCAACTGTCCGCCTTCGCCTGGTTTCGCTCCTTGAGCAACCTTAATTTCTAATTGATTAGAACTTACCAGATAGGAAGGTGTCACCCCAAAGCGTCCCGATGCAATTTGTTTGATAGCGGAATTCGCCGTGTCGCCATTTTTCAAACCCTTGAGGTGAGGGAAAGTAGCTGAGATACCATTCGCATCGACATCATTAATGGGTAAGTAGCGAATAGGATCTTCCCCACCTTCGCCGCAGTTGGACTTACCACCTACACGATTCATCGC
The DNA here is from genome assembly GCF_000332215.1 of Pseudanabaena biceps PCC 7429. GTDB lineage: Bacteria > Cyanobacteriota > Cyanobacteriia > Pseudanabaenales > Pseudanabaenaceae > Pseudanabaena > Pseudanabaena biceps. The sequence goes on from NZ_ALWB01000015.1 coordinate 21,542, forward strand.
GATCGCGAGGACTTCGTGAGCTTCACGACTCAAAGCACCAAGGGACATCGCCCCCGTACAAAAGCGTTTCAGAATTTCTGAGACATCCTCTACTTCCTCTACAGGAATGCTAGGGCGATCGCTCTTAAATTCCAATAGATCCCGTAAAGCCGTTGGGGTACGATTTTGCAATTGCGTCCGATAGACTTCGTAATGGTCGTAACCATCACCTGCCACCGCCTTATGCAAAGCTTTCGCCATTTCGGGGCTGTTCATATGGTATTCACCCGTAGGGCGATACTGGACAAAGCCATAATTTTCCAGTTTCTTGAGTAGCAATTCGGGGAAAGCTTGCGCATGGAAAGTCAACAATTCCGAAGCAATATCGGCAAAGTTTACACCGCCTACGCGAGACACTGTTCCCTTAAAGCAATGCTCGATCACTTCAGTCCCAATGCCAATCGCCTCAAAAATTTGCGCGCCGCTATAGCTTGAGAGGAGGGAGATGCCCATTTTGGAGAGAATTTTTAACAAGCCACCTTCCACAGCCTTGCGATAGCTATCTTGAACTTGAGCGATCGTCAAAGCCTTGATTTTGCCCTGCTGCATCTGCATTTGCGTCTTGGCTTTACCCCACCACTGACGAGTGGTTTCAAAGGCGAGATAGGGACAAATCGCACTGGCTCCATAGCCAATCAAGCAAGCAAAATGGTGCGTACTCCAACATTGGGCTGTGTCAACCACAATTGAAGCCTTCATCCTTAGCCCTTCAGCACAGAGACGGTGATGCACTGCACCAACTGCTAACAGGGGTGGGATATAGGCGTTCTCAGCATTCAAGTCCCGATCGCTTAAAATCAGTAATTTCGCACCGTCGCGAACTGCGGCTACGGCAGCATCGCTTAGCTTGGCGATCGCATCTTTTAGCCCCGTCGCCCCTGAAGCGATCGGGAACAGGATATCTAATTTCTTGGTCGCAAAGCCCAAGGATTGAAGTTCCTCCAGTTCTACTTCATTAATCACAGGACTCTTGATTTTAATCTGGTTGGCAGCTTCAGGCGTGGCAATGAGTAGATTTGCCCTCTCTCCCAAAAACATCGATAACGACATGACCGTTCCTTCACGGAGCGGATCGATGGGTGGATTGGTCACCTGAGCGAAGCGCTGTTTGAAGTAGTCGTAGAGCAGGTGAGGGCGCTGGGATAGAAAAGCAAGCGGCGCATCATCTCCCATACAGAATACTGGCTCCTTGCCATCTTGAGCCATGGCTTCGATCACCATTTCGACATCTTCGAGGGTGTAGCCAAAGGCTGTTTGGTAGGTGAGAGCTTGCGATTCGCCTAGGGTAGTTTTATTGTGAAATGGCTGACTTTCGAGATGCTTGCGATATTGCTTCGTCCATTCACCGTAGGGATGGGCTTTAGCAACCCGTTCCTTGATTTCCCAGTTATGCAAGATCTCATGGGTTTGCAAATCAACGGCAATCATTTGTCCTGGACCGAGGCGACCCTTTTCGATAATTTCTGACTCGGGAATATCTACGGTTCCAGCCTCGGAACTGACGATAACCATGCCATCCTTGGCGATCATGTAGCGGGCCGGACGTAAGCCATTGCGATCAAGAGCGGCTCCGACGATCTTGCCATCGCTAAAGGCTAACAAGGCGGGACCATCCCATGCTTCTTGCAAACCGCTGTAATATTCGTAGAAATCGGTAATTTCGGGGCGATCGCTTAAATCTGGCTGATTTTCATAGGCTTCGGGCACGAGGATCATCATTGCCTCAAGGGGGCTATGCCCCGTCTCAATCAATAATTCAAAAACGTGATCTAAAGTTGCCGAATCGCTTTCATTGGGCTTGAGAATTGGCAAAAGATCCTTAAGGCGATCGCCTTTAGCATCAACCCAATTAGGATGGGCGAGATCGCCTTGGCGAGCGAGAAACCAATTTGTATTTCCTTGTAAGGTATTAATTTCACCATTGTGACCGAGGAAACGCATCGGCTGGGCAAGCGGCCATTTCGGCAAAGTATTGGTACTGAAGCGGCGATGATAGATGGCGTAGGGTGAGACATAATCAGGATTTTGGAGATCCTCATAAAACCGATCAAGGATCGCCGATCGCACCATGCCCTTGTAAATCACTGTCGCATTAGAAAGGGATGGAACGTAAAAATCGCTACTTTGATCGGGCGTAAGCTGCCTGATCTCTAACTTAATGCGGCGACGGGTGATATAAATCGCTCTTTCGAGTTGGTCAAGATTTTGGTGATCGGCATCAGCAACAAAAATCGCCTGCTCGATCTGAGGTTGATTTGCCCTAGCCTGAATACCTAAAACCTCTGGTCGGACAGGTACAACCCGCCATCGCAACAACTTTAGCCCCTCTTCAGCCGCAATTCTGGTGGTGATTTCGCGACATTTTGCCGCGCGATCGCTTTCCTGTGGCAGGAAAAACATCCCCAAAGCCGAATGTTCGGGATCGATCGTGAGATCGGTAAATTCTTTTTGGAGCAGCGCCCAAGGAATTGCGGTCATAAGTCCAGCCCCATCCCCAGAGTCCTGATCGGCGCTACAACCGCCACGGTGCTCCATACAAGTCAAAGCTTTCAGCGCATTGCTGATGATTTTATAACTAGCTCGACCTTCTTTATCGGCAATAAAACCTACCCCACAAGCATCACGCTCTTCTACTAGCCAATAGGGCCCTTGGATCGAATTCGTATTTCCAGACTGATTAGACTGACTTGTATTCACGCGGCTCACTTCCATCGGATTAATTGTTGCTATCAAAAAAATAGGTTGAAATTATGAGATTTTTAAGTTTAGTTACGAAGCAACCATCGCCTCATCACAACTTCTCCACATTGTTAATTCTAAATTAAGCTTTTTATTAACAGCAGCAAAACTGCTAATATCTGGCTTACGTAAATTCGCTTTAAACAATTTGTTTTAAACTAACTGAGATTGTTTGAAATCATTGCAAATTTTTGGTTATATCATAGCTAGGGCTTTAGAGCTAGGGCTTTGGAGCTAAGCTAGGCTTATTGCTAAACCTAAACCTGCTACTCAGACTAGGCTTGAGACTAACCCTGAGCTTAGCCCTGTATTCTAAGGATTTACAAGAAGGCAGATCTCTAAGCATAACTCTTTACTTAACCCTCTGTATAGGGACTAAATAGATATTTATAGGTATTTACAGGTATCTATAGATATTTTTAATATGAATTTTTTAAGTAGGTCACCCTTGATTATAGGTGACAAATATTTTTCTAGTGTTCTTTCTACTACCGTTTACGGTAGCCCTTATTATTTGAATATTATTTGAATATTATTTGAATATTATTTGAAAGTCATTTTAATCCCACCCGCAGGAGCAAGGGTAACTCCTCGACGTTGTGGTTTTACGGGGTGGCGATCGGCTAACTCCAGTTCGTAATGACGCAAAATCGTAGCTAAGACTATTTTCATCTCAAATTGCGCCAAAGCCTCACCCACGCAGCGACGGACACCACCACCAAAGGGCATAAATTCATAGGGAGAAAATTGCCGCTCCAGAAACCGTTCGGGCTTAAACTGATCGGCCTTCGGATACAAATCCTCGCGATGGTGGAGGAGATAGATGCAACCAATCACGATGGTTTGGGGTTCCAAATTGTATCCTAGCAATTCCACTGATTCTTGTTCGACAGCTCTGGGGAAGGTCAGCATGGCAACAGGATGAATGCGCAGCGTTTCGTTACAGACAGCAGTGAGATAGGGTAACCGAAAAATACTCATCCAATCCGTTGGATCAACAATGCTTTTTTGCTCCTGCAATAGTTTCTCTTTGACCTCTGGTAAACGATGGATCCAATACAAAGCCCAAGACATTGCCGTGGCTGTAGTTTCATGTCCCGCTAGTAATAGGGCTAGTAGTTCATCCCGTAACTCTAAATCGGTCATGCCTTTTCCTTCTTCATCCCGCGCCAATAACAGCATCGTTAGAATGTCAGTTCGACTGGGATCGAGATTGGCTCGACGTTCGGCAATTTCTAAATAAACCAATTTGTCGATCGCCTCTCTTTGGCGCACAAAATTACCCCAAGGGCTCCAAGCTCCTAGATCCTTTTGTAGAGAGGGGAAAAATAAAAATGCGGAGGTTAATGGAGAAATGAAAAGTTCGGTCATTTGGGTCAGCAATTTTTTTATTTGCTGACAGCGATCGCCTTCATACAGACCGAACACTGCTTGGAGAATGATTTGCAGTGAAATATCCTGCATGGCATCACGGACTAGAAAAATCCTGTTAGAGGGATTTGCCTTTTGATTGTGGGCTAAAGGATTGGTAGCTAACTTTTGAAAGACTTTATTGGTTAAGTCAAAAATCAACTGTCCGTAGTCTTGCATTCGCGATCCGTGAAAGGCTGGCATGACCAACTGTCGGCGTTTCCTATGACTATCGCCATCCAAACTAAATATGGAAGAATCTCCCACGACTGGGCGCAAAATACCATTCAATTCCCCAGGAGCGCTAAATTGTTTGCGATCGTTCGTTAAAATTTGCTGAATGGCTTGGGGGTCATTCACAAATATGATTGAGTTACCAAAACCAATGATTTTTGCCGCAAAAATATCTGGATATTTTTTTACTGCTGTTTCCATATAGCCAATGGGGTCGGCAATCCACTGAATTTGCTGCCATAAAGGCATAGTTTCAATGGAGTTGACCGATTTGAGCATACTTTTAGTTTTGGACATATAGGACATATATTTGGGACATATTTGGGACATATTTGGGACATATTTGGGGTATATGTGCAGATGGAGGTGAATGGGTTTCGGATAGGGGATTCTTTGAGAGATTGCGAGCAGCTCTATCTCCAAAATTTTAAGAATCTCAACGTTTTGCGGCGATCGCCCAGTAATTGAGCTTTACTCAAGATATAGAGACTATAGGTTTAAAAACTAGGTTTAAAACAATGTTTCAACAAATTTTATTAGCTGTTGATGGATCGGGGCGATCGCGCGAAATGATGAATATGCTGCTAGCCTTACCTAGTATGCAAAACTTGCAAATCAATGTCCTCCATGTTATCCCCAACTCCATTAACTCGGATGCAATTACTGAATATCGCTTAGCAGGGGAAAAAATTGTCGAAAGAGAAGTTAAAAATTTGCGCTTAGCTTCTGGCAATAGTACTGTTTCCCTGCTGAAGGAGGGCGAACCCAAAGATGTCGTATGTAAAGTAGCCGAAGAGTTAAAGCCTGACCTATTGATTATGGGCTCCCGTGGGATGGGTCGCCTACAAGCAATTTTGGCGAACTCGGTCAGTCAATACGTTTTCCAATTGTCCGACTCACCCATGTTACTCATCAAGGATGATGTGTACATCAAAACCATTCGCAATGTGATGGTGTCCGTCGATGGTTCGGCATCGTCCAATAATTGTCTTGATTTGGCAATTAAACTGGTAAGCGGTGCGAAGGATGTGGAAATTTTCTTAGTCAGGGTAGTAAAACGTAAGGAAGATGCTAATACTAGCACTGACCCAGTTCTCGTCGAAGCGAGTGCTAAACTCAAGCGATTGAATATTCCATCGCGCTCTTTCATCAGTTCAGGTGACATTGGCAAAGAAATTTGTAAGCTTGCGGATGAGGCAAATGCTAGCTTGTTGATGATTGGTTCTCCCGATCGCCGTCCTTCGATCGCCCGTAGTTTACCCGATCTCGATCGCTTACTAGGTTCGTCGGTATCTGACTACGTGCGTGTCAATGCGACCGTCCCCGTACTACTAACCCGCACCATCGAATAGCTATACCAAGTAAGCAGCTATACCAAGTTAAGAAATGGCTACGCCATTTCTTAACTTGAAAACCATTAGGGACTTGCGATTTAATAAAGTACCAAATATAAAACCAGAATCGGTGGCGCGGCTCCGCCGCGCCACCGATTCTGGTAAATCTGGATTGGTATCTTATTTTCTCGCAAGTCCCTTACTAGGTTTAGTTTTTAATTCACAAAAGTGTTGTCACACTTTCGTGAATTAGCGTGAATTAGTATTAAGCGCAAATAAAGAAGAATAAGAAGAGACGACACGAAGCGTCGTCTCTTCTTAATATCAAAGCTATATCAAAGATTAATGCTTGGGGTGGCGATCGCTTTATGTTGCCTTTCTTGTTTAAGTGCATAATTAAATTTGAGGGAATAATTGGAAACCACGCCCTCAAATTCTGCGTCCTAGCTACCTATGAAATCGCCACAATCCCCCCAGCCACCCCAGCCATCATCAAAGCCAAAGCCACCTCAATCCAAGTTGATGACCCAAATCCATCAACTCACTCAGGTAGTTAATGGCGTATTAAAAATCAATCCGAAAGAGCATGTCCCCAAGCTGGAAGTGCGCCGATCGCAAAAAGATAAACCTGAAATTTATGACTTAGTGGGCGATCGCTATATTCTAGGACGCAGCACGGGTAAATGCGATATTGTTGTGCAAACGCCTCTGGTCAGCCAAGTTCACGCCCAGCTAGTCCGCGATCGCACCCAAAAAAAATCCCAATTTATCCTCCAAGATCGCGACTCGACCAATGGCATTTATCGCAATAAGCAGCGATTAAAATCAGTCCCATTGCGCCACAAAATGACAATCACCCTCGGTCCTCCCGAACTCGTCGAGGCGGCGACTATTCGCTATCTCGATCCTCCTCCTTGGTATATTCGGACGCTGCAATATACGGGAATTGGCATCGGGGCGATCGCGGGGACGATCGTATTAGCGATCGCTTTTGAAGTTAATCGAGTACCCGATCTCAAGCCGTTACCCGTTACCCAACAAGGTCCCGTGGAGGTTTTGGCGGGGGATGGGCTAAAACGTCTCGATCCTACTGATATTGCCAACCATACCGAATATGCGAACCTCGGAGAGTTTGGACAGTTTATCCCGAAAGCGGTAATTGCTTCGGAAGATACTTCTTTTTATTGGAACATCGGGGTCGATCCCATAGGGGTAGCAAGAGCGATCGTGACTAATGTCCGTAGTCGCGGAGAGCGTTTAGAAGGGGCAAGCACGATCACTCAGCAGTTATCCCGCAATTTACTCGGCAAGACCTATGTAGGAACCGACGATTCCGCAGGGAGGAAATGGCGCGAGGCGGCGGCGGCGATTAAACTTACCTTTACCTATCACAAGGACGAAATTCTCCGTCTTTATCTGAATCGAGCCTATACGGGGAACGGTGTATATGGGTTTAAGGATGCGGCAAAACTATATTTTGGGAAAGAAGCGTCAGAGCTAACCCTCTCGGAAGCGGCGACCCTTGTCGGGCTGCTCCCCTCCCCTGAAACGATCAATCCTTTTAAAAATAAGAACCTAGCGATCGAATATCGCGATCGCATTCTCAATCGGATGGCAGAATTGGGGATGATTACCGATAAGGATGCCGAACGGGCAAGGCGATCGGTGCTGATCCTTAATGAATCTGCCAAAACTAAGTTGCAAGGCTCGGTTGCCCCCTACTACTACAGCTATGTCTTTGAAGAGTTGCAGGATATTCTCGGCGATAACTTTGCGAGGGAAGGCAATCTGATCGTCGAGACCAATCTCGATATTGATATGCAAAAGGCCTCGGATGACTCCCTCCGCAATGCGGTAGCGCGTGATGGTTCGAGCTATGGGTTTAGTCAGGGGGCGATCGTCACCTTAAATGCTAGCAATGGGTCGCTCCTTGCGATGACGGGGGGTGTCGATTACAAAGCCAGCCAATTTAATCGTGCGGCTCAAGCATTACGGCAACCAGGCTCCACTTTTAAGTTATTTACCTATGCCGCCGCCGTGGATCGCGGCATTTCTCCCAGCAGTACCTATTCCTGCAATGCCCTCGCGGGCGTTGCAGGCTGTCACAATGGCGGTAGTGGGGCGATCGATATGTATCGGGGCTTCGCCCTCTCGGAAAACGTGGTAGCTGTCAGAATTGCCGACGCAACGGGGTTTGATAACGTCGTGAAAATGGCAAGAACTTTAGGAATTACCGCCAAGCTGGATGCCACGAGTAATATGGTTTTAGGCGGGAATGAGGTGAAAATCTTGGAGATGGCAGGAGCCTATGCCACCGTAGTCAATGAGGGCAAATACAACAAACCCCATGCCATTAAACGCATCCTCGATAGCGCTGACTGCCAAAACCCGAAGGATCGCCAAACCTGCCGCGTTATTTTCGATGCCAGTACATTTTTAAAACCAAGACAAGCGATCGATGCTGGGGTGGCAAGTACCATGGTCGATATGATGCGTGGAGTCGTGCAGTATGGTACTGGGCGATCGGCCGCCATTCCCCAAGGTACGGTGGTTGGCAAAACAGGAACTACCGACGAGGGGCGTGATCTCTGGTTTATCGGCGCAGTACCGCGACGAAATCTCGTGGCTGCCATCTGGCTTGGCAATGATGAAGGAGTCACGAATGGTTCAAGTGCAGTTGCTGCGCAGGTTTGGGGTGATTATATGCGTCTCGCAGTTCGCTAATTAGAAAGTATACCGTCCGTTAAGCGGACGGTATGCTTTCTAATTTTGGATTTTACTTGTGTTTGGCTACTTATATAACAAAGCTCAAAATGGCGTAGCCATTTTGAGCTTTGTTATAACGTGAATTCGGGATAATTTGAAACGGGCTTTGGGAAAGGGTTTGCGTTGCCAACCCTTTCCCAAAGCCCAAAAGTAAAAGCCTTGCTACGCAAGGCTTTTACTTTTGGGCTTTTAAAGTTTGCCAGCTTAACCCGAACTGACGTTATGCTTAGCCGATGGGATGGAATATAAAAATTTTTGCGAAAGTTTTGTCAAAAGCGCTTGACGACTGCCATAGGTGCTGTAGTATTGATTCCGACTTGTTGATTGAAGCGACGCTTTGCACCGCTCTAATCTTATAAAAAAATTACGTCTTAATCTCAAGCGACATAGGAGCTACATCTGTGAATAAAGGTGAACTAGTAGATGCGATCGCCGAAAAGGTATCCGTATCCAAGAAAAATATCGAAGTGATCGTTACTGCTGCCCTCGAATCAATTGTTGATGCCGTGGCTGACGGAGATCGCGTAACTCTAGTGGGATTCGGTTCCTTCGAGCCACGGGAACGTCAAGAACGCGAAGGTCGCAACCCTCGCACTGGCGAAAAAATGGTAATCGCGGCGACTCGTGTTCCTGCCTTCTCTGCTGGCAAACAGTTTAAAGAAAAAGTAGTTGAGTAATTCATTCTCATTTACTCTTCTTTTTTAATCATCAAACTGTAATCACCTCCCAATGGGGGCATGAAGCTTACCCATTGGGAGATTATAATTTGATGATGCTTGCGTAGGAGAAACTCTGTGTCAGAAATGTTGTGGTCGATCGTAGTACCCACCTATAACCGTTTGCCCATTTTGCAAAAATGCTTGGCAGCATTAGAGAGACAGACCATAACTGAACCCTACGAAATTATCGTCATTGACGATGGCTCCTCCGATGGCACAGTGGAGTTTTTGACTAGTAATCGCGATCGCTATCCCCATCTGCGGCTGTTAACCCAAGACCATGCCGCCGCCGCTACGGCTCGTAACTATGGCATTGAATCGGCTCTCGGTAAATATATTGCCTTTGTTGATAGTGATATCACGGTCAATCCTGAGTATCTTCAGGCCCATACCGCAACCCTCGCTCAAGGGGAAAAAGTTTATAGTTACGGGCGCATCGTCGATACTTGCAATCTTGAAGCTCCTGATTCGGAGATTGTGCCTGCTTTGCCTATGTTTACGGCAGCCATATTTGACACTTGCAATTTAGCGATCGCCCGTAAATGGTTGATTGAGGCGGGCAAATTTGATACGGGCTTTTTCCAATATGGGTGGGAAGATTTCGAGCTGGGAATGCGCGTTAAAAAGCTGGGTTTAAAACGTTTAACCTGTGCTGGGGCGATCGCTTTCCACTATCATGCTAAATTTTCGATCGATAAAATTCCGCGCCTGCTCGATCTGGAAGAACAACGCGGTCGAATGAGCATTATCTTTTATCACAAACATCCCACTTGGGAAGTTAGGTTAATGATCCAAAAAACTTGGCTGCATCTGGCAATCTGGGGCATACTCACCCTTGGCGGTGCACTCAATGATCGTACTTTAAAACCTTTCTTAGGATGGCTGTGCGATCGCGGTAAAGCGGAAGTGGCGATGGAAATTTTCCGAATTTATATGAATTGGTATACCGTAATTTGGATGTACCGCAATTGGGATAAAGAAAGCAAATTACTGTTTAACGCATAAGTAGCTAAGACCTAAGGTCAGTTCGGGTTAAGCTAGCAAAATTTAAAATCCCAGAAGTAAAAGCCTTGCTACGCAAGGCTTTTACTTCTGGGATTTGAGAAAGGGTTGGCGTAGCAAACCCTTTCTCAAATCCCACTCAAAGCCCAAAATCTTAACTGCACATGGTTCCGCCATTCTTATAGCTATATTCACTTACAGCGCTTTGCGCCCAAACCCAAACCAAGGAAATTTTTGAAAGCGTTGCAAAGCAACGCTTTCAAAAATTTCCTTGTAGTTCGTTTGATTGGTAATTGCTGTAATACCAATTTCCAAAAGTGTGGCTACACTTTTGGAAATTGAAAAACAAACCCAGTAAGGGTTTTCAAATCACAAAATGGCGTAGCCATTTTGTGATTTGGTATAACTTCAGTTCTGGTTAAGCTGGCAAATTTCAAAAGCCCAAAAGCAAAAGCCTTGCCTAGCAAGGCTTTTGCTTTTGGGCTTTGAGAAAAGGTTTGCTTAGCAACCCCTTTCTCAAAGCTCGTTGCCTAAGCGATATTAGGGGAATTCATACTTAGCAGTAACAAGTCGAAATTTGCCACTTTGCGGATCTTCAAGGGGTTTAAATTTATATTCCTTAGCTGTCTCCTTGGCAATATCATCTAACTCTTTAAATCCACTGGACTTTAAATAGAGTTTTTTAACCTTACCGCTAGGATCAACCAGCCACATAAATATTACCGAACCACTTTTTCCCGCCACACTAGATACCTTGGGAGCGATCCATTCCACTCCTTTTTCTCTTTCGGGACCAGTTGCTGATATTAATTTCCCCTCAGGAACAATCCTTGTATTTATAACCGCTTGTTTTGATAATAAATCGATAAATTGTTGGTCATTGGTGGGATAAGGCGATGAAATGTTGACGATCTCCGCTTCATTGCGATCGCCATTATTAGAATTCGAGGCAACTAATCCTTGTGAGTTATTGGGAGTTTTGGTTGGTTTAGGATTGGGATTGTTTTGAGGAGGTGACGTAGGCGAAGTTGGTTGATTTTTGATGCCCCCATTTTGAAATTCAGGCTTCAGATTACTATTATTGGTCGGTTTAGTTGGGGGATTGCTGTTATCGATTTGTCCCGATGCGGTAAAGCGAGATGGAGGATTTGTGGGTGGAGTCGATACGCGAGGTTGGGGTTTTACCGATTGGTCGGGCTCTCTGGTGTATTTAGAGAGGGGCGAAGTTGACATGCCCGAAAAATCGGAGGATAACGGGGGAAAATCTTCTAAATTATCTGGGGAATTTAGATCCAACGAAGTTAAAGGTGAATTAAGCGATGTATTGGGAAATGAATTGAGGGGTGTACCAATTTTATTGGGAATAGGTTTGACAAATAGGTTGCCGAAGAGAGATTTGTTTGGTGCGGTAATAGGTGATTTGGGTGGTAATTTGACAACAGGGAGAGTTGAGACTACTAATGGTTCTGGGGGTGTCTCGGTCTTTTTAAGTGGATTGGGGGTAATGAATGCAAAAGCAGCATGAATTCCAAGAGAGCTAGCTACAAGTACCCAAAAGGGATATTTGACAGCGAGGTTACCTGCCTTATGCGTAAATTTAAGGATGGAACTATGCAGTGTAGATATCTGCGTGCGCTTCATCTCAGGTTGATTGGTTTGACTTACAGTTAGGTCGCTTAGGTCACTCTTCGGTTCGGTTGGCAACATGGATTTTTGTAAGTAGGTGAACTTAAGGAAATGTAAACTCTGAAAAAGCCGCAATATGATTTCTACAGATAGGGATGCTTTTTGATTTTTCTGGTATTTATATAATATTTATCTGGTATTTAATTTCTGGTATTTAATTTCTGGTATTTAATTTCTGGCATTTAAAATTTCTTGGATAGCGATAGCCACTTAAAGTTAATACATAAAAACCAAGCATAGCGTCGCGGTGCAAAGCACCATCCATATATGCATTTTGGAATTGTCTTAACATAACTGACTACCGCTATACTTACTTGCCTTTTTGTTGGAAACCGAGCTAGAAATGACGAAAAATGACTAAGATCGCGATGTGGCGATCGCCACCCGATTTCCCGCAATTGCTCTTAATTCTGATAGACGACTAATCACAATTTGATAGGAGACATTGGAGTCATCGGCACTAAGTACAACCATCCCCTTGCTAGAGATTGCTAAGAATCTACTAATATCTTGGGCTAATTGGGAGGAAGAAATAAATTTTCCATCCTTTAGCATTTGTCCCGCAGGATCGAGGGTGATTACAAAAACATCTTCTGGCTTTAGCCCTTCTGAGTTCGATTCGCCCTTAGTATTGCGATCGCTAATGGGTAAATCAACACCAATGCGACTGGGCACGGTAAGGGCAGCGGATAACAGAATGAAAAACGCCAGAATTGAAAATACTACATCTAGCAATGCAGTCAGATTAATTTCAGCGTTGGCAGATGTTGGGTATTTTTTGCGAAGTTTCATAAATCAACGATGCTCATATCCATGGGACGTATTTATGGCTAGATTGTTTCTTGAGGTTTGGTGTAATTTACTTCGACAAGGGTATGTACATTGCCACGAGGACTGAAATCACCTTTGACATTAATTCTAAGAGGATCGCTAGCTTTTACAAAATCATCCAAAATCTGATTTACGGCTTCTTCGTGGGAGATGAAGCGATCGCGATAGCTATTGATATATAGCTTAATTGCTTTCAGCTCGACCAATAATAGATTTGGGGTATAGGTAATATGAATGGTGGCAAAGTCAGGATAGCCTGAAAATGGGCACTTACAAGTATATTCGGGAAGAGTAAGTTGGATGTTATAGTCTCTGCCAATTCTAGGATTTGGGAAAGTAGTGAGCGTTGCTTCTGCGATCGCTTGTTCGCCGTACTTAACAGTCATATCTGCTCTGAAATAAAAATAAAATTGCGTAGGATGAAATAGCGAAGGATTCGCTTTCTTCTTCTAGCGTAGCAAATTTAATCAGCAAAAAAGAGTGGCGCGTTGCGCCACTCTTTTTTTGAGGGATTTTTACTTTTCCTAGGGATTCCTTCTACTCAAATAAAATGAAGTAGTACCAAAACTAAACAAACGTGAGTTCGAGATAATTTGAAACGGGCTTTGAGAAAGGGTTTGCTTAGCAAACCCTTTCTCAAAGCCCAAAAGTAAAAGCCTTGCGCAGCAAGGCTTTTACTTTTGTTTGCAAACCCTTATTAGGTTAGGTTTTTAATTCACCGCAGTGTTTACACATTTCAGTAAATTGTGATACCGCGCCGTAAGTGTCTGGGCAGCTTCATTTTTATTTTTAATGTTTTTTGACATCATGGGGTTGAATTACCCCATAACCACCATGATTTCGTTCATAGACAACGTTGATTTCCCCTGTATCAGCATTGCGGAAAACATAGAAATCATGGTCGATTAACTCTAGACGCTCTAGAGCCTCATCAACGGATAGGGCGGGCATGGCAAAATACTTATTTCGCACAACTTGAGAAGGTAATTCAACCACCCGATTGTCGTTTGGCAATGGTAAAGGAGGTTGTTCGAGTACCGCAACACTAGTTTTTGCCGCCGCTCGCTCGGTCTTGCGCTCCTTAAATTTACGCAACTTGCGTGAGATTTTGTCAGCTACTAGATCGATGCTGGCATACAAATTCTCACTCTTCTCCTCAGCGCGGATCACCGATCCATTGGCGTACACTGTTACTTCTGCCGATTGACTAGAAGCAATGCGAGGGTTACGAGCCACTGAGAGATGGACATCCACCTCGGTCGTTAATGCTTGGAAATGGCTCACCGCTTTGTCGATCTTTTGCTCGACATATTCGCGGATGGCTTCCGTGACTTCAATATTCTTGCCTTGAATTACAAGTTTCATCTTTATAACCTCGCTTCTGAGTTCCAAATCAGCCAAAATAAAGTTGTGGCGCGTAATCTTGTTTTAATTACCCCATTACGCCGAATAGCTGATTTGGCTATGCGATCACCATAACACTTTGCTAGGGTCAGTAAGCCAACTTTGATGTACTTCTTAACGTAGATTTAATAACCAAATTCGATGTTTTTCAAGCTACAGCCGCGAAAAACGCTAAATCTAAAAATCAGAGATCAACTTGACCAGCCAAATCTGTACAAATAACTTCAAACAAGGTTGCTACTTATCACTTACGATTGGCATTGTGTATCGCCTGTTTTAAGCTATTCACATCTAAGCTATTTAGAAAAAGCAAAGTGAGGTTCGTATGAGTTCGGCTGTGGAACTGTGGCAACGTTATCAAGACTGGCTGTACTATCACGTAGATTTGGGTATCTATGTGGATATCAGTCGGATTGGATTTACGCCAGACTTTATAACACAGATACAACCTAAGTTTGTCAAGGCTTTTGCAGATATGAAAGCCCTAGAGTCGGGCGCGATCGCCAATCCTGATGAGCACCGTATGGTTGGACATTACTGGTTGCGATCGCCTGAACTCGCCCCTACAGAAGAATTACGTCGAGATATTACGGAAACTATTGATCGCATTGAAGATTTCACCCAAAAAGTCCATGCCGGGGATATTCATCCACCGACCGCCGACCGCTTTACCGACATTCTGTCCATTGGCATTGGTGGATCGGCTCTAGGTCCCCAATTTGTTGCCCAATGCTTTGCTAAGGCGGATGTGCCCCTCAAAATTAGCTTTCTGGACAACTCCGATCCCGATGGGATCGATTTAGTGCTCGATCTATTAGGCGATCGCCTTAGCACCACCTTGGTTTTGGTTATCTCTAAATCTGGGGGCACGCCTGAAGCCGCTAATGCGATGAAAGAAGTTGAATTTGCTTTTAAAAAAGCAGGGTTAGACTTTGCCAAGCAAGCCATTGCGATCACAGGGGTCGGTAGTGCCTTGGAGAAATATGCGATCGGCAATAATTGGCTCGATCAATTCCCCATGTACGACTGGATTGGTGGTAGAACCTCAGAACTATCGGCTGTTGGTCTGCTGCCTGCCGCTTTGCAAGGTATTAATATTCGTGACATGTTGCGCGGCGCAAATTTAATGGATGCGGCTACTCGCAACGAGGATATGCGCCAAAATCCCGCCGCGTTGCTTGCTATGGCATGGTACTTTGCGGGGAATGGCAAAGGCGAAAAAGACATGGTAGTCCTCCCCTATAAGGATCGACTTCTACTTTTTAGCCGTTATTTGCAACAACTAGTAATGGAATCTCTTGGGAAAGAAAAAGATCTTGATGGCAATACCGTATATCAGGGGATTGCCGTCTATGGCAATAAAGGTTCTACCGACCAACATGCCTACGTACAACAATTGCGTGAAGGCGTTCCTAACTTTTTTGCAACTTTCATCGAAGTTCTGCAAGATTCCGCCAAGACTCATCCTGAAGTTGAAGAAGGTGTGGTTACAGGTGATTACTTGTTAGGGTTTCTCCAAGGAACTCGCAGCGCCCTCTATGACAATGGTAGAGATTCAATTACAGTGACGATCCCCGTGGTATCCGAACTGACGGTCGGTGCGTTAATTGCCCTATACGAGCGGGCGGTGAGCTTCTATGCTTCCCTAGTCAATATCAATGCTTACCATCAGCCTGGAGTCGAGGCAGGTAAGAAAGCTGGCGCAAAAGTCCTTGCTTTGCAAAAGAAACTCGTTGACACCTTGCGATCGTCAACCGTATCTCTTTCATTACAAGAGATTGCTGTCAAAATAGACGCTCTAGATGAAATTGAATCTCTGTATCATATTGCTCGGCATCTTCACGCCAATTGCAAAATTCTATTTGAAGGTGATTTATCTAAGCCCATGACTCTAAAATTGATGTTGATCCCTCAATAGATTGAGCTTTAGTCTTCCTTAACGTAAGTTTTGCTTAGGACATAAAACCCAAAAGACAAGTGGTGGAGCTTTGCTCCGCCACTTGTCTTTTGGGTTTTATATAAATAGCTGGGCATAATCAAAACCTATAGCGCACGCTGCGCGTGCGCTATAGGTTTTTGGGTTTTATATTTAATTGTGCTTAGCTATTTAACACCAATTCACGAAAATGTGACAACACTTTTGTAGATTAAAAACTAAATCTAGTAAGGGTTTTCAAGTTAAGAAATGGCGTAGCCATTTCTTAACTTGGTATTATTTAGATGATAAGTTCAATTGATAGCGCAAAAATAGTTCCGAATCGTGGTGATAAAGCGATCGCAATTTGAGTTTTGGTAAATCACTCCCACCGAGCCCGAAGCCTGTGCCACCTAAAACCGTCATATTATCCACACCGCCCACTAGGTGAGGCGATAAGGTCAAAAATAGCTCGTCAGCTAAGCCCTGTGAGACTAGCGAATAATTTAAACTGGGACCACCTTCCACTAAGAGCCGCTTTACCCCAAGTTGCTCGAACAGCCGTGATAAGCCCAGCTTGAGATCGATCTGGCGATCGCGGGTTGGAAATCGAAAAATTTGCGCCTTCTCCGTCAGCCAATCCGCAATCTTGGTATCCTCACCCGTTAAGACAACTCGTAGGTCTTTACCCGCATCCCAAAAACGATGATCGCTCGGCAAATCACCTGAAGTGCTAATCACTATGCCGAGGGGTTGAGGTTGGGGGAAATTCTTTTGACGTTCCTCAGCTAATTCGGGAGGGATGGTAGGAATGAAGGCATCATGGCGCAATGTCGTTCCACCCGCTAACACAGCATCAAATTGCGATCGCAATCTTTTCATTAGTAGGCGATCGGGGCGCGATCCTAAACCTGTTAGTTGACCAGCATAGGTTGTGGCTTTCCCATCGACGCTAGACACCATATTAAAGACGATATAGGGACGCTTTAAAAACTGCTGGCGATCGCCTAAATTCTCACAATCAAAAGCTATGCCTGTGGTAGGAAATCCCAATTCTTCAAAGTTATAGATGCGATCGTGAGAGGAAAATAGGCAGTTGTACATAATCTCCTAATAAAGCTTCTGATAAAGCTCATAATAAAGCTCCCAATAAGCCTCCCAATAAGCCTCCACTAAGGCAAGTAAAATCAGCGAGCGATTTTGCTTGCCTAAAAACGAGGAGCTTAAAAAATTATTGCTTCACCAATTTTACTGGCTGACCATCCGCCTGTAGTTCTTTGCCATCGGCAGAGAGCGTATAAGGAACCTTGGGAGCGGCTTGAGGTGGCTTTTCTCCATTCACTGATTCCACTTGAGAAAAAGCTTTGCCATCTTCGATCGTAAATTTACCAACGGTCTTGATTTCTTGTACTTCGTCCTTAGTAGAAACTGCCTTGAGATTGGCTTCAAAAGAACCTTCAGGCTTGATCGTCCATTTACCTGTTACAGACTTAACGCCTTCTTTTTCAGCTTCAGCCAAAACTTTAGGATCTAAAACTACGTTATATTCCCCAGCAATTTTATCAAGGCTAGCAGGAGTTTTATTTGATGATGATTCGGTAGGTTTTGCGGAGGGAGATGCCGATGCGGAGGGAGATGCTGATGCAGAAGGAGATGCCGATGCGGAGGCAGTAGGCTTAGCGGTGGCTTTAGTTTCGGTTGCGGTTGGTGCAGGTGGTTGCTGGCAGGATGACACGACCGCAACACAACTAACAGCGATCGCGGCAAGGATACTTTGCTTTAAGGAATAATTGAGTGATTTTTTCACGATTAATTTGGAGGTGTAATTGACGGTAAGTGACTTGAGTTACTCGATATTATGCAAGATACTCTACGCATTATTTTTTTAGCAAATCTTTTGCATCATAACCTATCGTCAGATCGCGATCGACTTCTATCCATAAGTAACGTCAGTTCGGGTTAAGCTGGCAAATTTTAAAAGCCCAAAAGTAAAAGCCTT
>NZ_ALWB01000016.1 GCF_000332215.1 Pseudanabaena biceps PCC 7429
AAAATTGAAACCTTCGTTCTGAAAATGCAGTCCGTAACCACGAATTGGTTTCCGTCCCCTTGCGGGGTAAAAAAATTGAAACCATTACACCAGAATCGGCGCGTGAGATTGTTGAAGGTTTCCGTCCCCTTGCGGGGTAAAAAAATTGAAACTAGTGTACAAGTTGACACTACAAAAATTTCAATTGTTTCCGTCCCCTTGCGGGGTAAAAAAATTGAAACACAAGAAGCCGCATAAAACCTTGTGCGTTTCATGACAGTTTCCGTCCCCTTGCGGGGTAAAAAAATTGAAACGAGTATTTTGGGATTGCGGAAAATTTGGTTCAGGTTTCCGTCCCCTTGCGGGGTAAAAAAATTGAAACCTTCGTTCTGAAAATGCAGTCCGTAACCACGAATTGGTTTCCGTCCCCTTGCGGGGTAAAAAAATTGAAACAAGATGCAAAAGGATCATTTTTGGTGATTAACGAAAGTTTCCGTCCCCTTGCGGGGTAAAAAAATTGAAACTTTTTTTGTTGGACCTGCACACAGCGTACAACCTGTTTCCGTCCCCTTGCGGGGTAAAAAAATTGAAACCAAGCGACAAACCGTCTTTTGCTTCAAAACTCATGTTTCCGTCCCCTTGCGGGGTAAAAAAATTGAAACTTCTTAGAAAGGCGGTAATTTACCGCAGTAAGGTTTCCGTCCCCTTGCGGGGTAAAAAAATTGAAACCAATCTGTTAATGCCCAAACTGCTCCTATCACTGTTGTTTCCGTCCCCTTGCGGGGTAAAAAAATTGAAACAATTAGCTCTATCTAAATAGAGTCTTCCGTTGTGTTTCCGTCCCCTTGCGGGGTAAAAAAATTGAAACTAGTGAAACTGGACTGGACCAAGTAGAATGCAAGTTTCCGTCCCCTTGCGGGGTAAAAAAATTGAAACCTTGTAACGAAACTGATCCTGATCAGATTTGGTTGTTTCCGTCCCCTTGCGGGGTAAAAAAATTGAAACACTTTCCAAGTCAATGCTTCCCTCTGCGATCGCTTGTTTCCGTCCCCTTGCGGGGTAAAAAAATTGAAACAATTCAAAGATTTGGAGTACTTTTCAATAAAGATAGTTTCCGTCCCCTTGCGGGGTAAAAAAATTGAAACTATTGCTGTTGATAATGCATGTGTTAGTGTTGGGGTTTCCGTCCCCTTGCGGGGTAAAAAAATTGAAACATGGATTCATAGAGTAATTCGACTTGGTTCATTGTTTCCGTCCCCTTGCGGGGTAAAAAAATTGAAACCGATGAAGAAATGTGCGACTCTCAACGCATGTTGTTTCCGTCCCCTTGCGGGGTAAAAAAATTGAAACCCTCGGCTTCTGGAGGGCTTGCCTAGAGCGCATTTGACAACACGAAAATTCTTGGGGGTAAGAAAATTGTCAAATTATTGAGAATAGCTTTCAATAAGGCTCTTTCAAAACAGGCTCAAACCCTTACTGGGAGAGCGAGTTCTTGGGGTTGACGAAGTTATGCGGTTTTCAAGGTACTGGCTGACCCCTAGAACTGGTCAGCGATGACGCTAGTGTAAATTATCTGAAACCATCCGTCAATAGGTTGATATAGCTACAGCTAACTGCATTAGAACAAATCAAAACCCAAGAGAGAGTTGGGGCGCGAAGCGCCCCAACTCTCTCTTGGATTTTATATCTTAACGCAAAGCCTCGACCGAAACCGCCACAAACAACCAAGCCAATAAAAAAGCTGAAATCGGCAAAATTGACTGCTGGACGATCGCACCGATGAAGCCCGCAATATCCACACCACCCAAGCTCACCGAAAACATATAGGCAAACAGCAAACCCACCGCAAAAAAGAAAGCAAAAGCCATCACCTTGCAAGTGAAGCGGAAAAAATAGCCGTAGCGATTAGCGGGAAACATAACCTAAATTTCGATATGGAAATATCTATGGATCGCTAATAGCATAAACAGATCAAGAAATACCCCCTTCCATCGATCGCACCAGCGCCACCAACCGCAGAGCCAGAGCCTTGACAATAGCGCGATCGGACAGATCAACCCCACGATTAATCCCGCAGATTTCACCCGTTAATAAACGATCCGTCTCCTCAAAGCGATCGCTATCTCCCTCTAAAGTGCTGTGAAGCTCAGCAATGACTTCTAAATTGCGAGGTTTGAAAGACTGACAAAAGGCTCGCCATTGATCAATTTCTGCTTGGGTTTTAGACAAAATAATTGCATGGGTAGCTTCACTCATGATTAACTTGTTTTCAGGCGATATCTGTCCGCCCACATCCACCAAAGTTAGCGGCAAAGAAGCATTGCGTACCCATCCTGCCACTAAATGCACAAACTCTGGCTTAAAACCCAGAGACTGAGACTTGAGAGTTTGCTTCAGCTCGGAGGCAAAGGTCGCATCATAGCGATAGGTTTCAAAGGTAAAGCAGCCATCCCCATCGGGTTGCGCCGTGATCACATAGGGATAAATATTTGATTTGAGATTCCATAGGGCTTGCTTTAAACCTTCGCGCAAACAGGACTTACCCGAATTCGCCGCCCCACATAGCACCACCCGCACCCTCGCAGGATTAGTCAACTCATCAAAGAAAATCGTATCGCCCAGACGATATTGCGAATCATGGCTACTGGTCACCACATAGCGCGACATCTTCGGGTCAAACATGGCGATCGCTTTATAAAGATGCGATACCCGATGCGAAACCACAAAACTCACAGGCAGGGAAATTGGTCCATTGACTTTCAGCAACTCACCGCCGCGCAATTCACCCGCAGCCACAAGGCGATCGAGTTCAGCGCTAGCATCCTTAACCAAGTGATCGTTACTAACTTCCTGCAACCGATTAAAATCCACTAGCAAAACATTGCCTTCCAGCTTGACAAAGAAACTAGGGCTATTCTCTACACCTTCTGAACCTTCTAAATCTTCTAAGCTCACTTTAGCTAAAGATTGGGTATTTTGTTCAGCCTCAGCATCAAGACGTAGCACATCACCAAGTTGATAGGTAGGGCTATGGGTAATCGCCACCACAAAGGTATCTTTGCCCAGCTTTGGATCGGACACAGCGATCGCGCCAAAGATATGCCCGACCTTAGCGGCGATCGCAAAGCCTACGGGCATGGAAGCGCGTCCATTAATACAGAGAATCTCCCCACCCGTCATTTCTCCATTGGCAATCAGGCGATCGATCTGATCCATTGCATCACGTACAATGCGATCATTATCCGCAGGTTGACCAAAACCAACCTGAAGGATGTTGCCATTTAATTCGGTTAAGTAAGTACTCATAGTTACAGCCTATTGATATTTTGAGGAGTCCAGAGAAGTTTTTGAAAGCGTCGCTTCGCGACGCTTTCAAAAACTTCTCTGGGCTTTAAATCAGCGCAAAGCACCGTCAATTATAAACACAGATCGAGATTATGAATGAAACTCTGTTTGATTACGCGCCCACAGTCAAGCTTTTACAAGAATTATTAGGTAACGGGTCTTATTTACATAATAGCTTTCAGAAGGCAGTGCGCCTTTGGGTAATCCTGCGATCGCTGTATGGGGATGTAGCTTCAGAACAGACGGTTAGCCTCGATCACAGCTTTTCCGTGAGAGCATGGAGCCAACAGTTTTTTACCAATACCCAAGACTATCATTGCGATCGCGACAAGGCGACACCCATTCATGATGATCCTCATTGTCCCTGTGCGAAAACGGTTGCTGATTGGTTATTCGATCCTTACTATGGCATCGATCCGCAACAATGGAAGTCTGAATTTGCGAAGGAATGTGCGATCGCTGATCCTCTAAAAGTCGAACAAATA
The DNA here is from genome assembly GCF_000332215.1 of Pseudanabaena biceps PCC 7429. Taxonomy (GTDB): domain Bacteria; phylum Cyanobacteriota; class Cyanobacteriia; order Pseudanabaenales; family Pseudanabaenaceae; genus Pseudanabaena; species Pseudanabaena biceps. The sequence continues at coordinate 3,810 of NZ_ALWB01000016.1, forward strand.
TTACTCTATGGTTCTTCTTCTAAACAAAATCCTTTAACCGAAGGTCGTCTATTTGTGGTCACAGGCAAAAGCCTCGTGAATGATTTTGAGTCATTGCTCGAAAGTGGCTGGCTAGAGGAAGCCCCAAATCCAACGGGTAAAAAAGGCAAGGAATATCAAAAAGTAACTACTTTCCCTGAATTGCTAAGTGTAGAAGAACCAGAGGCAATCGCTCCTAGCAATTTTATTCCCATTGAGGAGATCGTCTCTTTAGCAGAAATCTTAGGACAGGAAATCAATGGCGTACAGCGCTTTTTCCTTGATGTGGAATATATCGTGCCGAGGCAACTTAGCGATCGCCTTGAAGAGTTGCAACAACAACTCAAAACCTGTTGGGAATCAGCCGATATTCCTCCGATTCAAATTAACTATACTAGCGCTCGTTTGTTTGATGCTCAACTAGATTTAATCGTTTATCCTGTCTGCATTCGTTATCACCAACGCGCTCCCTATCTCTATGCCTATGGTCAAGCCCCCCATGAAGATCTCTCGCCTTCAGATATTACGCCCCTAGACTGGTATGACTATCGCTTAGATCGGATTGAGTCAATTACAACGCTTTCATGGAGCGATCGCCAGATCCCGATCGCCCTCAAGCAAAAACGCGATCGGGGAACCTTGCCAAATATTGATGATGTGAATGCGGAGATGGGGAGAGCGCTGGGTTTTGACTTTTTCCGTCCCAAGCAAACGATGCTGCTCAGGTTTAATCAGTATTTCCATGGCAATTATATCGAACGGACTGAGCGCACGGCTCTCTTTAAAACGATCTCCTATGACGATGCTGAGCGTTTACTCAAGAATACGAGTGCGAATACTCCCGAACAGACTGAAAAGCTTTTAGAAATTCTGCGATCGCGTCCCCATAAAGATGTCTATTGTCGGGTGGAATATCATGTTGGCGATCGGGCGGTAATTATGCGTTTACGGGCTTGGGGACAGCAGGTAGAAGTACTATCACCTTGGGATTTACGCCAACAGATGCGAGAAGATATCAGCGAACTTTGGAAGATGTACGAACAGTAGTTCGGCATAATTAAAAACCAAAGAGCATACCGCCCGCGTAGCGGGCGGTATGCTCTTCTAGGTTTTAAGTTTACTTACTCCCTTCCCACCAAAGAAATAGACATCAAAAACCAATAATTAGACGTTGCGGCGCTTCGCGCCGCAACGTCTAATTATTCACTGGGAAGGGAGTATGCCTAGCTGCTTAGTTTCTCACAGAGGAAATAAAGAAAATAGAAAAAATAGAGAAAAGGCGATGCAATGCATCGCCTTTTCTCTTTGGAAATAAATGGAAAGCCCCCTTCCCACCTCTATTGCAGAATCGCATTGTTCAAAAGATTAAACAACTTCAAACACAAGTGAACAAAGCAATGACGGTACTTACAAAGATCAAGCCTTCCTTCAAAAAAACCGCAGTTTCCGCGCTCCTTTCCTTAGCTGCCGCCGTTCCTACTAGCGTCACTCTTTCACAAATATTTGCTAGCCCTAGCGAAGCTGCTGACTATTGCCAATGTGTTGGTTATGTCAAGAATCGCTTTGGAATCACTACTGCGGTTGGCAATGCCAAGGACATGATCTATAGCTTACCCAATCTGGGATTCACCCGTATCAGCAATCCTCAAGTTGGTGCAATTGTGATCATGCAACCCAGCTTTCGTGGTGCTGACCCTACCTATGGACATGTGGGAATTGTCGAGAGAACTTCTGTCCGTAATGGCAATACTTATCTGACTGTACGGGGTGCAAATCAAGGTGGCAACTTGTTCACAGAGTCTAACTGCTATAACGTAGCTCTTGTCGATTTTGGAACTCCTGTGAACGGACGTTCTGATGTCTCTTATTGGGTAAAAGGGAATACTCCCCAACCTCCAACCAATCCGATCCGCTACGTCAGCTTCTCTGGAACCAGTGCTTCTAGCGGCATCAATGTCCGCTCTGGACCTGGTTCAAACTTCGGGGTTGTCCGACGCATTGGCGGTAATCAAAGAGTGTACTTTGATGCTTGGCAGTACGGCACTACTGAGAGAGATTTGTGGTTGGGTACACCAGATGCTCGTTGGTATCGCATCTCAGGTACTAATCAATGGATTTCCAGTGCTGTTGTCTATGGAAATGCTCCTGGCTCTCGCCCAATGCCTTAGCTTCTAGCAGATATAAGTGCGGCGCTAAGCGCCGCACTTATATTTAAAGTTTTTTTAATTTGTAGGTTTTTATGGTTACACAACTTCCCAACAAAGTAGCGATCGCCTCGTTTATCTCGCTTCTATTCGCAAGTCCTAGCTTTGCTGAACCAATATTAACGCGGTTTCCCAATATTGATCCTGCTTCTCTCAATAGCAATCCGCCAATCTGCTTCGCGCAAATCTCTAGTAATCAAGCGATCGACCTCTCCTCCATTTGTGGATTTCGCAGTCCCGAAATTTGCAATATTGGATTAGGAGAAGCATCTGAAAAATCGCAGTTACTCTCAGACTTTTGCAGAAAGAATCAACGATGTGAGCAAACGGGGACTTGCAACCAACAACCCGCAGGTTTACCTGATGCTAACCCCGAATTTCAAGGTTAAATTTCAAGGTTAATATGAATTCTCAAATTATTAATTCAACTAATTCAGCAATTCCCTTTGCCACACCGACAAGTCCTTGGCAATTGTTGAAATCTGGCAAAATCTCCTGTGAGGATGCGCTTGCCCAACTGGTATTTTCTGATGGTACGGTAGCGGTTAATCTGCTCGATCCTGAAGTCAGCGATCGCTTTTTTCAAAAGATTGGTAATCAAGTGGGACTACCTGCGATTATTCCTTTACTGCTATGGCAAGGACGATTTTTTCTGGGTTCTCCAGAGGAATTATCTGTTCAAGATATTAAGAGTCTCAGTTCGCGATTAGGAATGAATGTGGAAATAATTGCGATTAGCAAAAAGAGTTATCGTGATTGGTTTCGCAAACAAAATATCCGTATTGGTAGTGTTTCTGATATCTCTATTGGTGAGGGGAATTTACCCTTTGGTGACGATCTCGAACCGATGGCGATCGCGGAAACCGCAGAGTTAAAGTTAGCCAAGGCTACTGACCAAATCGGGCGAATCAAAGCGATTCTCGCCAGCGCTTTGCAATGTCGGGCTAGTGACATTCACTTAGAGCCTACCGATAAAGGGTTGCGGATTCGGTTCCGTATCGATGGCATCCTCCGCGATATCAAAACTTTACCGCTAGAAGTGAGTCGCAAAGTAATCGTTGCGCTGAAGGTCATGGCAGAGATGGATATTGCTGATAGTCGTCGCCCTCAGGATGGTCGCATTGGTGAACAGTACACTGCTGAAGATAACATTGCGAAGGATTTAGATCTGCGGGTGAGTACTTTGCCCTGTGTCAATGGTGAGAAAATTGTCATTCGGCTACTGCCTCAAGAAAATCCCTTTACCAATATTGCGGATTTAGGCTTTACGGAAAAGGCTCGCCATACCTATCAAAACTGGCTCAGTCAACCACAAGGGATGATTATTTTTACTGGCCCCACGGGTTCGGGTAAAACTAGTACTCTCTATACGAGCTTACAGGCGATCGCTACGGAAAATGTCAATGTCACAACCGTGGAAGATCCTGTGGAGTATGTCCTCTCCAACATTACGCAAACTCAAGTTAATGAGTTAGCGGGCATGACCTTTGCCTCTGGCTTACGGGCGATTCTTCGTCAAGACCCTGACATCATTATGGTCGGTGAAATCCGCGATGCAGAAACGGCGGAAACGGCGATTCGAGCTGCTCTAACTGGTCACTTAGTGCTGACAACAATGCACACGAATGATGCTCCTAGCGCTATTCCTCGGATTAAGGATATGGGACTCGATCCTAGTTTGGTAAGTGATGCTTTGCTTGGTGTGGTGGCTCAGCGCCTTGTCCGTCGTGTTTGTCCCCATTGCTCTAGTGCCTATGTGCCATCTGACCATGAGCTTGAAGCGATCGGTTTGGTGCGTGGTGAGGTGAATCATCAAAACTTTCGGAAGGGTAAGGGCTGTCCCAAATGTTTTGATACTGGCTATTTAGGTCGGGAAGCAATTATCGAATTGCTGGAAGTTGATGATGCGATTCGGCAAATCATTTATGAGGGGTCGATGACGCAATTGACGCGCTATCTCCATAGCAATGATTTCCAGTCTTTCCGCCAAGCAGCGATCGCGAAAGTATTATCTGGCATTACCACGATCGCTGAGGTTTTACGGGTGCTTCCTCGTTCTGCTCTTGCTAAGCGGAATGTACTTAAAGAACTTCCTAGTAATGTTACTTTGCTTAATGCGGGGTGAGGGGGAAAGAGGGAAGAGCGAAGAATATAAAAACTAATAAACGAGTGGCGGCGCGATGCGCCGCTACTCGTTTATTGATGTGGAGGATTAGGAGTTAGTAAACTAAGGTTCATGCTTACAAGATTTTTTGACTTTGGTAAGGGGGCATTCCATTGAAGGATAAACTATCAATGTTATTTGCTAGGGAGCTTTTTGAAGATGAATCCTTTTAAGCGTGCTCTTTTCGATCCTAGTCGTAATTTATTCCTTTTTATTGCGATCGCCCTGATTGGTTTACCTTTTATTGCCAATGGGATATTTGATTTGGTGTGGAATACTGGTGCTGATTGGCTCAAGGACTTGCTGAAGATTAAGGACAAAAGCACGGTTCAGATCGCTGGTCTAGCAATTATCATCGCAATTATGCTTTTGATAATTTATGGTACTGATTTTGTTTCTAATGTTGGAAGGTATCTTAGTAGGTTTTTTAGTCCTCGAGGCAATGCGATCGCCAAGGTTAGTGCTGTTACAAGGGATTATGCAGGCTTAATCGCGTTCATGAGTGCGAGATCTGATTCTCCCGCAGAATGGGCGATTCGCTTTCATTGCGACGAAGGCAGAAATAAAACCTTTCAGTATTGTTGGCTAATCTGTACAGAAAAGTCTGTAGTTGAGGCTGAGAACTTGGTGGCGAGGTTAGCGCGGGAGAGATGTTTGATGACGACAAGTATTTTTTTTGGTGATTATGTCATTAAAAATGAAAATGCTCCTGATATGAGTTTGCTTGTACCTGAGGAGTTTGTGGATGATCCTAACTATATCCAGAGGTTGATACAAGGTATTTACTTGGATGCTGAAAGCAGAGGGATTAGCGAGTCAAAAATCATTGCTGACTATACGGGTGGTACGAAATCGATGACGGCAGGAATGGTGATTGCTTGCGCTAGTCCAAATCGACATTTGGAATATATTGTTCAGTCCGATTTGCGTCCAATTATGGAGGTGGATATTTCTTATAATATGCGCCCAGTAAGGGGGTGAGGGAAGGTGGAAGACGGAAGATTGAAGAATGAAAATATTTGCAGCAAATGCAGATACGTCATTTTCATCTTTTTCTTTCTTCCTACTTCTACCTTCCTTCTTCCGTTTTCCTCCTTTCTCTTTCTACTCTTGAAATAGATTCTGAAATGGTTCGGTGTTTTTCCAACGGTAGGTATTGAAGTCCCGATAGTCAACTGAAAGGATACGACCATGCCCTAGTTCTTCGGCAAGAATGACTAGGGACGCATCGGCTAAATCCATTGGTAAGTCTCTATATTTCTGCATCAGTTCTTCGATACGCAGACAGTGGGATGGATTAAGGTCAAATATTCGTAGATATCCTAATGCAATTTTACGGATAAATAATTTGGGTGCATCTACACCGACTCGTTTTTGCATCAAATAGCAGGTTTCAGTAACTACGCACCATGTTGTAATAAATTCTTCGTTCTCTAAGCTCTGAAATAATTTTGTTGCTGCTTGGTGAGCGGTATCTTTGCTGTTAGCAAGAGAAAGCCAGAAGCCCGTATCAACGATTACCATATTTTAGATCGAGTTCTTTGCTTAAGTAGGTTTTGTAATTTGTTGAGAGGTCTGGTTCGGCTTCCATGCAACCGATAAAGTCCGACCAATTTTGGATGTTACTTTTTACGGAGGTTGGTTGATTAGCATGATAGCGATTTTTGAGAACACTTACCAGATCAAAGATCACTTGTTGTGCTTCAGGTGGTAACGTTGCGATTTCTTGCTGAATGGTGTTTAGGTTCATCGTTTTAAAGATGGAAGGCGGAAGATCGAAGAGGGGAATTTAAAGATGGAAGGCGGAAGATCGAAGAATGAATTTTTTTACGATCAAGTCAATTTTAGCATTTCTATACTTTTCTTGCTCCTCATCTTTTCTTCACTCTTCCGCCTTTAAATTTCCGTCTTCCGCCTTCACTCTTCCGTCTTTACCTTTTGCCTTTTTCACCAAAGTCACAAATATCGCGATCAGTTCTTCGGCTTCTTGAATGAGGTTAGTTAAGTTAGATGCTTTGATAATCTCAGCTTCAGCTAATAGCTCTAGCCAGTAAATACTTTCTTCTAGTTCCTGAAGTCCAACTTCAATTTTACTAATGTATTCGGCATTCGATCGCGCACGGGTTGCCTCTCGGTAATGCGCCCCAACTGATGTTCCGCTTCTCAGTACTTGTTTGCCTAATACTTGGGCTTCGGTAGTTTTGGGTAGAGATGTATATAATTTCACGATTCTTAGTGCAAAGCTTTTAGTGCGATCGCGTAGGTCAAACATAATTAGAAAGACGGAAGAGGGAAATTTAAAGGCGGAAGAGGGAAGATCGAAGAATGAAAAAATTAGGAATTTAGTTCTATATTATTGCAGAAAATCTTCGATTTTTTCTTTATTTCTTCATTCTTCGATCTTCTTTCTTCGACCTTTTTCTCCCGTTTCCGTCCCCTTGCGGGGTAATGGGTGTGAAACTTTCTGTTGACCAGCTAATCGTTCGTCCCGTTGGCAATAGGTTTCCGTCCCCTTGCGGGGTAATGGGTGTGAAACCGGAGAGATTGAAGACTTGATCGAGATTCTCAAAGATCGAGGTTTCCGTCCCCTTGCGGGGTAATGGGTGTGAAACATGACGAGGTAACTAGGGAAAGCGAGGCTTTAGCAGTTTCCGTCCCCTTGCGGGGTAATGGGTGTGAAACAAAGGAAACTGAACCTTATGACTGAGGTTGGTGTACAAATTATTGTTTCCGTCCCCTTGCGGGGTAATGGGTGTGAAACCTATTTTGCTGACGAAAAAGACGATGCTGTTACAATTACAGTTTCCGTCCCCTTGCGGGGTAATGGGTGTGAAACAAAATGGATAACCCAATACAGCATTTACACTATCTCCTGAAGTTTCCGTCCCCTTGCGGGGTAATGGGTGTGAAACTAGGACAAGTTAAATTGACATACTTTATCGTTGAAAAGTTTCCGTCCCCTTGCGGGGTAATGGGTGTGAAACTGGCGCGAACACAAGTGCCAATGCTAGTGCATTCAGTTCGTTTCCGTCCCCTTGCGGGGTAATGGGTGTGAAACGATTATTGGTGAAGCCGCCGCAGAAACGTTTGTTTTTTCGTTTCCGTCCCCTTGCGGGGTAATGGGTGTGAAACACTTGTTTATTGTACTGTCAATGTTTTGCAATTACTTATTGTTTCCGTCCCCTTGCGGGGTAATGGGTGTGAAACTAGCTGGTTAATTATTGCATTGCTATTTATCACTCCAAATTTGTTTCCGTCCCCTTGCGGGGTAATGGGTGTGAAACACTGTACTTGGCTATGGATCATTTAAACAAAGTAGGTGAAGTTTCCGTCCCCTTGCGGGGTAATGGGTGTGAAACTACACTGAAGAATGGACAGGACCAAAAAGTAGATGAGTTCTGTTTCCGTCCCCTTGCGGGGTAATGGGTGTGAAACTCCTCGTATTTTTGAGGCTTACACAGTAAAGCTTTTAATAGGGTCGATCTCCATAGGTCATTTATATAGTCAAAAAGCTTGCCAAATTTGCAACAAGACGACAAATATAAAAGCAGAAACCCTTATGGAGAGCGCGACCTCCAGAGGTAAACGTAATAATGCGGTTTTCAAGGTTCTTGCCACCTATGGAGGTGACTGCGAAAACTATAACGGCTAAACCAAGGTTTTGTCTAGTTTTATAACATTAAATTATGTAAAAACTGGGTGGCGGTGCTGGCGGATTGCTGCCAACAGTCAGAGCTTTGGGCAACGCATCCGACGGTATCCAGTATAACCGCACATTATCCTCTTGGGGCTTAACTCGTTTTTCGATTTTTTTGTGGAGTTTTTTCATCTCCTCAAGACTCACAAAACACTCAAACACACTTTCTTGCACACGCCGCCCATGCCCCTCAAGAAAATTTGATAACTTGAGGCGACGCTTATCATCAGCAATATCGTAAACCACCAAAACTAGCATTTAGTCATTCCTGCGAAACGACTCATAGGGTGCTTCACCAAGCAAAGCCGAGCGATACCGCCAGATCTGATGCTGGATCACCCGTCGATAAGAGATTTTTTCCTTGAGGTCAGCATAAACGATCTGTAAAGAGATGCGCTCCTCAAAATGCTTGAGAAATACTCGCCTTGCCGCATCAGCCAAGTAAATGCCACCATCCTTGTCTGGATAGGTAAAATCAGTCGGTCTCAGAATTTTTTTGTTAATCAGATTCATTACCAAAGTATCAACCACAGGCGATCTAAACTCCTCCATCAGATCAAAAGCCAAATGCGTCTCCTTACGATCGCTACGATGCAAATTTCCTAGATAAGGATTTAAACCCTCCGCCAAAATCAAACTCAAAACATTGTTATAAAGCAACGTATAACCAAAACTCAACAACGAATTAACAGGATCTTTAGGCGGGCGGCGCGTTCTCCCCGTCAAACTAAAACCCTCATTCGTAATCAATAGCCCCAACGCCACAAAATAACGATTTGCCGCAATCCCCTCATAACCTCGCAAGCTTTCCAAAGTTTCAGCAGTCTCCACAGACTCAAGATCGGACGTAATTCCCGCGATCGCTGTCGTCACATCCTCCAACTGCCGCTTGCGATTTAGCCGCAGCAACAACTGCTTCGAGTTCATCAACTTCCCCCAAATGATCGCCCTAGCCGTCTCTAGTTGAAAAGCAACATCCAATCGCCTTTGCCACTGTGCCTCCTCCGAAGGCAGATCGCAAAACTCCGAATTCCATAGCTGTCCTTTATATTCGCCCATCTGCGTCAAAAAGATCACAGGGATCTTTGCATCCAAACAAGCAGCGATCGCAGAGGTGGTTAGCTGAATATTGCCAAATACTAGGACTAGCTCAACTTCTGCGATCGGAATCTCCAATGCCGACTCTTTGAGCGGTTGCACCAAAAATCGTCCCTGCTCCTTCCGTAGCGTTGCGCCCTGATGCACCAGATAAAGTGTTGACATTCCCGTTGTCCAGATAGCCTCATCGGACTCAATTTTGACAGGTTTGACCTCACGCAAACTGTATCCCAAAACAACAAATAGCGGCGGTGGAATCGGCTGAGCCGAACTTTTGAGAGCCTCCAACATCGCCTTCTGCATCTGCGTTGGCTTGATCTGCGGATCGCTATAAACCAATTGCCCATCTGGACAAGGATCAACCGCCCCCCGCATATCCTCTTCCCTCTTCTCTCTTCCGCCTTCCGTCTTAACAATCACCTTCCCTGCAAAAGCATGACCCAAAAACCGAAACCCGCGATCAAAATCCACAATTCGGGTTTTATCAGGATGTAATTGCAGCCCTATTCCATTCATTAAGTCTGCAACTTCATCTTTCGCCTCAACAATCCGCTTCTGACTGCGCGACATCACTACAAAATCATCAGCATAGCGCACCAGCTTTAACCCAGTTGCCGTAACAATTTCATCAAAGTCATCCAGATAAACATTCGCCAATATCGGCGAGATTGCCGAACCTTGAGAAATTCCTTTTTGGGGAAACATTAGTCCTTCTTTGGATAGAACTCCCACTGATAGCCAAGCCGATATCAGAGATAGAACTTCAGGTGCGGCAAGTCGTTCCGCAACCTCATCAAGCAATCTCTGCCATAGAATATTTTCAAAATAGCGCACAACATCAGCATCAAGTACCCATTCATAGCCGCGATCGCGCCACTGGGCGATCTGCCGCACGGCACTCAAATGCGATCGCCCAGGACGATAGGCAAAACTACAAGCCTCAAACTGCGGCTCTAGCAATGGATGCAGAATATTTAATAGGGCATGTTGCACAATGCGATCGCGAACTGTTGGTACGCCTAACTCTCGCCATCCACCAGCTTTTTTAGGAATGAATAACTGCCGCAATGGCATCGGGTGATAATAACCAGAAGCTAGCGATCGCCTCAGTTGGCTTAAATAAGCTTCAGAATTTTTAGCAAAATGGACTACACTTTCGCGATCGACACCCGCACATCCATTTTTTGCTGCAACCTTTTCCCATGCAAGCTGAAAGTTTTCTGGACTGAGGAATTTATCACTAAAATTCTGCATCAGAGGAGGAGGATAAAGGCGGAAGACGGAAGGTCGAAGAGGGAAGGGGAGGGATAAAGGCGGAAGTCGGAAGGTCGAAGAGGGAAGGGGGGAAATTAAGAATTTAGTTTTAGGCTAACACGACAATCTTAGCATTTCTATATTTTCCCTGCTCTTCATCTTTTCTTCACTCTTCCGCCTTCGCTCTTCCGACTTTATCTTTTGCTTTTTTCACCAAAGTCACAAAAATCGCAATCAGTTCTTCCGCTTCTTGAATGAGATTAGCTAAGTTAGATGCTTTGATAATCTCAGCTTCAGCTAATAGCTCTAGCCAGTAAATACTTTCTTCTAGCTCTTGCAGTCCAACTTCAATTTTACTGATGTATTCCGCATTGGATCGCGCACGGGTTGCTTCTCGATAATGCGCCCCAACTGATGTTCCACTTCTCAGTACTTGTTTTCCTAATACTTGGGCTTCGGTGCTTTTGGGCAGTGATGTATATAATTTCACAATTCTCAATGCAAAGCTTTTGGTGCGATCACGTAGGTCAAACATAATAAGAAAGGCGGAAGAAGGAAGATTGAAGAGGGAAGAATAAAGACGGAAAAATGAAGATTGAAAATCAAGAATTCAATTTTATATTATTGCAGAAATTTCATATTTCTTTCTTCTTCATTCTTCGATCTTCATTCTTCTCTCTTTCCCTTACGTTTCCGTCCCCTTGCGGGGTGTTAGGCGTGAAACATTAGAATGCCAATGACTAAGGAGTTTCTTGGTAAGGAGTTTCCGTCCCCTTGCGGGGTGTTAGGCGTGAAACGTATGTACGCAACAAAGGATCAAATGCTGTTTTCTCTCATTTTGTTTCCGTCCCCTTGCGGGGTGTTAGGCGTGAAACATCCTATGAAAGGTAGGCGTAATTTAAAAACAGCTTACCTTTGAGTTTCCGTCCCCTTGCGGGGTGTTAGGCGTGAAACTTGCTATTCCTACTAATTACAAGGCTGGTGGACAGCCTATGTTTCCGTCCCCTTGCGGGGTGTTAGGCGTGAAACTGTCGTAGCTCAATACATTCCCGGATTTAGTTTTCTGAAGTTTCCGTCCCCTTGCGGGGTGTTAGGCGTGAAACTGTCAGTATTTCGAGAACATTAATTACACATGCCTATGAAGTTTCCGTCCCCTTGCGGGGTGTTAGGCGTGAAACAGTAGATCTATGCCACTTGTCCCTGTTCACCATCGCCAAGAGGTTTCCGTCCCCTTGCGGGGTGTTAGGCGTGAAACAATTTATATAGTGTAAATATGCAAAAGAAGCAATTAGCCGTTTCCGTCCCCTTGCGGGGTGTTAGGCGTGAAACGAGAAATTTCAATGAAGAGTTCAATAGTAGCTGTACTTCTTGTTTCCGTCCCCTTGCGGGGTGTTAGGCGTGAAACAACCTTTCCGTCAGGGAAGGAAGTCTGTGATAATTCCCCGTTTCCGTTTCCTTGCGGGGTGTTAGGCGTGAAACAACACCAGAAGAGCTTCAAGCCGTCTGTAAAGCAGCAGGGTTTCCGTCCCCTTGCGGGGTGTTAGGCGTGAAACTCGTAGACCCGAAAAATATCAAGGAGAATGATACAACATTGTTTCCGTCCCCTTGCGGGGTGTTTGGCGTGAAACTTCAAGGTTTCCTTAGCTCTCACAATTCGATCGCAAAAAATGTTTCCGTCCCCTTGCGGGGTGTTAGGCGTGAAACAATTACGGAACGCAAATCTAAACTACACCGAGACTGGTTTCCGTCCCCTTGCGGGGTGTTTGGCGTGAAACATATGACTCAAGATGTCTGCAAGGATAATCTTAGGCTGGTGTTTCCGTCCCCTTGCGGGGTGTTAGGCGTGAAACGTGGTCGATTTTTTCCAAACAAGTCTGAGGGAGCTGAGCTGTTTCCGTCCCCTTGCGGGGTGTTAGGCGTGAAACACATTAGACAGATTATTGATGACGGTTTTAAACTATATCACGAAGTTTCCGTCCCCTTGCGGGGTGTTAGGCGTGAAACTGAAATTTAGCTGGGGAGTTATATTAACAATATTCTTTCGTTTCCGTCCCCTTGCGGGGTGTTAGGCGTGAAACGGCCTAAAAATGCAGGCCATTGGAACTAGCAAACACAATAAAGTTTCCGTCCCCTTGCGGGGTGTTAGGCGTGAAACCCTTTGCACTAGTTTTTAACAGGCCTGATCTTAGTAAGTCTGTTTCCGTCCCCTTGCGGGGTGTTAGGCGTGAAACGGTGGCTCAGAAGCTACTATTTATTCACAAGAAACATCTTGTTTCCGTCCCCTTGCGGGGTGTTAGGCGTGAAACCAGCAACTGACTCGATCAGATACTAAAACTACTGCAGTTTCCGTCCCCTTGCGGGGTGTTAGGCGTGAAACAAAATTGCTATTGCTGCAACCGCTATTGCTGCATCTCTTGTGTTTCCGTCCCCTTGCGGGGTGTTAGGCGTGAAACTAGTGCCCAATTTCAAAGGTAAAAGTTCATGAAATTGTTTCCGTCCCCTTGCGGGGTGTTAGGCGTGAAACAAAGTGGAAAAATCAAGATGAGAATCTTGGAACCACGTTTCCGTCCCCTTGCGGGGTGTTAGGCGTGAAACATATCGTTATTCAACAGGGCAAACAAGTAGATGTTATCAGTGTTTCCGTCCCCTTGCGGGGTGTTAGGCGTGAAACCTAAACGAAAACAATTTTGAGCAGACTGAAGTTCTTATTGAACGTTTCCGTCCCCTTGCGGGGTGTTAGGCGTGAAACTAATACTAATACTGACACTTCAACGTTTTTCGCATTATTTGGGTTTCCGTCCCCTTGCGGGGTGTTAGGCGTGAAACATCAGGCTGAGATCAGTGCCATAGAGACGGAGTCATATCAAAAGTTTCCGTCCCCTTGCGGGGTGTTAGGCGTGAAACACCTCACATTTTTGAGGCTTACACAGTAAAGCTTTTAATAGGGTCGATCTCCATAGGTCATTTACATAGTCAATAAGAGTGCTAAATTCGCAACAAGAAGACAAATATAAAAGCAGAAACCCTTATGGAGAGAGCGACCTCCATAGGTCAACGTAATAATGCGGTTTTCAAGGTACATGCCACCTATGGAGGTGACTGCCAAAACTATAACTGCCAAACCAAGTTTTTGTCTAGCTCGATAACATTAAATTATGTAAAAACTTAGCAACAGTCAAGCCACCATGCCTAAATAACCAGCCAACTGGATCTCACATTGCAGAAAAATGTAATTAACCACAGCAAACAACCGATCCAACTCAAAAATACTATAAGTTGCAGGATGATGCGTAAAATTTCGTCTCTCCAACTTACCAAACTCCCAAGTAATACCATTAGAAACAACCCCAAAAATAGTCACAGCAGACTCACCATGCAAACGATCAGCCGCCGCCATTTCAGCCAAACATTGCCCCCATCCCCAATCAAAATTATCCTGCTTCGCCTCCACAATCAACAAATAAGGTTGATCAAAAACCACCTTACCAAGCGGCGATCGCCTCGCCAAAATATACTCAGGAAATCCAGACAAAGACTCATCACAAGTTAGTAACTGATGACTCCACAGCGTAAACTTACCACCATAGGACTTCCAAACCTCCTTCAGCACAGGGTAAATCAAATTCTCGCAAATCGCAAACTCCGAATTATTCACCACACCCTCCCGCATTACATACTCCAGATCTTGCCGAAAGTAATCAGACACAGGAAACACTGACTCTAAAACAAAATTAGCCTCAGCATAAATTATTTGTAAATCTTTAACCGTCTGTCCAATACTTTTGAAATCCCTGAAAGCCATACAAATACCAAGAATTGGGTTACAGCTAGTTTAATCTAATAAAGACTTTTCGATATCAATCAGCGATCGCCCAATCCCCATCGCACACTCACGCATCTTTGTCGCCAACATCGGCCGTTTATTCATCCCACAATGAGCAAGATCGTTCCGCAAATTAGCCAACTCCTTCCACAAAGTTGCGATCGCCCTAGCATTAGGAAGATCTACTAACTCATCAAAATAGCCATTTCCCTTTGATACAAATTCTCGTCCTTTCGGATGAAACTTATGCCTAAGCCGATGTAGCGCATCCTCAATCGGTTCGCGACTTCCTCTATAGTCCAGAATATCCAAATCAAACCAATAGGCAACCACCGAAACCAGCCACTCCCTCGCCAGTGTCAAAGCCTGCACAATATAATTGCGCTCAATGTACCACTCAATCGTCTCCCTCTGAATTTCCAGATTTTGACGAATTACATCTTTTTGAATAGGACGCTCTAACGCAAACTGCCCATATTCCGCCACAACGCGATCGCTCAGCAACTGAAAAGGTCTTGCCCTCTGCCCAAAAGCATCCGCACTACGTTTTAGCGTTGCCTCCAACTTCGATGCCGAAGCCATTACTTCAATCGGTCTAGTAATACTCAACGCCAGAGAAATCGTTTCAATAGCACTAGCTGTATTTTCTAAAGACCCACTCAAATCTGACCAATCAGGGCGATCTCGCAATTCTTCCGTAGTCGGCATCTCATTCCTCAACAGATCAACCAAAGCCTGACCATTCCCCATCTCCGTAAACCTTGTAGTCGCCGTAATCCAATCAATCATCGAAATAAATTCCGACAAATCAATCACAGGCGCAATCTCACCCGCTCTTAATTCCAACGCCCCATAGTAAATGGACTTAATCGTTACATTTTTCGCCGCCTTGAAATAAGCCGCAAATAGAAATACGAGAAAAGGTAGTGATCGCAATCCGTGAGTAATGTCAAAAATAACACTTTCCCCTTCAGGAATCTCCGCCGCAATAATCTCAAAAGTTTGCCACATCTCGCTCGTATCAATTCCTGTAGGAATATCCAGAGCCTGAATCCTTGGGTCGCTGTGAAGATTGACTAATTTTGACCATGTGTTTAGTTTTGCCTTCTCCGTCACACAAACAATCATGCGATCGAATTCACAAAACTGCACCAGCGCCTCGGCAAATACGCCGCCTGTATAAGATTGAGCGTGATCGCCAAACCTATATTTTGTTTCTAATAAACCGCGATCGCCCAAAAAAGTAACAACAGTCGTCATGAATTACCCACTTCCTCTTTTGATTACCTCACTGGCGGTAAAGCATAACCGATTTGACGCAGAGATTTGCGAATTTGCCATCATGAATAGCTAAAACTACCAAAGCACGACTAGCTAAAAGGTAGCAGTACTTTTAGCTAATCATTAGCAATCAATCCCATCCAAAAACTCACGCATCATTTGATTAACCAACTGCGGTTTCTCCTGCTGCACCCAATGACTGCAATTAGGAATATAGCGAATCCGCAAATCCTGCACATACTCCTCCGTACCATAGATTACGATCAAACGACTTACTAATTCAGGATAGGCATAGGCAAATGACCATGCGATCGCCCCTCCCCAATCATGACCAACAAGAATACAACTCTCATAGCCCAATCCATCGATCACTCCTCTAATATCTTCCACAAACTCTGACATCACATAAGCAGATTGGGCTTGAGGCTTATCACTATCGTTATAACCGCGCAGATCGACAGCAACGACTTTATAGTCTTTCGCAAATTCAGGGATTTGATGTCGCCAAGAGTACCAAAATTCTGGAAATCCATGCAGGAACAACATCAACGCACCTTTACCCTCGGTAACGTAGTGCAATTCTATGCCATTCGTATCAATCCTATCGTGATGCCAAAGCTCTGCGGTCATAATATTTTGAGTGTAACAATTAGTGCAAGTTGGCTCTAGAAAAAGTTAGAAGTATCAACTGCATTATCTATCCCCGAATGACGATGATTTCTCGACCAGCAGGACTAATCACATTCTCAGTAGTCGTCCGATCGCTTAGCGGCGGCAAACCCTTACGGCGATCGAAAATCACCAACCATCCTGTATCCAAACTCAATCCCGATAAATATTTATCCAACTGCGACAATCCTTCCTTGAGTGGATTAGATCTGCGATCGCGCCATACCTTTAACTCCATCCCCAAAGTCACTTTGCCATAGCGAAGACAAATATCCATCTTGCCCGAACCAATCGCATATTCCCTTTCCAGCGTCCCACCTCCATTAATGACTCGATGGAGAAAAGCCATCAGCACCAGATGTGGTGCAATTTCTGGATAGGGTGTACTTCCAAACAAAGGTTCCCCATGTTGCCGCCAGAATAATAAGAACGCTTCTAGCAAGCGATTGGGCAAAAATTCCCCTTGCTCGCTTAGCCAGATTGGTTGAACATATCCTATTGACGCAGTTGTTACATAGGCAAGCACTCTTGGTATGACTTCCTGATAAATAGGATTAGCAATAGTTAAACCATCTTGATTGGTACAAAGTCCCAAATCTAAAACGTAGCGAATATCATCCTGTGGCACATTTGGCAGTTCCTGCCCAGCTAGAATAGGCTGAATCACTGCTCTGACTCTATCTTCTCTTAGCCTTTCTGCAAGGCTATCTAGATGCGTATCTTGTCTCCGAATTAAAATTTCTTTGGCTTGATTCACTAAATCAACTGTAACTGGAGTGGCTGGGTCTGTAGCAATGTATTCAACTATTTCCTTAGCGATCGCATTAACCAACCAAGGCTGCCCCTGTGTCAAATGAAAAGCTAAATCAACTGCTTCTGGGGTAAATATTTGTCCTGTAGCGTCTGTATGTTGCTGATAAAGATTCCTCACATCCTCAAGAGTAAAATTACTCAGCGTGAAAGAACGCACTTTGATATTAAAAGGACTAGAAGTATTAAGGCGATCGCTCCCCCCAGAAGCATATTTATAATCTCGAACATCGCGCATACCCACTAAGGTAACTGACTGCGGAAATCCCTTTGGACGGCGTGGAAATCCAGATCTAATTTGCCGAAGTACAGAAACTAGAGTCTCATCACTCAAAGCATCGATTTCATCGAGAAACACCACCAATGGTCGTGGCGATTCCTGTGACCACGCTGCCAAAAAAGCGCCGATGTGACGACCTGATTCTCCTAAAATGTTATGGCTGGGATGCAACTCTGGCGGTAAATAAAACTTAATTGCATCCTGCCATTCATCCAAAATTGCCCGCCCCGCTAATTCTGGATCATGGGAAAATACAGCCCCCACTTCCAGAGACAACATCACTGCCGTATATTGACCGCTAGCCGTTAATTCTTGAGCAAGAGTAATCATAGCCGTAGTTTTACCCACCTGCCTTGGCGCATGAATGACAAAGTAATTTTCTTGAGCAATTAATTGTTTGATTTCAGGCAAGCGCTCTGTAGCTGACAACATGTAGTGAATGTCAGGCTTACAAGGACCAGCAGTATTAAACCATTTTGGCATAACGACAACTAACAAACGGGCAGATACCCCTTCAATATATCGTAACACGCCAAGCAAAATCCTCAAACTTAGAATTTACGTTGGCAGCAATGAGTATTTATACTTATTCGTTTTATTTTAATGGCAAATAAGTAATTATTATTTGCTCTAAGATAAATCTGTGACTAGTTGGGGGTTTGAGGCTTGAAAATGATCACTTTTTTACGTCAATTAACACTAAATAGAGATTAAAGACGGTAAGTTGAATTAAATTTATAGAGTTGGTGCGATCGCTCTAATGTAAGTTATCTCGAAAGCTTTGCAGTATCTATACTGTTGAAGACGTGATGCAAAGCTAAAAGTATTACCCATGTCATATTGTTGAAAGATATCTAACCCACGATCTAAAAGAATTTTCCAGCCATGATCGGTTTGGATATGACGAGCATGAATAGTTCGACTTTCATCAAATTCCCAAGTAAATTCGATTCCTACATTGAGACAAGATTGCTTAATCGCTTCAAAATATTCTTGTTGCTGTGTGCCTTTAAAGTCATCTTCGGTGGTAACTAAATGAATATTGATCGAGCAATCATCAGGTTTATACCTGACAACAGTTTCTAAGAAATCCATTAAGTTGCGGACTTGATAAAAGATCCGAATATAGGGATCG
This sequence comes from Pseudanabaena biceps PCC 7429, assembly GCF_000332215.1. Taxonomy (GTDB): domain Bacteria; phylum Cyanobacteriota; class Cyanobacteriia; order Pseudanabaenales; family Pseudanabaenaceae; genus Pseudanabaena; species Pseudanabaena biceps. The sequence continues at coordinate 22,243 of NZ_ALWB01000016.1, forward strand.
GTAATAGTTATTTGCTTTGCTTCTGCTAAATATGCACCAAAGAGAGCATCAAATGATACGCCTTGTTGATTTTCTATAAATGTTAAATGTTGCTCTTTAAGACTTGAATTAAGGAGTTCTGGGGATTCTAAAAGTGATGTTATCGAAGATTCTCCGCTTTCATTATTGGTTGATTCACGATTAGTTTGGGAAATAGCAGTTTGATAATAGTAATCAGGATATTCTTCTTCTTCAAGACACTTGACTTGATTTGGTTGTTCTGTTTTGTCCAACTTGTCGAAATAAACGAATTGGACTGCGGAGTAAGTGGCATCAATCCGCATTAATTGATCTTTTACTCTTTTGCGACCTTCGATCGCAAATTTGAGGAGTTCTTCTATTTCTGTATTAGTTGCCTCTCGATGTGGGAAAATAAGTTTCATTAATCCTGAGAAAGTCTTATCGATCGCATCGCGATCGCGGGTTGAGATATCTGAAGATAAGGCAAAACTCTCTTTGTAATGTTGTGAGTAATCATAATTTCGCATTGACCTGAGAATTTCGGCGAGGTAATCGACTACAAAGCCATATCCATTGGAAAACATCTCTCCACGAATTATGTCAGCTTCCCAGCCAGCAATATAAAAATGGAGGCGATCGAGAAAGGCTGAGTCATAAAACTTGGGCGGTAACTCTTCAAATAAGTCTGAATGCTTCAGCATATGGGGAACAGTATTTTTAGTGTTTCCCACAAAAACCATTGATGCTTCTGCGCCGAGCGTCTCAATCCCCCTCGAAAAAGTTTTATTTGCCATATAGTTTTTCAGGATATCGACAAGGGATTTATCGATGCGCTTTTGCTTGCTTGCAAATTCATCAAAGGCAACTACATCCCAATATCCAACTAGACCAATTTTGCCAGATGAGTTATTGACAAACAGTTTAGGAACTGTCACTTCACCGCCAGAGAGGAGAATGCCATGGGGTGAAAACTCCGAATAGATATGGGATTTACCTGTTCCCTTGGGTCCTAACTCGATCAGATTATAGTTGCGTTCGCAAAAAGGAATTAAACGGATCAATTGACTGAGTTTGTGACGATCGCTGAACATAGCAGGATTAAAGCCAATACTTTGAATTAGCAGATCGATCCACTCATTTGTGGAAAACTGTCGGCGGGCGGCGATGTAACTATCAAAATTAAAGTGGGATAACTGAATTGGTTTTAGTGATGCTAAAACCCAAGGACTGATATTTTTATCTTCTACGAATTGATATTCAATATCGGCAATGCTCCAAACACCACTTACTAAAAGTTTGGGATGAGTTTTAATTGTGCCTGAGTCAACTAATACTTTGTTGATGCCAAGATTAGCGAATTCAGCTTCATAAATATCGGCTCTATCGTTGAGAGAGACGCTAATTTTATCAATAACTTTGTATCGTCCTTTTTCCTTGATGTTAGAACGGACTAATCCTGCTTCGTTGCGATGGACATAGTGTTTTCCTAAAATCTCCTTAACGGTTTCAATTCCAGTTGCAATCGTTGCTTCGTCACTGGTGGCACAGTATTGACCTAACAAATATTCAAGGACATAGGAAGGTACGATCGCATTACCTTTGACTGTTTTTACTAGGTCTTTACGAACAACTAGTCCTGCGAAGTGGGTGTTTATTTTTTGGTCTAGAGCATTCATAGGTTCACAGGTACATTTTTGTAATTTTATGATGAAGAGGTGAAACGCTTCGCGCCGCGCCTCTTAATAGTACTTGGCTTAAAAATCAAAATCACTGGTGAACGATCGCCTAATTAAATAGCGGATTGATTTATATTCTTGATAGTGGGTGGTTCCCGATAGTTTTTCTTCTAGGCGCAAAATCACTTCCTGATTATTGGATTCATCGGCTTTTTTGGTAAGCAGAAATCTGATCTGTAGTTCACGTTCTCTAGGGTTTTCTGAGGCTATATCAAAATTGAGATCGTGGGAATCAGAAATTAGATCCCCTGATTGTGTATAAATACCTGCACGGAGATGGCGCGATCGCACTTTATCAGTAGTGGGTTGCACTTGATAAAAAGTCACTGCTAACTGTCCTGATGTAATCGTTGAGCTACTACCGCGCAGGATCTCTACTTCTACGGAAGATATATCGCTCTGACGCTTTTTATTAATTCTGATGATCGGAATAGTTATTTCTTGGAGTGTGGCTCCACCATGCACAAATCGACTACCTGAACCTTTGAGGCGTAATCGGTTGATGGATTTGGGAATACAAACTTCAATATCACCTGCTAGACCGAGGCTATTTGAGTCGAAGAATTTGACGCTATCGGTGCGATTGAGGTTTTTACCTAATACAAATCGGCGATCGCGGTAGAGAACAGTTTGACCTGTGACATCTTGGCTCAGAAAATCACTTTGTTCGAGGTCTTGATTTTGGTAGATAAATCCATGATCGGCGGTAATCAGGATATTATTTGCATTTGCCGCAGTTAGCTTTTTCACTAATTGAATTAACTCTTTGAGGGTGCTTTCGGCAGCTTCAAAGGCTTGTCCTTCAGATTGCAATTTGTCGCCAGTGTGGTCGATGCGGTTGTGATAGATATAGATCGCATCATTTGCTTTCAGGAGTTCGCGGGATTCGTCACGATTGAGGGCGATTAAATCTTCAGCCGCGATCGCCCTAGCCCGATCGCCTGCTTGTTTGAGGATTTTGTCACGATTAGCAGTACCGTTGGAGGGCTGTCCATCGACAAGGACATGACCAGTTTCATTGTCGGCAATAGCTAAGCTAGTATTTGGTAATAGGGCTGCCATACCTAACTGGGTATAGCTGGGCAGCATCGATAGGGCTGGCTCTATGGTCGCTTCATAGCGATCTTCTTGGCGGATTAGGCTCAAAAATTCATCGCCAATTTCGTATCGCATGGCATCGGAGATGATCACACAAATTTTGTTATCACGGTTGAGAAATGGACGCACCCAACGCTCATAAAAGTTTTTTTGGGAAGGGATCGGTATTGCTTCCCATTTTGGCGCGGCATCGATGAAGGTTTGCCAGCGATCGCTAAGTTTTAAAAGATAGTTATTGGTGTATAGATTTTCAATCTGATCTTTTAGATCTGAAATCGCTTTACTATTGCTTGAGCGACTGTGATAAATGACTTTGCGATAGTACTGGTCTAAACGGAACCAAGTTTGGCTATATTTTTGAATGCCATCGGCGATCGAGTCCATGCTCAAGTTAGCTTCAGCAAGGGTATAGATAAACTGAGCCGCAAAGTTAATACACTCATAAGCATCACGAAAGCGAGCGTACCAATGGCAGGTGCGGCGTTGATAAATTGTGGAGGTGATATCACTTAGAGAAATTGTCCTTGCAGTTAGCTGAATTGCTAGGTCGCTGAGAATTTTTTGATCGATTATTAAAAAATAATCTAGCTCGATCAGTTGATGCAAATCGCGTTTATATAAATCCTGCTCAATATTGAGAATCTCAGCACAGTTATCAGAGAGCTTTTCAAAGGATTCCGCAAATTGACGGCTATCTTTCCATCGTTTTAAGAAGACGATCGCATCGGTAGATAGTGAGGAATGGGAAGTGGGAAGTGGGGAGTTATTGGCGAAATTTTGGAAATAGCAATATTTGAAGAGTTGAATTGCGAAGTCTTTGATGCTTGTTTCTGCGGATATATATCCATAGGTTCTTTGCATTTGTTCCCATAGGAAACCATCTAATCCACAGCGATTAATTAATTTGATTTTGGTATCTTGATCGTTGGCGTGTTCTGCCAATAGCTGCTCGACGATCGCATCAAGGCGTGGGTCAGCAGATGCACAGACAGCCAACATTTTTAAACGGATCATTCCTTGAGTATCATTAGCAGCAAGCAAACGCTTTAAGGAGTCTTTGCGTTTAATAGCCTGAAAAAATTCTGTATGTGCCTGTATGACTTCGGCAAATTCTAGCCCTAACTCTAAGTCAGCTAATAGCAGAGCTACTTGGTCGGTGCGAAACTGTCCATAGGCTAACTGCACATCGAGTAACCAGTTATCAATATCCGCAGGTTGAGCGCCTTCGTGGTAGATCAAAAACTTTTGTTTGGGCTGCTCTCGCAAAATCCGATATTTGATTGCAAATTCATTATTTTTTAATTCAATTTTGATGACGCGATCGAGTTCTAAGCTTTCAAAGTCATCTCGTAATTCTTGTTTGCTGTCATACCAAAAGATAATCCGATCGCGATCGAATTGTTTGATTAAGGCTTGAGCAATGCGTTCGTTCATTTTGAGATATGTTTTGAGATGTATTTTGAAATCTTAATTTGCCTTGAGCATATCAACTTTCCAGATAGCTGTGGCGATTTTGGCTAGTTGGGCTTGTCTGGTTGTAATTGCTTTCTCTGTCCAGCTTTCGCTATTTTTAGGAATATCCGATGTGATTTTAAAGCAGCTTTCTTGGAATATCGCGATTTTTTCAGCATAGCCCTGATTGCCGATCGCCCGATTTGGCTTTTTCTCTAGTGGGGTCATATTGCCGAGGCGATAGACAAACTTGTCTTGATTTTGTTCATCGATATGTGACCATGCTTCGGCAGGATTTTCAGGGAGGATATGTTCTAGATTATAGGCTGCACTTTCAAAGTCAAACTCTTGTCCTGAGACTTGTTTTTCTAGTTGAAAGAGAATGTAGCGCACGACTTTTTTATTGCGGGAATTAGTGGTTTTTAGCTCTTTGTCGGTAAAGGCAGCTTTGAAAACGGCATCATCGGGATAGACGGATTGGAGTTCATCAAGGATTGATCGCAAGTTTGTCAGCGCCCCAGAATCGATCTTGTAGGCAACATTGTTATAAACCTGCTCTTGGTCTTGGGTTTGCAGATTGCAAATGACGTTGTAACGAAATGAGATAACGGCGATCGCCTGTAATAGTTGGGTAAAAATCTGGCGTTGGGTTTCGGCAAATTGGCGATGGGCTGACATCAGCATTGGCATCGGTTGACGCACATTAAACATTAACAATTGTTCGAGCAATCGCCTTTCTTCTGGTTTCCAGATCGACTCATGGGGATTACGCAGGGCGGCATAAATTGAGGCGGATCGATCTAGCTCGCGCATGAGGGCAAAGGATTGTTCTTTGGTGGTGACATGGCGGCGAATGGTTTTGAAGAGATCGGCTTTTCGCACCAGTTTGTGACTGCTATTCCAATAGACGCGCAAAAAGTCAGGGAAGCTCTCGCTGCCTAATTCATCGACGATCCTTTCCCATTTTTCTTCGAGGGCTTTGAGTTCGGTTTCGTGGGTGTTGCCTGATGCAATTACTGAGAAGAGATAATTTTTGAGCAAGTCAGTGGCAGATAGGCGCACACCGCGAGAGTTGAGGGTTTCAAATACTTTAAAGGCGTTTAGTTCATCGGTAACGGAGATCGCTGTAAAAAATAGTTTATCGACAATCGTATCGACAAAGATGGCGACGGCTTCACCGCTTTGTTGCGATCGCGCCGCAATTTTGTCGCGAAACCAGTTAAAGGCTTTGCGGAGTTGATGTTCTGAGGCATTTAAGCCCCGCACGGGAATTGGTTCGAGGGGGACAAGATAGGTTTGATAAAAGCGGTTGTTATGGCGATTTAGTTCTAGTTTGGAGCGTGGGATTAGGGAAACGGGGTCAACGTAGCCGATGTAACTATTTTGGAGGTTGTCTTTGCGCCTTTGGTTTTTGTCGGGATCGATCGCTTTGTTGACTAGATTTTGCAGATGGGCGAGGGCGGCGAGGATGAGGATGCTGATTGTGGTAAGGCGTTGTTGACCATCGATGATGTCAAATTGTTTGTTGTTAGAGGATTGCAGGACGAGGTAGCCCATGTAATGCGCCTGTTCACCATCTTCGGCAAATAGTCCGAGGATGTCTTGCCAGAGGTCGTCCCATTCTTCTTCTGTCCAAGAGTAGTCTCGCTGAAATGGTGGGACGCGGTAAAGCAAGCCGTTGCCGAGGAGTTGGCGAAAGGTTTGATTGGCAGTATTAAAGTTCATCATCCATTCCTGCAAGTGCATACCTATAAACAATGACAAAAGTGGGGACGCTGTACCCACTTTTGCAAGAGATCCCCCTCAATCCCCCTTAAAAAGGGGGAAGAAGAAAATTCTCCCCCCTTTTTAAGGGGGGCTGGGGGGGATCTAGACAATTCTGATAGTTTAATCATCCGTAGCTTCTAGTCCTGCGATCTTTTTCAGGGCTGCGCCAAATTTACCATAGTTGACTTTTACGCCGTCGTCGAGGTCGATCGCTAGTTGTTGGCTGGCGAGGGGATAGAGAATATCGCGTTCGTATTTTTCGAGTTCGTCGATGATTTTGCGTAGGTTTTCGATGGTTTTGAGGGCTTTAGTTTTTTCGGATTGGGTGGCGTTTTGGTCGATGCTGACGGCTTCGAGGTGTTTTTTGTGGGCGGTGAGTTTGGCGCGATATTCGCGGAGGTAGTCGTTGAGGACGATGCTGGCGGTGTCGGGGCGGTAGCGATGGAGGTAGATGAGGACGTTAAAGCTTCCTTTGGGGCTACTGAATAGCCAATAAATCGGGCGTTTTTTGTAGCGTTTTACGTGGTCGTTGTAGAAGTCTTTGAGGAAGTATTTTTGTATTGGTTTGTCTAGGGCTTTTTCGATGAAGGTTAGGTTGGTTTGATAGTTTTCTTCACCGAAGGTGAGGCGTAAAAATTTGCGAAATTGTTCGCTGATGTCATCGGTAAACCAGTCGCCTTCGAGGATGGGGATGACGTTATCGCGATCGGGCATGAAACTGGGATTAGGAATTTTTTGAAGATAATCTTCTATGGTTTCTCCTTGGTTGGCTAAAATGAGTCCTTCTTTATCAATAGAATATCTGCCAAACATACAGCCTACTGCATAAGAGATGAATTCGCGCATGGTGTCGGCTAGTAGAAGTGTTTCTAGTTCGGCTTCGCTTTTGTTGCTATCATAGCGGTAGTGAGGGTTACAGGTTAAAGTGATTTCTTTTAATGGAACTTCTGGAGTGAGTTCGTCTTGGAGTCCGTAGGCTTCAATGAAGATACGGTTGTTTTCTTCTTCGAGGCGTTGCATTTCTAGGGTTGTTTGTTGCCAGTGGTAGCGGAGTTGGGCGTATTTAGTGGAGAGTAGAGAGTTTGAAGTGTGGAGTTTGTTGTTTTGATTGCTTTCTACTTCGTACTTATCACTTTCTACTTTTAGAAGTGGCAGAGTTGTAAAATCCCATGAAGTTTCGTAAGAATTCCAATCTGAACAACTAATATTAATAATATTATCGATTGATTTTATTCTATCTTGGTTAGGATTAATTATTTCTTGATTAATTGGGAATGCTTTAATTTGTCCCACCTCAAAATTAAGAGTTGGAGATATTGCTGCAACTGTATTAGACATTATTGGAGAATTCATTACTCCAAGTATCGATTTTAAAACTTCTTGACTTAGATTAAAAATGGACATTCCAGCGTCAGCGAAAATAAAACCTCTTGGAAAAAATCTTAACGAAAAAATACTGCTTGAAACTTTAGACCAGCTTACACTTTCTTGAAAGTAAAAATCTGTATTTTGAGGGCGCGATTTAGATTTACCACCATTTTCAGTGCCAAAGTTTCTGATCTCATATCCATCATTTTTCCAATTAACGATATATTCTTGATTTCCATACCATTTCCTAAATTCACCACCCTTGTTATAAGGAAACCATTTTCTCTTAGAATCTTGAGCTTCTTTTCTATTCTGCAATCCAAATCCGATACTGTTATGTTTTACTTCAAACCATAACTTAATAAATCGATCATTGTCAGCCGTTGCTAATCCTTGTCTTGGAGAAGCAAGACTCTCTAATTTTTCTGATGTAGCAAAAATATCTAGGACTCTCTTACTTACCCAATAAGCGATCGCACTACTAGGAATCTTCTTAAAGTCATCGACAGAAGCCCGATAAATAAGATTGTTTTTCTTCTTTTCAATGAAAACAAGTTCTTTATCCGCAGACTGTGGCGCATCATTGAGATTAATGTAAGCCCCTAAATTTTTGTGAGGAGAATTTACCAAAACAAAAGCACAAGCTTGCACAACCTTAGAATTTAAGTCTGGAAAACTATTGTAGCCAATCTGAATTAATGTTGCTATATCTTGTTTTGCAATTAATTTCTCTCGCAACTTCTCAAACGAAGACAAAAACATCCAACTTTGCATTGTAACCATAGCCACTAACCCATTCTTGACAGCAAGCTCAAGATTACGCTCCATAAACATTGCAAACAAATCAGACTTACTATCTGGATAATTATCCTTCACCCAAGCCGACATTCGATTATTCATCCCCTTCCCACCCATATAAGGCGGATTCGCAATCACCACATGATACTTAGAACTCAGAAAATCAGCCTGCCTCAACACCCGCAAAACCTTCTCATGAGTCCTGTAAAAAAACAGACTACCTTCCACATTCTTCGACCGCAAAATCTCAACCATCCCCGCCACATCCGTCACCGTCGGACGGATTAACGAACCAAAATTATTCGACTCCTCAAACTCATGCAAAGTCCGTAACAAAGGCGCAGTAAAGAGATCTCGCCCCACGAAATCCATATAGCCCTGCACATCATCATCCGCAAAACTCACATTCTCCAACACACAAATATTCGGCTTAATTCCCTTATTAAAAAACCGCCGATGCTTAGTAGCCTTCATCGTCAACGCAAGCGCCGCCAACTCACCCGCCCGTTCGTCAATCTCAATCCCAAACAAATTCAACGTCAAAATCTTTTCAGGAATCTCCGCAGGCTCATACCCTTCTTCTTCATAAATTGCATACAACAAATCAAACGCATACACCAACATATGCCCCGACCCACAAGCAGGATCGCAGATTTTGATATCCTCTGGCTTCGCAATTCGCAGAAAATTTGTTTCCGTCTGTTCGGGAGCAATATAGTATTCCATCTGCTCGATCAGCCGCGAATTAGGATGATTTAACATCCATAAACGACCCAAAGAATTCTCTACCAAATAACGCACAATCCATTTAGGCGTAAACAACTGAGTCGCCGCAGGAATACTTTCGGGCGTAATCTTGCGATTTTTCTTCAACGCATCAAACACCTCATCCTTCTTCTCCGAAATATAAAACTGATAGAGCCAACCGATCGCCTCCACATCCTTACAAACATCGGGAGTCAACGTCTCGCGGGTATAAGCCAAAATCGAATTGCCCGACAACAAATCATCAGGCATCAAAAGCTCCGTATAGTTGGCAATGCGATCAAATAAATAGGGCATCGCCTTATAAAAATGATTACATACCGACACAATCAGCGATCGATAAGCCTCAGTTTGCGGATCGGGACTAGGGCTAGTGCCATTTAATAAAGCAAAAATGCGATCGCGCACCACCGCATCCGCCACCAAATCCTCATCAATATGCCCCATCTTCGCCTCAGCCAAAATCTCAGGCTGAAACTGTCCCTCCGCAGGCGACAACACCCCAATCTTCGTATAGCGATTTACATCCATAAACCGCAGCGCACAAAATCGATTAAACCAAACATAAGCCACGCGATCGATCACCTGTTCCTTAGAACTAGCCTTAATCTCCTTTTCGAGATCGGCGATCGCCTCCCCATATTCCCGCCGCGCCATACTCTCAGGCTGCAAAACCAGATTCAAGCGACTAGTGACCTGCTCGATCAAACTACGTCGGGCAAATTGTGCAAATCTTTTGAGTCTTGAGGTGTCCATGTTTTTAGTTGGGAGTGGGAAGTAGAGAATTAGGAGTTAGGGATTAGGGGCTAGGGGTTAGGGTTTGATAAGCGTTGAATTGTCCAATCTTTAAATGTGCGATTCCAACCATCAACGGACAACACAATACAATCTTTGACATAATCTCTTTTCCAAGGCTGCTCGCATTCATTGCGAATATTGCGGAGCAGACGATCCTTAAAGTTACTGAGAACACCTTTTTGAAGCACATCATCAAACGCATCTAAGCCCAACAAAACAATATAAATAATTGGCTTGGTATCTCTTTCCATAAGATGCATATATGTATAAGAATCTCGTATTTTAGGCGTTAATTCCTCGGTTATAAGCTCATTATTACTTAGCCTAGCTAGATATTTTTGTCTTTCTTTGTCTGGAGTCAAAAAATTTGAGGGGTCTTTAATTTCTATCAACAGCAAATCTTTCTCTCGCTCGATGATCAAATCCACAAAAGACATTCCTTGTGGTAATCTAACACCCTGTCGATCCAACTCTTCCCACTTAAGTTCATCTGGAAAGCTAAATTCAAGATCGGCTCTAGTCTCAGCTTTATATAACTTCATCTACACTCCTAACGCCCTTGATACATCTCTATCGTAGATTTCGGCAAAAGCGTCAGAGATAGAATTTTGATTAATGTCTTGATAGCGATCATAACTCTCCACAACAATTTCTTTGGAGTCAGTATTTCGATAAAGACTGTGATAAATCACCTCATCACCTTTACCTTTATCCATCAACAAATCAAGCCATTTCAGCAAAACATAATCATGGGTTGCCAAAATAATTTGCTGACCATTACGCGATAGCTCTAGCAAAATCTCGACAAGAATCTGCAATAACTTGGGATTGAGATTAACTTCAGGCTCATCCCACAAGAGTGTCCCGCTACTCCCTGGTTGAATCGCCCCCGTCTCTAGCAATCTTGCTAAAATGCCAACCTTCCGAAAACCCTCAGCGATCGCATTTGCCGAATATTCAACATTACCCGCCTTAAAAGTGACATTACCACCACCATAAAAAATAAACCGCCCGCCACAAATTTTTTCGATTTCGGCGATCGCCCATTTAGACTTTTCGTGTAATAACTCTGGACGTTGAGAAGGCAGATCGAGTAATACACAGATATCATTATAAGTTTCATCAAAAGACAATTCATACCTCTGATAAAGACTGACAAATCCCTTCATAAAATAAAGAACTTCCTTAGTCGGAATAAAGACAGGCTCTTGACGATATTGTTGATAGTTATGATCTTTTTGAATGGCGATCGTTTGAGAATTATTATGCAAACTAATTTTGATGGAGCGATCAAGCGAAAAGTCAGCTTTGAGTTCTGCCTTTTCGCTCGCACCTGTATTGTGCATTTTGCCCACCTTATTCTCTAGAGGCAAGAAAACTCTTAGAAATCTCTTTGTAAGAAATTCACTTAAATCTTCCTCACTCACCTCTGCGTTATTGTGATCTAGTTTCTTATTAAATAATTGACTACCAGACGCTAATCCATACACCGCTTTAAGCAAATGCGTTTTGCCCGTACCATTCTCACCAATAATTACATTAATTTTGGGTGAGAAACCAACAGCTAAGTTGCTGCGAAAAACCATAAAGTTCTTCATCTCAAGCCTAGTAATCATATCGAAATCCTCTTGTTCTGTTGAATCTCAGCCATAAAAGCCTCACGCATCGCTGCCAAATAGCGATCCACATCTGCCTCATTTTCTAGCCATACCCGATCAAACTTAACCTGAATTGACTGCTTCGCCACATAAGCGATCGCCTGATTGTCCTTAACCGATACTTTGTAAGTACCACCGACTAAACTCTTTGCCGTTGAGTCAGGCTGAACCCGATTAGTCGCCGTCGCCCACTCACTTACCCGCACCATCAAGCCAGCATAAGTCTCTTCCTCAAACCGCCGCCGCATATCACGAATTACCGCAATTAGACTTTGGTTAGCGATCGCCGTTAAAAAATTGCTAAAGGGTTGCACAATCTGAGTCTGTTGTTCAGCACTCAAACCAGTAAACTCAGACATCGCACAAAGTCGAGTTTGTAGCTCCGTTACAGATGTTTTGGCGATCGCGATCTCCTCTTTCACCTTTTCGGCAACTGCTGCCGAAGCGCGATCGCTCAACACCTTGACCTGCTGCATCCGATTACCCTTAAAGCATTGGCGATCGGCTAAGATCGCCCGCATCTGCTCGACATCAGTACCAGCAATATAAGCAAAGTTAGACTCCTGAGCCTGCACAAATTTTTGCGCCTGCTCATAAATCTCCCTCTGATTACCATTCATAAAGCCCCGAATTGGCGCAATTACCTGCTCTTTCAAGTCCAGCAGATCGTCCTGTTTTTTAGATAACTCCGTTAAATACCAAGCATAGGACTTGCCCTTCACATCAGAAATCATTGCGATCGCAGGATCGAGGGCTTGCAAAAATGGATATTGCGACACCTGCGAGGCGATCGGCATGAGTAGATTCAATAACTTCTGAAAAGCCTCTCCCGTCTCCTTACCTAAAGCCTTAGCTTCGCTCATTGTCGGCGACGCATCAAAAAACTCTTGATAAAACTCTTTTAAGTTGCGTACCTGTGAAGTCGTAAAGTCTATTTGCGGCTCCAAAATCACATTGCCATAGCCACTTGCAGAACGCAAAGCCTTTTCTAGCGCATCCCCTTCCACAATATTGCTATCAATCTTAGTGTCTAGCTTGCCCCGCACCGATAACTTGGCGATCTGACAAAGAGTTGCCGCCTCATACCAGCCATAGGGTTTCTTGCGAAAGCGATCGATCACCAATTTTAAAGTTGTCCTGATCCCCGTCCGATTATTGCCCTGTATAAAAGCAAGCACCTCCTGCTCCGACTCATCCAACGTAGTCACATCATTTCCAAATAATCCCTCTTGAGAATTATTCAGCACATTTCCCAAATCATTTTCACTGTAAGAAATTCCCCGCAACATTTTCAAATTGGGATAAGTTCGCTCAATCAAAGTCTGAAATCCCTTAATAATCCGACTCTGAGCATCTTCACCTCCAACTTCAAACTTTGTCCCTGCCACATACAACTTAGACTGACCGAGCAGAGCCTTGATCGATTCCTTCAGTTGTGCTTCTCTAGTCCTATTACTAGAAGCCTTGTATTCCAAGATCCGCTTAATCCCCTCCTGCTTAGCGATCGTCACATTCTGGCGAATATACTTTTCCGTGCGTTTGTACATCATCAGATCGCTCATCAACCGAGATTCCACAGGCATAATCACCAACAACTCATCAAACCCCATACTCTGCATCGCCAAAGCAGCTTCATTATCAGCATTTTCATGAAACGGCGTGATCACATTAATTGTTAACTCATGTTCCCTCCCTTGCAGCCGCCCATCTAACTTACGAGAATACTCATAGTCATAGTTATTTTCAGCATTACGGATCTTCCGATTTTTAATCACATAATCAAAAATGAGCTTTTCTAGATCGTCAGCCAAATCGCGAAACTCAACCTCTGTATTTTTAATTTCCTGCTCAATATCCTGTTCTTCATCAGTCAAATAAACATACTGTTCCCCATCGCGCTGAATATAGTTTTGCTGCTCTAAGAGATCTAACGCTTCTTCGATGTCTTTACTCAATTGTGGTAAGTCTTGATTAAACTCATCCAGCATCAACACACATAAATTTCGTAAAGTTGATTTAAACTCATTAATATACTTGACTAAAAACAGCGTTCTCAGAATACGAATGGCAAGTTGATTATCTAAATTCTGTTCCGCAGTGCGAATCGACTTATAAGCACTTGACTTCAGCGCTGTGCGAATTCCTTCAAACATCAAATCAAAGGTAGCCAGCTTTCCAATCGGGCGATCGCAAATCTGAATAGCAACTAATTGAAATACCGCCAGCATTGAGCGCTCACCCACAGAGCTATGCTTACCAGTAAAAGCATTATGCTTTGACAAATTTTGGATCGCCGCCTGAAAGAGCGTAAATTGATAGGGAATAAACGGATAGCAATTAGTAAAATGCTCACAATCTTGAAAATTGCGATAGGTTTGCGAACCATCCGTAAAGTCAAACAAAGTCTTAAAGTTATTAGCCTGCTCTTGATAAATAGTTGCCAATAGTGGCTTAACCGCCTCGGTCTTAGTGAGAAGACGCTTTTGGATCACCTCAGCAACATCTTGACTGGTCAGCACCATCCGATTGTGAAACCGCGCTTGAATCTTGCTAAAGTCATTACTCTGTTGGCGGTTCATTTCTCCCACCACTGAGTCCATATCCTCCTGAGCCGTCACAATAATCCAAGCTCTACCCTGACATTTAGTGGTAAGACTCTCCGCGATCGTCTGCAAGTTAGTCATTAACTTTACATTTTCCGCTATGTACTGCCCCACCTCATCGACAAAGAAATTTAAACGAAAATCAAGACTTTGTTTGTCCAGATAAGCTTTCACCTGATCTGCAAAATCTTCAATCGAAACCCGATACTGACTGCGATACTTATCTAAAATAGCGATCGCGGACTCAGAATCATTCCCCGTCACCGCCGCATAAGCCCTAGCAATATTTTGCCCTTCCAACAAAGCCTGCTCTCGCCCCTTTTGCCAAGTTCTTCCCGCAATCTCCTCATACTTATCTTGAAAACTGGCATAAAACCCACGACTATCAAGATCGCGCTCAAATTGAGCAATATGACCTTGCTTGCCATAATAGCCACTCATTTCATCAAATACTTTCACAAATACAGCTAAGAGTGCATCAATCTGAGTCTTACTAATTACGTCAGCCTTTTGGTCAATATTAAATAAAATGCTTTTCGAGGGAATCGCCACCGCTTTTCTAAGTTCACCGCGCAAGATCTCGTTATCTCGACACTTCCACAAAAACGCTTCTAAAATTTTCTCCCCATCAACCTCGCGATTTTCCAAAAGCAAAGCCAACATCTTGAGCATATGAGACTTACCAGATCCAAAAAATCCTGATACCCAAACCCCATTTGCCCCCTGATAGCCATTGTATGCTTCTAAAAATGACTCAAGCCGCTTTTCCACCTCGTTAGTCAATACATATTCCCGAATTTCTACCCCCAATCGCGCCTCATCATCAGCCTTAATCACCCCTTCAATAGGACGCTTAATATCTTGTGCAAAAATCGTTTGTAAAAGCATAATTTTTCAGACTAAAAATAAAAGAACTACACCCTAATCCTTAAACCGCTAATTCCTTCTTACTCCTCACTTTCCACTGCCCACTTCCTCCCACTCAAACCTCATAATCAGCAATATTAAAAGCCCGATAATAGCGATCGTCCCGCAGCCTACCAAAAAGCTCAAGAGACGCACCAGACTCTAGCGAGTGGGTGTATTCTCCCGGGAAAAAGATGAGAGTCGGAATTTGGGTTGCTGTACTTTGGAGATTGTTCAAAATACTATGAGTACGAATATAGGGAAAAACTTCACCAACACCATTCAAGAATATCACGTCAAAATCAGCATCTTGCATTTTTTGGGCGATCGCAGGCACAAGATGCGTATCAGGATCGAGTACTCCCTGCAATAACTCCTTCAGTTGTTCCTTAGATACTGAAGTTTCAATATCCATAATTTGCTGCCAAATCCCCCTTTCCTGTAAAAGTGCGATCGCCAAGTCATAAATATTAATCTGTAAAACTCTTACTCCAGACTGCTCAAGACGACTCACTAACTGAGATTGTAATTGTTCGATTTCAACCGCATCTTCAGGCTGATATGCACAAATGAAAAAAGGGACTTCATTATTTAGTCCTTGCATTTTTAAAAATCGCTGACTAGAAATCACTTTATATAAATGCTCCAATCTTTCTGCTACCGACTTGAAATTCTGTTTCACCACAATTAATTTTCTCCTTTAAATACAAAATGCAGTAATTGGTAGCGCTTCGCGCTGCCAATACAAACCTCTAGATCGCTAACCAACTTCAAAATATGGAAACACAAAAATATCTGGATGCGAATTCTCAGCAAGCTCATTTAGAAGTCTAGGACTTAGTAGAGCAACATTAATTTCGTTTTCAGTCGTTAACAACCCAGCTTGCCGCATCATTCTGAATAAAACTTGACGAGACTTATCGATTGTTCTTTGACTGACTTTAGCTAACTCTTGATGACATTCTATTTTTTTAGAAAAGAAAAAATTGAAATCTTCATAATTAAGACTATTCTTGAGACTCAGATATCTTTCCCTTAAAACCTCTACTGCAAACTCAGCAACAAATTTATAACGGCGACAGATTGCTAACCACAATAAATAACCTTGCTCCTGAATAGTTGTCTCGGTAAGTAACTCTAACTCGTTTTGACTAAGCATTTTTAATCTAGAACAAACTTCTCCACAGATACGTTTAGTCGTACTTAACGTCTTAGCTTGCAATAAATTATTCGCAACAACTTTTTCTCGAACCAAATTCCAGTCTCGAATATCAAGGAATAAACTTGCGACAACCAAAGATTCACGAAACAGCAAATCTCCAGCAGTAAATGACAAACTATATGTCTTTTTTTTTGCTGTTTGCTTTCCTTGTTGAAGAGATAAGGGTCTATTTAGCTCTATCCATAAATCCAACTCATCTTTTTGAAATTTCCAAAAGCGCCCTATACGATGTGCAGGCATTCCATGTTTAGAAATCCATCTATATACTGTGTTACGTCTAATTCTAAGTTTTTTGCAAATATCATTGGTAGATAGCCAAAAATTTTCCATATTCTTTTGTACCGTGTAACCTAATCTGTTAAAGACGGATTCGTTACGTCAACAATAACGCATCCTACAAATATACTTAACATCTCTGACAAGAATAAGAACTAGACTGTGAGGAATTGCCACAACTTCCACAATTAGAACAAATATAGAACTGTAAACTATTATCTGCAAAACAAGGCACAGCTAGTACATCACGTCCAAATACGCGATCGCTCCAGCCAACTGACCGATCGCTAATTTCAAGATTAGCCCCACCAAGTTTGATGTACGGATAGTTAGTTTGGCATTGCCCACATCTTTGTAAACCCCAAGTGGTATTACATGATTGACAATGAGCTTCAAAACAATCATTGCCGATATTTTCTATATTAATATCAAAGCTATTTGCCGAATAGTTTGCTGGGCAAGTGGGACAGGTTAAGAAAGATTCAAATTCTTGATCAACACTTTCGGGCAAATTTTCTAGTTGCCGTAGTCTAACAACCTCTCCCCTAGCCGAATTACCTTTAGCCTCTTCTCTCTTAATCATGCTATGCAAGTTACTGGTGAATACTTTGCGATTGCTAAGAGAAAGAGGACGTATGAACAGAAGTTGATTGTTTTGGGGACTTTGACGTATTGCGCCAGTCTGCTGAATCGGTTTAAGTAGTTCATCAGGCAATCGAGATTCTAATACTTTTTTGATGGGATAAGCGCTGTACTTTTGGGAATAAATCCACCACTGAACAGCTCTAGCAACTCTCTCTGTACTCAAAATATCAAAAGGACTCACTGGCAACAAAGCTAACTTGCGATCGCTTTTAAAATTAGAATTGAAATCAGAATTCAGTAAATCATTACCAATAGTATTAAAATATCGTCGCAACTTAGGCGATATTTTGGACACATCCTGAGCAGTCCCAAAATAAAGAATAATTGTCCGATACGGCTGTGAATTGGCTTGATCGATTACACTCTCAAGTAATTTCAATATCTGTTCGCTTGTTTGTTCATCGGGAGATTCTGCTAATTGTGCGACTACCGGAATAAATTTTAAAATTCCTAATTTCTCAGATTCCAGTTGAATTGAGCCATCCTCTAGCCATTGGAAATTTAGAGATTCAGATTCTTTAGCCGAATCTTGCTGCAAAGAATACGATTGACCGCATTCAGGTAAAGCTGAATCTGATGAGTAGCCAAATCCGCGATCTCGATCGGTTTTCATCAACACCTGGCGTTGTTGCATAAAAAGGGGGTTAGAAGGTAAATTAAGTATTAAGCAGGAGATGAGACCCCGAAAGATGACAGAGAAATATGAGATCCGCAACTGGTCAGAGTATAACGCAGGGCTGAAACAAAGAGGAAGCCTGACCTTTTGGATTAGCGAAGAAGTAA
>NZ_ALWB01000017.1 GCF_000332215.1 Pseudanabaena biceps PCC 7429
AAGGCTTTTACTTTTGGGCTTTGAGAAAGGGTTTGCTATGCAAACCCTTTCTCAAAGCCCGTTTCATATACATAGCAAAGTAAGGGTTGCTTAGGACATAAAGCCCCAAAGATGAATGGCGGCACCAAGCGCCGCCATTCATCTTTGGGGAATTGGACTAGCTCTTTGCAGGAGGTAGGGATAACTTGACATGGAGTTCTTTTAACTGCGAGTCATCCACACTTGATGGTGCGTCAGTCATCAGATCACGGGCTTGCTGGGTTTTAGGGAAGGCAATGACATCACGAATGGAATCGGCTCCAGAGATCAACATCACTAAGCGATCGAGTCCGAAGGCTAGTCCCCCGTGGGGAGGCGTGCCATATTCAAAGGCTTCCAATAGGAAACCAAATTTCTCCTTTGCCTGTTCGGGAGTTAGTCCGATCGCGGCAAAAACTTTTTCTTGGACATCGCGTTTGTGAATCCGAATGCTACCGCCACCAATTTCCGTACCATTGAGTACCAAGTCATAGGCTAGGGCGATCGTATTTACATCAATGGGTTGACCGTTCTCAATGTCTTGAGGGCGGGGTGAGGTGAAGGGGTGATGCAGGGCTTCTAGTCTCTTCTCATCCGCATTCCACTCGAACATGGGGAAATCGGTTATCCACACGAAATTGAGTTTTTGATCGTCAATTAAACCTAATTCCCGACCGAGGGCTAGCCGCAAACGATAGAGGGATTCGTTCACAATCGCTTTTTCTCCAGCCCCAAATAACAGAATCGTGCCTGCGGTTGCTCCAGTGCGCTCTAGCAATTCCTGTTTGACTTCTTCGGTGAGACTATCCTTAAGTGCGCCGATCGTGTCGATTACACCACCTTCACGAACACGGATAAAGGCTAATCCCTTTGCCCCATATTGAGCAACCAAATTCGCAAGATCGCCGCCTGGTTTGATGCGTGTATTAGAAATCGCCGCATCGCCACCGAGTACGGGTAAAACTTTGATAATGCCGCCATTGGCAACTGTGTTAGCAAAGACCTTGAAGCCAGAATTGACAAATAAATCGGATACATTGACTAATTCCATACCAAAGCGCGTATCGGGGCGATCGCACCCATAGCGATCCATCGATTCGGCATAGGTGAGACGGGGGAAGGAGCCTAATTCCACTCCTTTAACGGTCTGGAAAATATAGCGAATTAGGTTCTCATTGAGTTCGATGATTTCTTCCTGAGACATGAAACTCATTTCCATGTCCAGTTGGGTAAATTCGGGTTGACGATCAGCACGTAGATCCTCATCGCGGAAACATCGAGCGATTTGATAATAGCGATCGCATCCACCCACCATCAACAACTGCTTAAATAATTGTGGAGACTGAGGCAAGGCGTACCATTGTCCCGCATTAACGCGGCTGGGGACGAGGTAGTCTCGCGCTCCCTCAGGAGTAGAGCGGCAAAGAATTGGCGTTTCCACTTCCATAAATCCATACTCATCTTCAAGGAAGCGGCGAATGGATTTTACAACTTCAAATCTCAGTTTGAGATTGCTCGATAGGCGATCGCCACGCATATCGAGATAGCGATATTTAAAGCGCAGCTCTTCTTTAATCGTGTCCGCTTCAGAAATTAGGAAGGGTAATGGCTTGCTGACGGCATTGAGCAATTCAATGGATTCGGCATAAATTTCTACTTCCCCTGTGGCGAGTTTGGGATTGAGGGATTCTTCAGGACGCTGAGAAACTTTGCCAATAATTCTGACTACATACTCGTTTCGCATTTCCCCCGCAAGGTCATAGGACGCTGGAGTTCTTTGGGGATCGCTAACGATCTGGACGATTCCCGTGCGATCGCGCAGATCTAAAAAGATCACTCCACCATGATCCCGTCTGCGATCGATCCAACCGCACAAGCTAACTGTTTGTCCGAGATGTTCGGCATTGAGGTGACCGCAATAGTTGCTACGCATCATGATGTTATTGGCGAAACTTTAGAGAAAAAAGTAAAAACTGGAATTTTGACCATTTACTATAATAACTTGTAAAGCGTTAGCCCCAACATAAGTGTTTGAAGAAGTGTTTCAAGAATTGGTAAGTGGCTAAGCACAATTAAATATAAGTACCCAAAGCCTGTAGTGCACGCTGCGCGTGCGCTACAGGCTTTGGGTACTTATAGCAACAGGTGAGTTACTCACCTGTTGCTATGTATAGTGCCGCATAATACCAATTCCCAAAAGTGTGGCTACACTTTTGGGAATTGAAAACCAAACCCAGTAAGGGTTTTAAAATCACAAAATGGCGTAGCCATTTTGTGATTTGGTATAAATCGCATAACTAAAAGATGGACAGTGCAAAGCGCCTATGCGACATCTCTTCACAATTCTCGTTGCTGGGAGTAACATGGCTGTAACTTTCGTGGCAATCTCATGACAGAAGTACCGACAGTTCGCACGCACCGATTGACCAAGCAGTTTGATAACCATGTGGCGGTCAACCACCTCGATTTGCAAATTGATCGAGGTGAAGTTTATGGGCTAATTGGCCCCAATGGGGCGGGAAAAACCACCTTAATTCGGATGCTTGCTGCTGCGGAAGAGCCCACCGCAGGTGAAATTTATATTAATGGGGCAAGGTTTTTACGGGGACAAAACAATCCCGAACTAAAGAGGCAATTGGGCTACTTACCCGATGACTTTCCACTTTACGATGACCTTACGGTTTGGGACTATCTCGATTATTTTGCCCGTTTATATTTTTTGCGAGATCCCCAGCGATCGCAGAGATTGCATGAGGTGATCGAACTTGTGGAGCTACAGCAAAAAAGGAACGAAGCGATCGCTACCCTGTCGCGGGGCATGAAACAGCGACTCAGTCTCGCCAGAAGCATCATTCATAATCCCACTTTGCTATTGCTAGATGAGCCAGTATCAGGACTCGATCCCCTTGCGAGGGTACAGGTTCGCAATATTATCAAGTCCCTCCAACAGCAAGGAATGACCATTCTCATTTCATCGCATATCCTAAGCGACCTTGCCGAAATCTGTACTTCGATTGGGATTATGGAGTTAGGTACTTTGGTTGAAAGTTCACGGCTACAGGCTCTATACGATCGCAGTAACCAAGACCGCCAACAGATTCTAATTTCTACTCTCGGTAATATTGAAGACTTACAATCGGCTTTAAAGCGATCGGAATTAATTCAAGAGTTGGAAGTTCTTCCAGATATGTCAGTGGTAAGGGTTCAATTTGCGGGAACTGTAGAAGACTGTGCGGGATTGCTGAAATCTCTGATTGAATTAGGGATTCCGATCTCCGACTTTCATCGAACGCAAGAAACCCTAGAAAACATCTTTTTAAAGTTAGGCTATAGGCAAACAAGTTAGGCTTATCCTGAGCATGATGCCAAGCTTGGGGTATTGCTTATATAACGATCGCTTGGATGCTATTTGCGATCGCCTGCTCGGCGGCAGAAGCCGTCAAGGGATGTGAAAATAAATAACCTTGCCCAAACTCACAACCTAATTTTTTTAAAATCTCGACCTGTTGTTCCGTTTCGACCCCTTCAGCGACGACACTCATATTTAAGGTATGGGCTAGCATGGTAATTGTCCGCACGATCTCAATATTTTCACCGCCATCACTCATCTGACTGACAAAAGCTCGATCGATTTTGAGAATATTAATGGGAAAGCGATGTAAATAGCTGAGGGAGGAATAACCCTGACCGAAATCATCAATGCTCAGTTGGATATTTCTTGCCCGCAATTGCGCCAGTTTGGCGATCGTCTGTTCTCCCTGATCCATTAAGGTGCTTTCCGTAATTTCTAAACGGATCGAACTGCCATTGACCCCAGTTTCGGCAAGGATTGCATCGAGCTTATCTAAAAGATCTGGTTCACGAATTTGATGGCTAGCTAAATTAATACTCATTTTCAAATTGGCAGCTTCGGGAAACTTCTGGAGCCAGTCCGTCAATTGTTGGCAGGCTTCCCTGAGAACCCAATCCCCAACTGCCACAATTAACCCAGTATCCTCAGCCAGAGGAATGAATTCTATAGGCGAAATAAAGCCTCGTTTAGGATTCTTCCAACGGATTAGAGCTTCAAATCCAGCAAGTTGATCGGTGGTTAGGGAAACGATGGGTTGATAATAAAGTTCAAATTCTCGATGTTCGAGAGCATAGTGAAGTTCGCTCTCTAATTGCGTTAATCGCAAGGTTTGTTCGTACATTTCTTGATCAAAGAGCGTATATCGTCCTTTGCCCAGAGATTTAGCCCGATACATGGCAATATCTGCATCCCTCAGGAGATCGATACAATTATCATAATCTGGCGTACTAATGACAATGCCAATACTCGCACTAGGAAAAATCGCTTCGCCCCCGATGGTGATGGGAGAGAGAAACCGATGCAGAATACGATCAGCAACGGTTAAGGCTTCACTCACATCTTGAATATCATCTACCAGAATTGTAAACTCATCGCCCCCCAGCCGAGCCACGGTATCAATCGAACGCAAGCAGTCTTGCAATAGTGCGGCGATCGCTTGTAAAAAGCGATCGCCCATATTATGCCCAAGACTATCATTAATCATTTTGAATCGATCTAGATCAATGAAAAAGATCGCAAATAGATAGTTGGAATTGCGCTTACTGTATTTGATCGCATGATCTACGCGATCCATAAATAGATTGCGGTTGGGTAAACCCGTTAAAGCATCATGGGAGGCATCATGGGCAAGCAATTCGATCGAATCAGAAAGGGCCGAATTTAACTCGCGCAGTCTGGAAACATACATATAGCTCTGCATTACCATCATGGAGCCGATAAAGGTATATAGGGCAGGAGCAAGAGGTATCCACCAACCTCCTAAAAATAGTAAATAGCTGCCACCAATCAGAAAGCCCATGCCGAAAATTACCGTCCCCGTTAGCAAGACTAATCTTTTGGTGGAGAAAATCCAAACGATCGCCGCGCCAGCGATCGACCAGATCGCAATCCACATTTCTTCGCCAATATCTGACCAAACATGAAATAGAGGTCGCTGATCGCTCGCTGCGCCCAAGATTAACTTAACAAGATTGGCTTGAAATTCTACCCCTGACATTTGCGCGGGTGAGGTAATAAAATTACTGCTATAGGGAGTGTAAAATACGTCATTGAGACTGGAAGCCTGCGCTCCAATCAAGACAATGCGATCGCGCATCAGATCGGGAGCGATCCGATTTTCTAAAATATCTTCAAGGGAGACGGAGCGAAACTTTTGTGAGGAGCCGTGGTAATTCATCAAAACTTGATAGCCTCCCGCATCAATACGGACATAGCCGCCATCGGTATTTTCTAAGGGCTTAAAAACAGCTTCCCCAAGTTGTAAATATCCAGATGGTGAGGACTTCGGCTCTATGCCCTTATCTTTGAGGTATACAAGGGAAACTGCTAGCCCCAAACTAGGTAAACCTTCATTCCCTTTCGGCATTGGATATAACAAAGCCCGACGTAATCTACCATCGGGATCAACAATGACATCATTTGCCGATACTTGACCTAGAGCCTTGAGTATAGGGGAAGGACTAATGGCAGTACTAAAGCGATCGTTAATGCTTTTTTCAATACCGATCAGATTGGGAGTGGTTTTAAATATTTCCTCAAGTTCTTGGTAGCCATCTCCCACAGGAATATCTCGATAAAGATCTAAGCCAATTACTTTTGGCTTTTGTTCGCGGATTTTGCGTAAAATTTTAGCGAGGGTGCGATCGGAGGCTGGCCAACTCCCTAAGTAGCGAATATCCGATTCTTGTACGCCAACAATAACGATCCTCTCGTCTACGGGCTCCATAGGACGCAACTGTACGAATAGATCGAAAGCTGCCCATTCGCTAGGTTGCAACCACCCTAACCAACGCAATCCAAATACTAATAAGTACACACTTCCGCTAGACAGGAAAAATCCACCCCACTGTTTGAATCTAAGCGGTAAATTTTCCCAGTTTGCTTTTAGAGTTTTAATCGCGATCATCTAAGAGAATTTAATGAGAGTAGTAAGCCTAACTTGTTGGAGTAAGTCCTGATAAAGAATCCTCAACTAAGGCGATCTCCACTATGTCTTGGCTCTGCAACTAAAGTTTCACAATCGTACCAAACTAATGCTTAGATGTATGCAAGCCCTTTGTCGTAATTATCTCAGCATAATTCCATCAGTTCTCGAAACTTTAATCCGACGGGATGAACAAAGCCCAAAGAGATGAGTGGCGACGCGAAGCGTCGCCACTCATCTCTTTGGGCTTTATGTCCTAAGCAAACCTTACGTTGCCTATATACCTGCCGCCAGTTTTGTTAGGACAAAATTAAAGCCCAAAAGAGGATTGCCGCGCTCCGCGCGGCAATCCTCTTTTGGACTTGTCCTGATACAGTTGACGGCAACTATAGATGTGAAGATGTGAGGATGTGAAATTTAGCAATTCTATGGCTGTTACCAGCCCTAAGACAAAATCAAAAGCCAGAGTAAAGCACCATTGCGAAATAGTGCTTTACTCTGGCTTTGATGGATTGATACCAATTCCCAAAAGTGTGGCTACACTTTTGGGAATTAAAACCCAAATCCAGTAAGGGTTTTAAAATTACAAAATGGCGTAGCCATTTTGTAATTTGGTATGATGTAATCGCGATATACATTGCGATCGCCGTAAGATCTAGCGATCTTTGGGTTATCGCAGATAAAATGACGATCCATACAAATTTTATAAAGTTTACAAAGATCGAATCACCAAATGCTTAGAATAAAAAGTACGCCCCCCGCGTTTCTTTATTCTTCTTAAATTAGGAATTTAAATTAAGCATAATGGCGGTTGATTAGTAATTACAGGATGGACTATATTCTATGAGTGGATGAAATCGAGATCCGCCGCCTTGAGTGCGTTGTGGTTGAGGACGATCCGTTGGAGTATACCCAGTTTGGTCATTTGCGAAAGTTATTTCTGGCTGACCAAGTGTAAGAATCATCCCCCCTATGCAGGCAATAGAAGCTGGCAGAATATTTCTATAATTTATTAGCAACATAGCAATTCTGACTCTTAAGCTACAAAAAAGATTTTACCCTATCTATCGAAAAAATATTACTTTATATAACTTTCTGATAACCTTTTATGGTGCAAAAAAGTTTTATAGGATGCTAAAAGGGTTTACATATTGAGATTGGTTTTATACTCATATAATTTCCATTTGATTTGCTCATTTATTGTCTGGAATCCTTTATAGGGTGGGAATGTGCTATTACTTAGCATCCGATACTTAGCATCCGATAGTATGGGGGAATACAAAGTAAAATCGACTACAAAATCAAAATGTCAGTGGCGATTAGTTTGTGTATGTAGGCGAATATTGTGAGAGATGTAGCTACGGGCACAAAATACTAGTCTCTACGAATAATTTGGAATAATTTGCCTTTTACCCTAATTGCTTGGGATGACATAGAGGTTAGGGACTTGCGAGAAAATAAGATGCCAATCCAGATTTACCAGAATCAGTGGCGCGGCTCCGCCGCGCCACTGATTCTGGTTTTATATTTGGTACTTCATGAAATCGCAAGTCCCTTAATGTCAAGTTAACCTTTATGTAACGAAAGCTATAGAGTAAATGTAAAATCCTTTACAAGCATTCCTGGAACGAGAATACCTCCAAGCGATCGCTTTTCATAGGTACTTACGTTAGGAATAAATTCGCGAAAATCAGTTAATTCCTCTAGGTTTTTGCCCAAAAAATTATAGATGCTATCGTCAAAGCGTAGATTCTCAATGGGGGCGATCAACTCGCCTTGATCTACCCAAAAGCAGGCATAGCGCGTCATGCCTGTGATCCTGCCACCCGTGCGATCGCTCCAGTTTAGGTAATGGAGGTTTGACAAGTAAAGTCCAGTATCCAATTGTTTGAGAATATTGGCTGCTGCTAAGCTTCCTGCCGAAACTTCAGGAGATCGCATTGATTCACCCACGCTCGCACCATTGGCTTCTTTGTTATATTCCTTCGCACTGCGTGAACTAATTAAAGTATTGACGAGATTGCCATGGGCAATAACGGGCAAAAATTCAGGAGCGACTTCTCCGATACTGTTGAAGCGAGGTACATTCCCGTAGGTGAAATTTTCACTAAGAGATAGTAACGGGGAGAGTTTTTTTTCTTGATTCTTTAATTTCAAAAGAGCGCTGCTACTCTGTTGCAAGCTCGATTCGCCCACGCTGTTTGCAATAAAGCCTAATAGATCCGACGCTGCCGCAGGGGCAAAGTAGGTGTGATATTGTCCGCGCTCTAGAGTTTTGCTTGGTCTTTGTAGGGCTGCTAATTGTTCTTTGGAGCGGTTAATCTGGAAGTGATAATTCTCTGGTTGCCATTCTTTCCCAGCATAAATTCCCTTGACTGCTTTTTCGCCAGAATTCGTTTGGACGAACATGGAATAATCGACAAAAAAAGAATCCGTAGCAAACCAATGTCTCTGGCCTGCGGAGTTAGCATTGGCGCGGATGATTAAGCCAGATGCGTATAATCCCGCGAAATCTACGGTGCTATGTGCAGGAGTGATGACTGGTGTGAGAATTGCGGCGATCGCCTCTTCGGTGTCTAACAAACTGCCCTGATAAACTTCACGGCTTGAACCTTGGTTTTCGGGAATCACCAGATAGGGATTTTCGGGGATTTGGGCAACTTCTTGCCGCAAATAATCGAGACTGGCGATCGCGCAAGTCGTATCATGATCGAGATTGCCTGTAAATGGGAACTCAGCATAGGCTTCCCTCTGATTGCTGATTAACGAAATTGTGATATTTCCATCGGCAACAAATCCTGATTGGCGAACCTTAGCCTTGTTAAATCTAGTAAATTGGCTGCGCTCGCTCTCTAGGCTAATAGTTAAATATTCACTACTATACAGACTCGTAATTAGGCGATCGGTTAAT
The DNA here is from genome assembly GCF_000332215.1 of Pseudanabaena biceps PCC 7429. Lineage (GTDB taxonomy): Bacteria > Cyanobacteriota > Cyanobacteriia > Pseudanabaenales > Pseudanabaenaceae > Pseudanabaena > Pseudanabaena biceps. Next base: position 8,926 of record NZ_ALWB01000017.1, read on the forward strand.
CGATCGAAAACATCTTCTAGTGACTGTTCTTCCAGATGTCTGCCCATTAATTTGTCCATTAAAAATTAGCTCCCAGCAAAAGTTTGTATTAAAAAGTTTGTATTAAAAAGTTTGTATTAAGTAGTTCAGCTAGTTCGGCATAGTCCAAACTACTTTAAACATACCATTTACAGAAAATATCAGGAATGCATTGGTTGTGGGTAGGTAGCTAGACGGAATTAAATATAAAACCTGCGGCGCACGCTGTACGTGCGCCGCAGGTTTTAGGGTTTTATATCTTTTTATATATCTAATTGCGCCTAGCTACTTATAGTTGGGAATAGTTGGGGAAAAATTAGCTATAAAATAGGTTTCCTCCTAAACTATTTATATTTGCGATATCTAGGTGCAACTCTCTTGAGGAGCTTTTCCTTACGAAATTAACAGATGCCATAATCCCCACCAATCAGTAAACCAATCAATAAACCGATCAATAAACTGATCAATAAAATTGATTAAATGCTAGGAATTGCTAGCCGAAAACTCAAAAAACGATTTGATAATGGGAATTGCTGTATTCTTTATGAGTATAAGTTTGTCAGAGGTAAGCTTTTAATAGCCAGCCCATCTTGCATATCTTTAAAATAAAGTCAAAAAGTAAATTTTTCCGTCTTTGAAACAATAAAGCTCTATCTCATAGGACGTGTAGACGACGCATGGATACAGATAATCTAGCTGTTTATAGCCTTGTTGAACAGTTACGTGGCTATGGTCGCAAGCAGTTTACGGGCAAGCTGGAACTGCATAGTGTCAAAGATTACAAATGGAGTATCTACTATTGTCATGGTAGGTTAGTGTGGGCTACGGGTGGAGCTCATAGTCACCGTCGTTGGCGTAGACTGATGGGGCAGTATAAGCTACAGATAGACTTTAATAAAATTTCCTTTCGCACCGTTGAAGAGTTGAGACTCTGGGATTATCACGTACTAGTCATCTTAATGAAAAGGATGGTGATTACCCGTGAACAAATCACGCCAATTATTGAAGGTTTTGTTCAAGAAGTACTATTTGATATCATCCAATGTGCAGCGAACGATAAGATTACCTACTATTGTGATTTTGAAGATGAGCTCACTCCTGTAATCTCCCTCATCCATGCCGAACATGCGATCGAATATGCCCGACAAGAGTGGCTGACATGGCGTAAAGCGGGAGTTGCCGATTTCTCCCCAAATCTTGCCCCTTGGATCAAAAGACCTGGACAGCTTAAGGAAGAAGCCTCGGATTTGACCTATAAAACCTTGATTACCATTCTTGATGGTAGGCGATCGCTAAGGGAGTTATCGACATGGATGAAAAAGGATTTACTGACCCTCGTGCAGTCGTTAATGGCTTATTATCACCGTGGTATGGTCGGGCTAGTGGAAGTTAGTGATATTCAATCGCCCATTGCTTCGCTTTCCCTAAATGAAGTAAACGAACCTGCCCAATTGCCTGATAAGAGCCATAGTAAACCAAAAAGAATAGAAATGATGTCAAGACCGCTGATCGCCTGTGTCGATGATAGCAACCAAGTATGTGCGACTATCGAACAGATTGTGAGAGGCTTCGGTTTTGGCTTCCTAGGAATTCGCGATTCTATTAACGTATTGCCTTTACTTGTGGAATATAAACCAGAGATGATTATTTTGGATTTGGTCATGCCAATCGTTGGTGGCTATGAACTCTGCGCTCAAATTCGGCGAATTCCAGATTTTAAGGACACGCCAATTCTCATTTTGACGAGTAATGATTCGTTAATCGATCGCTTTAGAGCGAAGCTGGTGGGAGCCACTTCATTTATCTCTAAAACTGCGGGTAACGATAAAATTGGCGAAGAAGTGAATAAGTATCTGCTAACTTCCAATCAAGAAATGAAGCAACTTGAGGAATAAACTTCAAAGTAGAGGGTATGCCGCACGCTGTGCGGCATACCCTCTGTTTTTTTGTGAGTTTGGGATAATTTGAAACGGACTTTGAGAAAGGGTTTGCGTAGCAAACCCTTTCTCAAATCCCAAAAGTAAAAGCCTTGCTACGCAAGGCTTTTACTTTTGGGATTTTAAAATTTGCCAGCTTAACCCGAACTGATGTTACTTAGCTATCAAATCCCGAGCAAACAAGTGGCGGCGCGTAGCGCCACCACTTGTTTGTTCGGGATTTGATTTGTCTTAAATTGATGAAGTTTAAGGATTTTGGATTTTAGCGGCGATCGCCTTGGCAATTTCCCTTAAAGCTTTCGCTGATGCAGATTCTGGATGACCTAAGACAATAGGCACACCGCGATCGCCGCCTTCGCGCAGACTGATTTCTAGGGGCACACAACCGAGCAGATCTACACCCAGCTCATCCGAAGCTTTCTTGCCACCACCAGAGCCAAAAATATCGTACTGTTTGTCGGGCATATCGGGGGGAATGAAATAGCTCATATTCTCGACAATCCCTAAGACAGGAATACCCATATTTTGAAACATCTTCAAGCCCTTACGCGAATCCAAAAGGGATACAGTCTGGGGAGTAGTCACGATGACGGCTCCTGCAAGGGGAACAGACTGCGTAAGCGTTAACTGTGCATCCCCAGTTCCAGGAGGCATATCCACAATTAAATAATCTAGTTCGCCCCAGTTAGCTTGATAGAGAAACTGTCGAATCACGCCATTAAGCATTGGTCCGCGCCAAACTACAGGCTGATCCTTAGCGATTAAAAACGCCATCGAAATCATTTTTACACCATAGTTAAAGGCTGGCTCCACCACATCCGCGCCATTTTCCGCCTTAACTACCTTGACCTGTGCTGCTTCCATCCCCAGCATTACGGGAACATTGGGACCATAGATATCTGCGTCGAGAATGCCCACCTTAGCACCCATATCTGCTAGAGCAACCGCCACATTAACCGCTACTGATGTTTTACCGACACCCCCTTTTCCACTGGAAATTGCTAGAACATACTTGACTCCTTCAATGCCTTGCAAAGCATTGGTTGGCGAGGCTGGGGTAGCGATCGTAGGACTATTCGCGATTACTTTTACCCAGACATCGGTAACCGAAGCGATCGCCTTAATAGCTGCCTTACATTCTTGAATCAAAGGATCGCGTTTGGGACTGTTGGGATCGTTCAACAATAGGGTGAAACTAACTACCCCATTGGACTTAATCGCAATATCGCGCACCATATTCAGATCGATAATACTTTTTTGGCGATCGGGATCGACTATGGGGGTTAGCGCTTGTTGGATCGCCTGAATATCAAGTAGATCGGTCATAGATTTTAGAGATTAAAAAATAAAAAATTTTACTTACAGGATTTTATAGAGTTGCTAGGATGACAAAATGCAGTCAAAACATTGGCTAGCATGGCTTTTACTGCATTTTTAGATTTGTTGTCATCACAGGATGCTATTACCTTGCCAAGATTTCATTAAAACCTAAATAAGAGCCAAAATAATCGATAAAGACTTATGCTTATGGGGAAACATCCTAGAGTGTTGTTAAATTATTACTCTAAGTACCTCAGCATAATTAAAATCCAGATATAAAACCTGCGGCGCACGCTGCGTGTGCCGCAGGTTTTAGGGTTTTATATTTAATTAAGCCCACTTACTTATATCCCTGCAATTACCAAAATCAGTAGCTCTTTAAGATCAAAAACACTATGAGCAATCAAGTAAAAATTATGCAGCCTTCAGGAAGACTGGATGTCACAACGGCGGCTGATTTTCGACGACAAGTCAACGATATCGCCTCGGCTCCAACTCCACCTCAATACTTATTAGTCGATCTTCATGAAATCACTTTTATGGATAGTTCGGGTTTGGGGGCATTGGTTTCCGCGTTAAAATCAATTCGTAACAGCAATGGGGATATGGTCATTTGCGGTGCTAATGATCAAGTGCAGATGCTTTTTGAACTCACAAGTATGACTAAGATTTTCAAAATCTATACAACCATTGACGAATTTAACGCCACCTTAAGTTAACGTCAGTTCAGGTTAAGCTGGCAAATTTTAAAATCCCAAAAGTAAAAGCCTTGCTAAGCAAGGCTTTTACTTTTGGGATTTGAGGAAGGGTTTGCGTAGCAAACCCTTCCTCAAATCCCGTTTCAAATTATTTACAAACTAAAACCCGTAAAATTGCGTCCCTACGGGGCGCAACTTTACGGGTTTTAGTAATTTTTTGTACAAGCAACTATAAAGAAAAAGAGCCGCAAAACGACTCTTTTTCTTTAAATATGAAACTCAACCTCTAGGAGTGATAAATCATCTTCAAAAGGACGATTATGGGCAGCTTCTTTAACACAGGCTAATATATGGTCGATTCTTGAGGAACGATCGCTAGGAGTGCGGATAAAAGTATCGATGAGGGCATTAAATCCCCAGATGCTATCGTCTTCTTGGGGAATTTCGTAGACACCATCGCTAAATAAATACAACCTGCTACTCGTATCAATCTCGCATACCTGTTCTTGGTAATTAATATCAGGCATCATGCCGATGGGTAGTCCCGCCGTTTTTAATAATTTAATTTTAGGAATTTCCTGATTAGAAATTAATACGGCTGGAGGATGTCCTCCACTGGCATAGATTAATTTGCGTTCTTGCTTGTCATACACCCCATACCAGATCGTGAAATACATCTCATTATGTACAGACATCTGAAAAGTATTATTGAGATCCTGTAACACCTCACTGGGACTGTAGAAATTAGTTGTGTCCTGAGATGTCCTGCTCCGTCTGAGGCTGCGCGTCCGCATTAAATTTAACACGGAAACCGAAAGCAACGCTGAGCCAACCCCATGACCTGATACATCGAGTAAGTACAGGGCTAAATGATTTTTATCAAGCCAGAAATAATCAAAACTGTCACCACCAAGCTGGGTAGATGGGAGGAAACTCGACTGAATCGAAATACTGCCTTCGATCGGCGCAGGTAAAAGCGATCGCACATACTGTGAGGCTTGGGACAACTCTTGCTCGATTAAGCGCTTTTGCCTTTGGATTTCTTCAGTTGCTTGATAGAGTCTTAGCCCCGCTCTAACCCTTGCGCGTAACTCATTGATCCGAGGCGGTTTACTCAAAAAGTCATCGGCTCCCATTTCCAACCCACGCACCAAGTCTCCCTCTTGGTCTCTCGCTGTCAATAAAATGAGATAGATATGGGACAGTTCGACGCTGCTTTTAATTTGGCGACATACCTCTAGCCCGTCAAGGATGGGCATCATCCAATCACAAATAATTAAAGACGGATTTAGCTCTCTAGCTTTGATTAATCCTTCCTCGCCATCCTTTGCTATAACCACGTCATAACCTTGACTCTTGAGAAATCTCTGAAGGGTCATTCTGATCGTTGGATCATCATCAATGATGAGAATTTGCGGCATATTGCTGTACAAAGCTTACAAAGCTATCTGTTGCTATTCGTCGATGGTGAAAGATTTGGCAACTCTAGCAAATAAATCTTTGACTTTATCCCAACGTCTTTCAGAGCTAGAAATGCTGAGAGTGTAGAGGTTACCACGATTGGTGGATACAGTCACGAGATCGTGACGGGGAGCACCCTGTAACCGTTCAACTGCATATTCAAACGTGTAATAGTTGCGATCGCCAGATTCTTTCTGAGTTGCGCTGAGAAGTTTGGCTTGACGACCAGAACCTTCAGGGGCAACTACGCGCTCTTTTAAGCGCAAACCAATTGCTTCAGGATTACCAATTTCTTCAAGGCTTTTGACGGTTTCTAGTTTGCTAATGGCAACAGATACGTTTTCTGAGGGTTCAATGATGTCGTGGAACAGGATATCAATGGCGGAGTTGCCTTTAGTTTCTGTCCAACCATTGGGATATAAAAAGCGGTAGCCATCTTTGCTATCGGCAAATGGTACTAGACCACTTGTAGGAGTACTAGCACAACTGGTCAGAAATAAAGCAAATACTACAAGTAAGGTAGAGACAGCGCGTTTGAGCATGATTAAAGAATTTAGTGAAATAAATAGCAAAAATACTAGAGAATCTTATCAAAAAACAATCAAGCCTATTGGGTGCTAACTACTTTGTAAGACTTGCCAATACTAGAATACAGTACCTTAGACTCCTCGGTGAGCCTGAGATACTCTAAGCTAGGAAAATAGCGCTTTGCGCTATTTTTCTAGCTCTTGACTAGTCCTGTGAGGGGGGAACTAGCACTAGCATAGGGTTTGACAGGGATACGACCAGACAGATAAGCTGCACGACCTGCTTCAGTTGCCATCCCCATTGCCCGTCCCATCGCGACAGGATTGCTAGCACAGGCGATCGCCGTATTTACCAATAAAGCTGAGGCTCCTAACTCCATGGCTGCGGCTGCTTCACTGGGTACACCGATACCAGCATCAACCACCACAGGAACCTTAGCTTCCTCAATGATGATGGAAATATTGGCAGCATTATTTAGCCCTTGCCCTGAACCAATGGGAGAACCTAGGGGCATCACCGTAACGCAACCTATTTCTTCAAGGGTTTTCGCCAAGCGTGGATCGGCATTGATATAGGGCAATACAGCAAACCCTTCTTTGACTAATTGCTCTGCTGCTTTGCAAGTGCCAAGAGGATCGGGCAGCAAATATTTCAGATCGGGAATTACTTCAAGCTTGACAAAATTATTATCTTCTTGCCCCAAGATTTTAGCCATCTCGCGCCCCAGTCTAGCCACGCGCACCGCTTCATCGGCGGTCTGGCAACCAGCCGTATTCGGTAAAAGCCAATATTTGCTCCAGTCAATAGCCTCAGCAAGTCCTTCATGTCCTGCGGCATTGGTCTGGACACGCCGCACTGCCACGGTGATAATTTCACAACCACTTGCCGCGATCGCCTGACGCATGACTTCAAAGTTAGAATACTTGCCCGAACCAGTCATGAGCCGTGATCGGAACTTACGTCCCGCAATTTCAAGTATATCTGCCGATCCTTCGTCAAAATTAGCATCGGCATCAGATATTTGGTTGTTTATCGTAAAAATTGGGTTAAAAGAAGGGGAGGAGGCGATCATATCGAGGAGTTAAAAGTTGGCTTCTAGATTTGTAGGAGTAAATGCACTTAAGTGCATTTACTCCTACGATAATCAATTTCAAGGATATATATTAGTTTGCGGTTTGAAGGCGCAATTTTTTATTAAGATACTTAGGATACTTACGTGTCTTCTGTGATATTCCAAATTTTCCATAGTATTCAATAGCAAGTAGCAATTTAGTTTCATGGCTAACCTCAAATCTATCCGCGATCGCATCGGCACTGTTAAGAATACTCGCAAGATTACTGAAGCAATGCGTCTTGTCGCCGCCGCAAAGGTCAGACGCGCCCAGCAACAAGTTCTTGCCACCCGTCCCTTTGCCGACCGTCTCGCTCAAGTTCTATATCGTCTCCAGCAGCGCATCGCTTTTGAGGATGTTAGTCTGCCCCTACTGGATAAGCGTCCTGTTAAAACTGTTGGTCTTCTAGTAATTTCTGGCGATCGCGGTCTTTGTGGTGGCTATAACTCAACTATTATCCGCCGTGCTGAAGCCCGTGCTAGAGAACTAAAAGAACAAGGGTTAAATTACACCTTTATTTTAGTTGGTCGTAAAGCGGTGCAGTATTTTTCCCGCCGCGATCAACCGATCGCCGCCAAATTTGCTAACTTAAATCAAATCCCTAACGCAGCGGAAGCCAATGCGATCGGCGATGAAATTACCTCAGCATTTTTAGCAGGCGTAATTGACCGTGTAGAGTTGATTTACACCCGCTTTGTGTCTTTAATTAGCTCGCGCCCAGTAGTCCAAACCCTATTGCCCCTTGAGCCTCAAGGTTTAGAACCTCAAGATGACGAAATTTTCCGCCTAATTACCCGTGGCGGTAAATTCCAAGTCGAACGCGAAAAGCGGGAGATCACTGTTAAGGAATTGCCCAAAGAGTTAATTTTTGAACAAGATCCCGAACAAATTCTCGATGCCCTATTACCTCTTTATCTCAGCAATCAGATTCTCCGTGCTTTGCAAGAATCCGTAGCTAGCGAACTAGCCGCAAGGATGACCGCGATGAATAATGCTAGTGAGAATGCAGGAGACTTGATCAAGGCTCTAACCTTGCAGTACAACAAGGCTCGTCAAGCGGCTATTACTCAAGAAATTTTGGAAGTTGTTGGTGGCGCTGCCGCGTTGACATAATACCAGCAAATAAAAAAGCGGCTTTTGAAAGCCGCTTTTTTATTTCTAAGTAGTTCAGCATAATTAAAAACCAAAACCAGAGAGCATACCGCCCGCGTAGCGGACGGTATGCTCTTTTAGGTTTTAAGTTTACTTATGCCTAGTTATACCAAATCACAAAATGGCTACGCCATTTTGTGATTTTAAAACCCTTACTGGATTTGGTTTTTAATTTCCAAAAGTGTAGCCACACTTTTGGAAATTGGTATTACTTACTTGATAAATTTGGCATCAAGGGGCGGGCGATCGCGTTTTGGTCGATCCGATTTCCTTGATTTTATATTTAGGCGATCGCCATAGGGAACGGTGTCGGGATCGTCATCTTCCTCCTCTTCATCGTCTTCTTCATATTCATCCTCTTCCTCCTCATACTCGTCCCCTTCTTCCTCATACTCATCATAGGCGCGATTATCGGCACTAAATTCTTGTTTAGTAAACTCAGCCCTGCCCTGTTCTTGAGGTGCTTTGTCATATCCAGCCGCAACTACAGCGCGACGAAGGAGGAGATTATGCCTCCAAGAGGCGATCGCATTGATTACTAGGGCAAGAATACCGCCACCGATGAAAGCCACAAGCATGGCTACGCTCAAAGGGATAGCGATCGTTTTTTGTCCCAAAAAGAAAATCTGTACCGCAGTTGGGAAGTTTTGGACAAAGATCGCCGCCCCCAAGGTAATGCAAGCGCATAGAATGACTAGCTGGACGATCGCGATCGTACCTAGCGAGCCTTGATTGGAGGGCTTAGTATTGGGTTTGGAGGTAAATGGCGATCGCGTCATAATCCTGATTCTCCTAGGGCAATACCCGAAACAATACCAGAGGGCATTTTACCCTGCCAGCGTTGGATTAAATCGGCATCAATATCCAGTTGATCGAGCGCTCTTACGATCACAAAATCAACCAAGTCCTCGATCGTTTGGGGATTGTGATACCAAGCGGGGATGGCAGGTACGATCCTTGCCCCTGCTTCGGCTAGGGTGGTGAGATTGCGTAGGTGGATCAAACTTAAGGGCGTTTCACGAGGAACGATTACCAATCTTCTTCCTTCCTTGAGATGTACATCGGCGGCGCGTTCCAACAAATCGGAACTCAGCCCATGGGCAATTTTGGCAACCGTAGCCATACTGCAAGGAATCACCAACATTCCTAAAGTCCTAAAGGAACCACTGGCAATCGTTGCCCCCACATCCGCCCATTGATGACAAATTAGCCTGCCACCGTCTGCCTCACTGCGATCGCGCCAAAATTGTTCCTGCGATCGCAAATTGCTGGGCATGGCAACATTAGTCTCGGACTGCCAAACCATCATTGCTGCCTTAGAAGCCACCAGATCGACATTGTAGTTATTATTTAGCAAAAATTTGAGCGATCGCACGGCATAAATCATGCCTGATGCCCCAGAAACCCCTAATACAATCGCCTTTTGATCTTGCATCTGATGTTGTTGATTTTGCGCTAGATTTTGCGCTGAATTTTAGACATTATCTCCATCATATCCCTGTTTGCTAAGCTTATAGCTGTCGCTAGGTATATTAGGGCAAGCCCCAAAGAGACTTGCAGGGGGAAGCTCCACCCATAAAAATTGTGGTGGAGATTTTGTCCAAACCTATCTGGCGATGGTTATACAATATGCTCAATCCCTAAAAACATGACCAATAACTGGATCGAAAATCTCAAATATGACACGCAAGGGCTAATTCCTGCGATCGCTCAAGACTGGCAAGATGGCACGATTTTGATGATGGCTTGGATGAATCGTCAAGCCTTGGAATGCACAGTTGCTACGGGTGAAGTTCATTATTGGAGCCGATCGCGCCAAGAGTTATGGCACAAGGGTGCGACCTCAGGACATATCCAAAAACTAAAGCACCTCTATTACGATTGCGATCGCGATGTAATTTTAGTCAAGATCGAGCAAATTGGGGCGATCGCCTGTCATACAGGTGCAAGAAGTTGTTTCTTTACCGAGGTTCCACTCAATTTATAGCAACGAAAGAGATAGATAGGACATAACCCGCAAGAGACAAGTGGCAGCGCAAAGCGCTGCCACTTGTCTCTTGTGGTTTGATTTGTCCTATCTATTTTTCTTACTGAAGCATAGGCTCTGACAAGTAAATATATCTTACTTTTCACAGGATCTTTGAAATGTAAACCAGAAGGGCTTTTCAGGTAGAGGGAGTATTGGTCAGCCAATGGGGGATGGATTCTGAAATGCCCATTTTATACCAACAAAAAAGGCGCAAATATGTCGATCACTCTTGAGATGACCATCGCCCCTATTTATGGAATAAAAATGGGCGGAGCAAAGTTCCGCTTATTCTTGATTTTTTTAGCAATACAAAAAGAGAAAGATGACAAACCCATCTTTCTCTTTTTTAGTTGTTACAACGGAGGAAGCATACAATCTCAGTTTATCCGCATTGATTGAGTCCTTCCTTGACAATCGCACATTGCGATCGCACTTCCTCTTGAAGCCACCCAAGCAAGCCAAGGCGATCGCTATCGGCAGATACCTGTACACCCAGCAGTAAGTCAGCAAGGGAGATATGTGATCGACCACATAAACGCCAAAGCTTATCAGTATCAGGAGAAGATGGATCTCCATCACCAATCAGGGAAATGTCCATCAAACCCTGTTGACTTGCTAATCTATTTTCCTGTGGTGAAAGAATCACCTTAATTATCGCATCACATTGAACATCCATTCTTCAAGCTGGGCAAATAGGTTTACCTTTTGCATTGAGTCTGATTGTACCGTGCTCACCATTGAATTTTAATGGAATTCCCAATGTTTTAATTTCGCCCGTAGATACATTTTTGACTTTTGCCAATGTATACAATTGTGGACGAGATTTCAAACAATCTCGAATTCTCTCAATGGATGCAATAGAAGACTCATTGGAATCAGAAGTTTGGAGAATATAACTACCAGAGCCTTGTACAACGTCTTCAACTTTGTATCGGCTATCAGAAATAGACATGATTTCTGATACCAATTGACCATTATCAGCCTGAGAAGTATTGATAAAAACCTCATCAATAACTTCAATCTGCTTGCCGCCAATTAGTGAGACAGCTCTATTTTCTGCATTAGCAGGCAGAGACGAATATACCAAGCTCAAAATTGCTGGGAAAATAGTAGTTGCTGCAAATCTTCCAACTAGTTTTAGATTCATATTCGTAATTATCCAGTTTCAAAAAGAATGAAGATTAGAATTAATCTCTGCTCAACAAATAGCATGTCATTCTTTACATTTTCAACAATTTTTTTAACTATTTCCTGAAAGAAATCAAGCAATTTCTTTCAGGAAATAGTTAATCATCAAATCTCTTATGGGAAATATTCGGTGCTAATCAGCCAAGGGAAGATAGACAAGTTTACGCATTTTTATCAATATAAAGCGTATATTTTAGTCCCCACTCTCAATTATCTAAACAGGTCTATATCGATAAAGATTGCATTATCGCTAGTAAAAAGTTATGATTTAATCCAAATACAAATTTTTGATAAGAATTCAATTTTATATGGCTGGAAGGAATCAACTTCAAAAGCTTAGTGACTATCTTAAAGATCAACTCCAAAAAAAAGGGATAGATCGATTTGAGTTAGCTAGGCTATCAGGAGTTAGTGACTCGCAAGTATGGAGATTACTAAATAAACTAGTGCGTAATCCTAAAGTGGAAACACTTGAAAAAATTGCCAACGCTCTTAAGATAGATTCTGGAACCCTAACGGAAATTGTTTATCCAAATTGGAAGAATAAATCCAATAGTTCTGTTGGACAACCTATTATCGATCATTTCCCTTCCGTGGAAAGCCTATTAGGTCGTCAGGAGGAATTACGCAGGCTTTCTGAATATAGCGATCGCAATCAACTAGTCTTTGTTGTAGGCTTTGTGGGCATAGGTAAAAGCTCTCTTATTAGATCATTTGTCCGTCACATATCTGAGAAGTTTGAAGACGTGCTTCTAAATCCCGAAATGTCGATCGCACAAATAATTAATCTTCTAAAAGAGGACAAAAGATACCTAGTCATATTAGACAATCTTGATACAGCAAGTGAAGAATATATTCCATTCTTAAATGAACTAGTCAAAGCTAAGTATAAGAGTTGCGTAATTGTCACTAGTCAAGAGCGCCCTAAAGAATATCTTAATTGGGATCCTCGTCCTCGCCTTCTAGAATTACAGGGACTAGAGGAATCTGCGGCGATCGCTCTTTTACAGGGTGAAGGGCTATCTCCACAAACAGATGAACGACTAGTAAAATTGCTGATTCAAAAATATGAAGGTAATCCTTGGGGATTAAAATTAGCATTACAGGATATTTTAGAATTATATGATGGAGATCTAGCAAGCTATTTAGGAAAGAACTCTACATTTACTGGTAAATTTAGCCAAGAGATTAAGATCATTATCGAACGATTAACGCCTTTAGAATCAGAGGTTTTGTATTGGCTAGCATTACGAAAGGTAGCTATTCCCTATCCCGATATTCGGGATGCCTTTACCGAACGTAATACCATACTAATTGATGGTAATGCGGTGAGTGAAGCAGTTCAAGAGCTGAATCGCCGAGTACTTTTACGAAAAGATGGAAGTAAAATTAGTCTCAGGACTACAGTGCAAATATGCGCCGAAAAAAAGTTGCAAGAAGAACTTTTTCGTGAAATCAGGGCAATCGCTGCGAATAGTTTGAATCAAATACTTTGGTTATACTATCTCGATCTAACCAATGAACAAATTAAATTACGAGCTCGTTTTTCTCGCTATGAAAATATTCTCATGCAGGCATTAAATCAACTGCAATCTAAGACCAAAGAGCAAAATATAGAGATCAACAATGCGATCGCTAATCTACAATATTTATTAGGGAAGTAATAGTTTTTGTATTGCCCATGAATAATACTACTCCCTTCTCACCAAAGAAATATACATCGAAAATCCAAAATTATACGTTGCGGCGCTTCGCGCCGCAACGTATAATCCCTCACTGGGAAGGGAATAAGCATAAACAATACTAAGTATTTTTACCCAAATAATATGATGGAAGATCTCTATGAAAAAAAGGTTCTCGAAAATCGCTATAAATTAATTAAGCAGTTGGGTAAGGGTCGTTTTGCTGAGGTATGGGAGGTTACTGATTCGCTAGCTAAGGGGAAAACAAAAGCAATCAAAGTCCTTAATAGCCAAGATACTGAACATATAAAACTATTTCGCAAAGAATTTTTGAATCTCTGGGATCTGAATGATCTAAACTGCGATCTCATTGTTAGAGTAGAAGCCATTTATCCCAAAGAGATGCTAGAGGAAGATAGTTTTATCGATCACCATTTTTTTGTAATGGAAAAAGTGGAGGGAATTAGCTTAGAGAATCTGATTACCAAGTCATTTACAGAAATCGATCAAACTAATAATCGAAAACTATCTTTTGGGAAATCCCTTTGGCAATTTCTATTTTGTCGCTATCCACCTTTGCGATCGCAGATCACTTATAGGGAAGTTGCCGATTGGCTAGAACAACTTACCAAAGCATTGCAACATATACATAAACAAAAAATTATTCATTGTGATATTAAACCAGCAAATATCATGATTACTCCCAATGGGAATATTAAGCTAATTGACTTCGGAGCATCAATGCTCACTGACAGTAGATATCCTGTTGAATTTGATACTCAGTCCCTAACTCGGCAATATACCTTTGGTTATGTTGCTCCCGAACAACAAAACGGTCAGGCTCTATTTGCTTCCGATTTCTATAGCCTAGGTCAAACTATACTATCAACAATAACAGGACAAATTCCTCCCCAGCTTGCTAACAATTGGCGATCGCAATTTCCAACCGAACTTACCGATTTTCTCCTCAAAGCAACTAATCCCGATCATACCAAACGTCATCTCAATGCTAGGAACTTACACAAAGAGGCTAAATTATTAGCGCAATCACTACGGCAAAAATATGCGCAGTGGAATGGTTTGACCCAAGTTACGGCTGTCCTAATTATTGCGGCGATCGCCACATTTGGGACATTATTTGTGCGATCAACAGGCTCATTACAAAATCTAGAACTGAAAGCCTATGATCAAATGATTCAGAGGCGACCAGATTTAGGAGCAGATCCTCGCATATTAATAATAGATGTCCCCCGTGATATTAAAGCAATCTCCGATCAAGACTTAGTGGATATATTATCAAAGCTCGTGGATGAGCATCCAAGGGTAATTGGCATTCCATTAATTCGTGATGAAGAGAGAAAGTCTAACCCTGAGAGCCTCGCGAAGCTAAAAAAAATTTATCAACAACATGCGAACATATTTGGCTTATGCGAACATGCTGACAGCGATGGCAAAAAATTAAGTTATCCTTTTTCGCCAAAACCAAATACAGATCTAGGTTTTGGGAATACTCCCCTAGATCAGGATGATACCCTCCGTCGTCATTTGTTAATTTATCGCAATTCACCAATGGACGAATGTAAAGCAACCGCATCATTTAGTCTATTAATTGCGCATCATTATTTGCGAAGCGATTTACAAAGCGACTATAAATCCATAAATCCGATGACGGATAAAAACTATACTTTAGGAAAAGCAACATTTCAAAGCTTGGAAATAGGGCAGGGTGCTTATCAGGATAGCAAGATGGAAGAATTTAACAACCTATTCCAGATTATGCTCGATTATCGCTCACCCCATATCGCTCAAACTATTTCTATAAAACAGTTTCTATCTGCAAAAAAAACCTCTAACTTAATAAAAGATCGCATTATTTTAATTGGTCGAGCTAGTATTGATCGCGGTGCAATCAATATTACACCTTACGGCAATCTAGTAGAGGTTTCCAACGTGGAATTAACGGCACATAGGATCAGCCAATTGATTAGTATAGCTAAAGGAGAACGTCCAATCTTAAGTCCGGCCAGCTTTATAGTAGATTTCCTATGGACGCTCGGTGTTGCTTGTATTAGTGGATTTCTTGGATGGCGCATCAATTCAAGAATGGGACAAGTTATTACGATTTCAATCTTAATAATTTCTTTATCCAATATCTGTTCTTTTATTCTCATAACACAAGGGATATGGTTAGGATATGTCCCAATTATTATTGTAGCGATCATTGCAAATTTTGGTGGATTTATCTATACTCGATATCAGTATAAATTTACAAATCTATGGGGAATATGTGAGCACTTTAAATCATCTAATAACTCATCTAATAAATTCTAAAATCAAATCTACGTTCACTTTTAGTACTTTGATGAGCATCTTTTTTTATGCCTTATTTGCAGTGCTTGAATCTAGTAATGCTCAACCAATTTCTCCATCAATTATTATTGCTCAACAGTCTACAAATTCAACGACCTCAACAACCTCAACGGGAAAAACTCATCCAACTGGCGATCGCGGAGATTGCCCTATTTTGGTTGCTGGCGTACCACAATTGACCGCCTTAACTGCTAAAAACGGACAAACAGCTACTCTCTCTCAAAGTCCAGTTTTTCGATTTTATACTCCCTATGCTAAAGGGAACTACCAGTTCCGATTGAGCAAGTCTCGCAAATCCAATACCCTTATCTACAGTCAAAATATAGCTAGAACCGATCAAGCAGGAATTTTCACGGTCTCTTTACCTGTAATCGATGAGATCAAACCTCGTGTCAACTATTTTTGGGAATTAGAATATTTCTGTTCCAATAAGCCCAATCCTGATAGTCGTATCGTTAATGGTTGGGTTTATCAGGATCGACTCACTCCAGAACAGATGCTAGAGCTAAATAATGCTACTACCACAAGCGATCGCATTATTTTTTATCAAAAATACGGCATCTGGTTAGAATTACTAGATGAAATTGCCAAATCTTTACCTCAAAACCAAAGCCTTTGGCAGCAAGTCCTTACCAATGAAGGTTTAGGAAGCATCATCAATCAGCCAATTTTTAAGCCCCAATCACTTGTTAAGCCATAAACCATGAAATCTTTGCATATTCTAGTTGCTCTAGCTTTAACCTCTATATATCTTTTCGGAAAGGTGCCAAAAGTGATCGCCAAATCAAATCCTCAGGCAAATCACTCATCTAGTTCTCAGGCAAAGTTGTTGATCACACAAGCTAACTTCGCATACCAGAGCGAGCTTAATAGTCTAGTACAAGCAGGGGACGAGAAATTAAACCAGAAAAAATTCCAAGAAGCAATTTCTATCTACCAGAAAGCTCTACAACTAGCAAATCAAAACCAAGATCAGGAATCTCAAGTGGCTGTACTTGTCGGTATTGGTAGAATTTACGACCAAAGTGGGAAATATCTAGATGCAGAACGCTCATTTAATTCAGGACTACAAATACTCTCCCAACTTGCTGGAGAGCCGGCATCTGTAGAAAAAAGAGTAATGCAATCTCGTTTACGAGTTCTTTCGCTAACAGGATCAGGGATTGTATATACCAATCTAGGAAATTACGATAAAGCTTCTAAACAGTTAGAATTAGCAGTAGCTATTTCTAATGAGGGGATTAACAGCCCTTCTTTACTTGTTCAGTTTGAACCTAGGTTTAAACTAGCAGAACTCTATGAAAAACAAAACAAATATAGTGAGGCAATTGGTGTATTGCAATATTGTCGAATTATTGCCACTCAAATAGGTGATCGACAGGCAGAAGCAATGACTCTAACGGCGATCGGCAACAACCTTACTAAACTGGGAAACCTTAGTGTCGCAAAACAATATTACGATCAGGCGAAAACATTAGGAAATTTTCCTCAAGAGCCAGAAATCGCCAACGCACCCAGTAGATTAGAGGCAGTATCAGGAGATTTAGTAGGGCTTACTAACTTACTTGATAGATTTGCGCCAATCTTGCAAAAAGCGAGTGTTAGTATCAGAAAGATAGAACGAATCCTATCAATCGATCCTAGCTTTGCTATAGTCGGTAAAGCTGCTAACAACCTAGATCAAGTAATTCAGAACTTGGCTAATGCTACACCAAAGCTCAGAAGTGGAGACCTTATAGGTGCTTATCCATCGTTGCAAAAAATAAATGGTGGTATGTCAGAAATGCTCCAAAATCTTAAGGAACTCCAAGGATTAATGGAAGATGTACAGCAAAACCCTAAGAAATTCCCTGTCTTGCAACGTTTAAGCCCCCAAGATTTGATGGATTTGAACAACATCAACGTAGAAATGCGAGATATTACTAATTCCATTGGTGGAAAGTCTAAATCAAAAAAAAACTAGCTAGTATCGAAGCCATTCCAAATTTAAATTCACTCTTTCATAAATTCAAGCAGTCCAAGCCTCGATCTATTGGTGAAGAGTTAAACGATCTCATCAGAGAGTCATCATTTCGTTTTGGGAGATTCTCTGTAGATGGTGCAAAGACCCAAGTCGAAGTTGCTAGGAGTTCGGGAGATCCTTTAGCCTATGGTCGTGCTTTGCATAATTTAGGGCTTTCCTACAAATACAGTTCAGAATATGTTCAAGCTGAAAATACCTTGATAGAGGCGATCGCTGTTTGGGAAAAACTGAGAGTAGGACTAGAGGATCGGGAATCCTATCGCATTTCACTATTTGAAACTCAAAATATCACCTATCAAGCTTTGCAACAAGTAAGAGTTGCGATACAGAAGTATCCTGAAGCGCTAGAAGCGGCAGAACAGGGACGCGCAAGGGCTTTTGTTGCTTTATTGTCAAGTAAATTGTCCAGAGACTCCCTCCAAATCAACCCAAAACTTAGAGAGCCATCGGTTAAAGTTCAAGATCTCCAAAATATCGCTCGCAACCAAAATATTACGATTGTTTCCTATTCCTTTATCAAACAAGAAACCATTGGCTCCAATCAGCTTGCCCTTAGCAGTGGCGATATCTATGTTTGGGTGATCTCGCCCAAAGGGCTAATCACTTTCCGCAAACTCGATGTGTATAGATGGGAACTTGAGCATAAAAAACTGCTCTTATCCATAATTGAGGAGCTGCAAAGGAATCTCTCAAAACCAAATGGTCGCATACCAAACCCTCCACCAACCTTATCTCCTGAGCAATTGGATAATATACCAGATGAATTAAAGTCACTCTACGATTTGCTCATCAAACCAATTGAAGAATTTTTACCATCCGATCCCAATGCTCAGGTTGTTTTTGTTCCCCATAACGCGCTTTTCTTGATTCCATTTGCCGCTCTTAGAGATCAATCTGGTCGATACTTAATCGAGAAGCATACTATTTCCTACGCACCATCAATCCAAATTTTAGAATATACCGAGCGGCTGCGCCTTGCTCCTAAAGGTAAAAACTTTTTGATTGTGGGGAACCCCACTGAAGATTTAAGCCAAGCAGAGCAGGAAGCAAGAGACATTTCTAACCTACAAAAAACTGAAGCAATTATTGGTAAGGAGGCGACCAAACAAGCAATCCTTGCTAAAATAGCCGATGCCCAAATTATCCACCTTGCAGCCCATGGAACCTTTGATTCTGAGCATGGACTAGATAGCGCGATCGCTTTAGCTAACAACAAACTCACCGCCACCGATATATTACAACTGAACCTCAAAGCAAAATCAGTTGTACTAAGCGCTTGTAATACAGCTAAGGGCAAAGTTACAAGTGACGGTGTGATTGGTTTGTCGAGAGCCTTTATCTTAGCTGGGACTCCCAGTATTGTCGTGTCGCTATGGTCTGTGCCCGATGCGGAAACGTCGCAACTAATGGTGAACTTTTATCAAAATATGCAAAGTAGTAGCGATCGCGCTAAGGCTTTGCGAAATGCCATGCTAGCGACAATGAAATCATATCCCCATCCACGCAATTGGGCAGCATTTACCCTTATTGGCTCTAGAGATTAGAATTGACGTATTTCGGGAAACCGTCTAGATCGGACTTAGTGCTAGTAACCCATACACCGTAAACTAGCTTAGTAGGCTGATAATAAATTCAATAGTAGGATTTAATTAGCTAAGTGCAATTAGATATAAAACCCAAAGCCTTCGTGTACGCTGCGCTTGCACCACAGATTTTGAATTTGTTTTTTAATTATGCCTAGCTACTTAAATGGCACTTACTATCTGCAACTATTGGACTGATTATAGATTGAGGCATTGCGCGAGGTTATTAGTATGGTGTTTAACTGGTTTCGGCGAAAGTTTGATGACGACAAAGATGCAAATAGTCAACCTGTAGAGCCAGTCCAAACTGAAGCAAAAGCACCAGAATCGGAAGCTGTCGATTCTGGCTCTACCGTATCGCCTGCCTCTCAAGATTTATTGAACTGGGCAAAAGCAGCCTATGCAAATGTCCAGCAGCAAGCAGATGTAATCGAAGCACAGCCCGCTCCAGAAATTGCTGAATCTGCTGAATCTGAAGAGCGATCTGTTGTGCCAGAAGATCCTAACAAGTTAGAAATTACAGAGCCACCGATCGCCGAACCCGCAATTGCAACGGTAGAAATTGCCCCACAAGAAGTTGCGCCAATTTCAGCAACCGAGCCTGAACTCATTCCCACAGAGTCACCAGAAAATTCTGTAGTTATATCTCAAGAACTCGCGACAGCGGAATCTGCACCGATCGCCACTGACATAGAAAAGATAGAAAAGATAGAAACGATCGCTGAAACCGCACCTGTCCCCTTTTGGCTGCAATCCGAAAGCGATCGCCTAGCTCGCATTGCAGCCCTTGAAGCCACGGCCATTATCGAACCAGAGCCAGAAGTTAAACCCGCACCTCGCCGCCGAGCCACCATCAAGTTTGATGATGACTTTATTTGGTCGGCGGAAGTACTTGCCTCTCAGGGTCGTCGTCCTGAAGAAATTTCCGTCGAGGAAATCACATGGCTCAATCGACTGCGCCAAGGTTTAGACAAAACTCGCCTCTCTCTAGTCAATCAACTCAAGGCGATCGTCGGACAAGGACCGCTTAGTGCCGATTCCGTTGATGACATTGAGGCTTTGTTATTACAGGCTGATGTAGGCGTGAAGGCAACGGATCTAATTATTGCCAAGTTACAGGAAAAACTGCGTAAGGAAGTTTTGCCTCCTGAAGAAGCGATCGCCTATCTCAAACAAATTTTGCGCGAAATGCTGGATGTCAACAATAAAGGAGAATCTCCCCTACCCATGCTGATCCCAGAAAAAAGCCAATTAAATATCTGGTTGATCACGGGTGTGAATGGGGCAGGTAAGACCACAACTATCGGTAAACTTTCGCACCTAAGCGTAAAGTCGGGTTACAAAACCCTAATTGCCGCAGCCGACACCTTCCGAGCCGCCGCCGTTGAACAGGTCAAGAGTTGGGGACAAAGATCGAATGTAGATGTGATCTGCAATCCCGCCCAAAATGCCGATCCTGCCGCTGTTGTCTTTGATGCCATCAGTGCCGCCCAAGCCAGAGGTACGGAGTTATTACTCGTCGATACCGCAGGTAGACTGCAAAACAAAAAAAATCTGATGGAGGAACTCAGCAAGATTCGCCGTATCGTTGATAAAAAGTCTGCCGAGGCAAAGATCGAATCCCTGCTAGTACTCGACTCAACCCTAGGACAAAATGGACTCAAGCAAGCAGAAGTATTTGCCCAATCCGCAGGAATTACAGGTGTGATCCTTACTAAACTCGATGGCACGGCAAAGGGTGGCGTAGCGATCGCGGTAGTACAGCAACTAGGGCTACCCATCAGATTTATCGGCGCTGGCGAAGGGATCGAAGATCTGCGCCCATTCTCCAGCTATGAATTTGTAGAAGCCCTATTGAGTAACTAAGTAGCTGGGCATAATTAATTACAAACTCAAACCGTAAAGTTGCGCCCCTACGGGGCGCAACTTTACGGTTTTGGTAATTTATTTTGCACAAGCACTTAGTAATTTGCGTAATTTGCGTACGGAATTGACCAAATCGATATCGTGAGATAAGTCTTCTGAAATAACTTTTAGCAAATTACTGAAATCGCCTGTTAATTTTTGTCCAACTAAGGCTACACTATTGGACTAAATTAGCTTTCATACTAACCACCTAGCGTTGCAGCATTGGTATGTCCCTATCATTGCCACCTAGAAATAGATCCCTCCCACCACAGCCAGATCCAGACAATGCCTCTGTAATGGTGATGAAGGATCTCAAAGATCTGCTCAGACGCATGAGTCAAGATCAAAACAAAATCCATGAGCTACTTAGCTTTTTGGGTTACGCTCTCCGCAGCTTTAGTAACCTCAACCAATTTTTAGAATTAATTCCCCTAATTGCCAGTCGTGTAACTGACTCCGATGGTGGCGCACTAATTTTATTTAAAGCAAGCGGACAAATCCGTCTAGAGTCACTGCATTGCCCCGAACGTAATCAAGGTGGCATGAAAGCCCAGCAGGTCAGAACGGCGATCGAGCGAGCCATTCAGCAGGTTTTAACTGGCAGCCCAACTGCTCTCGATGAGATGGTCAGTCGGTATCTAGGCGCTGATGTCCATTTGTTTGGCACATCCGTATTAGTCAAAAATTCTGTGCGTGGTCGCCTCTATATATTTAGTCGCAAGCCTGATTATGTATGGACAGACAATAAGCGCACTTTGATGCGCCTCGTTGCCGATCAAACTTCGGTAGGGCTAGAAAATCACGAACTCACAACCGAATTAATCAAAAAAGAGCGCCAAGATCGCGAGATGGAGATCGGCGCAGAAATCCAACGCCAACTCTTGCCACGCAACTGTCCCAAGATTCAAGGGATTGAGATCTCGGCACGTTGCTCGACGGCTAGTCGAGTTGGCGGTGACTACTATGACTTTATCCCCATTCAAAAAGGCGATCGCTGGAGCTTTGTCGTTGGCGATGTCATGGGCAAGGGCGTACCCGCAGGCTTAATCATGACCATGACTAGAGGAATGTTGCGTGCTGAGGTATTAAATAACCATTCCCCCAGCAAAATTCTGGAACACCTCAATGAAGTGATGTATGAAGATTTGGAAAAATCCCATCGCTTCGTAACCATGTTTTATTCGGAGTACGATCCCGAAACCCAGATTCTTTCCTTTAGTAATGCTGCCCATACCCCTGCCTTGCACTGGCGCGCCAAGACTCGATCTGTCCATGCCCTCGACACGATGGGCGCTTTGATTGGTTTGGAAGCTGGTTCCAAATATGAAGAGCGTAGTACCAATTTAAATTCGGGAGATGTAGTTATTTACTATACGGATGGGTTTACGGAGGCTGCAAGCCCTGAAGGCGATCGCTTTGATGAAGAAAATCTTCGTAAAGCCTTAGACTGGGCTTGCCAAAATTGTTTTCCGCTTTCCGATGATGTAACCCGCCCCCAAATGATTCTTGACTACATCTTCCAAGAAGTACAAAACTTTATTGGAGAAGGGCATACTCATACTGATGACATGACTCTGGTAGTTTTGCACATAAACGACAAAACCTTAGAGCAAAGCTCTAGTAAATTACTCTAGTAAATTACTAGAGTAATTTAAATTAATCCTGAAAACACATCCTCGAAAACTATGCTTGATTTTGCTCAACATTTAGTAGTCAGTACCGACCTATCGGCTCTTAACCCAACTCATATCAATCTCGCTAGCAACCTCCCCGTTGCTGATATTCAAGCCCATATAAACATGGATTTACTGGCTCAACAATTTAAACAAGATGTCATGGGAGATGTTGGGAGAGGTTGGGATAACTTTGTCAAAACTGGACAAATATGGGCTCTCATTATTGGTGTGATAGTTGGGTATCTATTTAGAAGCATTACCAACTCATAAGCAGCTAAATATACTCATACCCTATACCAATTCAATGAAGTGAAGCCAACACTTCATTGAATTAAAAAACAAACCCAATAAGGTTTTGAAATTCACCCTCAAAAAAAGATGAGTAGCGGCGCTACTCATCTTTTTTTTGAGGGTATAACAAGACTGGCGGCAGCTATATATAAAACAGTTAAAAGAACAGAACCCCTGCCAATGCAGGGGTTCTGTTGTTAAATGGCGGGGGACGGATTTGAACCATCGACCTTCGGGTTATGAGCCCGACGAGCTACCAGGCTGCTCTACCCCGCGTTGTTTCGCTTAGCTAATATAACATGGTTTTATAGAATTGCAAGCACTTTTAAAAATTTTATTTGATATTGGCTTGAAACCCTATAACTTTCACATTATATAATCCCCGCATTACCAAGTTAAATGATAGTGCCATAGGTTGGGTCACCCCTCCGCAACGCCGTCTTACCTCAGTTGTTTGACCCGGTAAAACCAGGTGGAGCCAAGGCGCTTAACCTAACTTAAGTTCCCAGATGCAAGTCTGGTTTACTGCGGCGAAGACTGCTAAGACTCCTAGAAAACAATTATCGATCAAGACACATTATCGGTAGTCACGCACGCCACAGAGGAGCTTAAGTAATTTATAGCATAAATAACATCAATGTAAGATTTGGGCTCAAAACCCCAAGCTCTCTGGCGAACGCTATACATGCGCCAGAGATTAGCTACTTCTAGCTACCGCCAGTCTTGTTAAAAAAATTTAAACCCTAAGAGAGGGTTGCCACGCGGAGCGTGGCAACCCTCTCTTGGGGTTTGTCCTGAAGCAGTTGACGGCAGCTATAAATACTATTTCAGGCTATCTGCTAGCCAATAGACTAGGGGGGCGATCGCTAAAGCAGGTAGAAAAGAGGCAACCCTCACTTTAGCTAGTTCTAAAAGATTTAGCCCCAAGCCTAACAACATTAATCCGCCCACTCCCGTAATAATTAACACTGACGGAGCATTAGCGGGATCAGGCAGACTTTGAGCTAAATTCCCCGCAAGCAGAGACATAAAACCTTGATATATCGCAACGGGCAAAGTGGAAAAACCCACCCCCACACCGTAGGTACTCGCAAACACAATGGAAATAAATCCATCTAGAGCCGACTTGAGCACTAGAAGATTATCGTCACCCCTAAGCCCATTATTGAGACTGCCAATAATTGCCATTGGTCCAATACAAAACAATAGACTAGCCGCCACAAACCCTTCGGTAAATTTACCCTTGCCCTTAAATTTCGCTTTCAACCAGTCACCGATCGCTTCTAATCGCTTTTCAATTTGTCCTAGCTCGCCAATCGTGCCACCAAGAATTAACGAAATCAGCGAAAGGATGACACCATCCAAAACACCAGCTTTAATCTTCAGCAAACTATTTGCCATATTAAAGCTTACAAATATCGTAATTAGCCCGATCGCCTGCTTAAGGATAGGTAAAATTTGGGAGAGGAACCGACCGCGTAGGATTAATCCTAAACCCGTACCAATAGCGATCGCCAAGACATTGATCCAAGTTCCACTGGTTTTTGTCCAAAAATCTAGCATTTAGTTATAATTAATCTGCAATGAACACGAATGAATAAGTAGCTTGACATAATTAAATATAAAACCCTAAAACCTGCGGCGCGTGCGCCGCAGGTTTTAGATCGGGATTTTAATTATGCTGAGGTACTTAGATTCTTTCATGTGAGCCTTTCATGTGAGCGAATTTCACTAGCGAATTTCACTATTGAAATAAGGAATTTATATCCTATAACCATCTCTCATCCTTCGAGTACAAATGATTTTTTCATCTATTCTTTTAGTAGTGCTAAAAAGGATGGGCGACGCTCCGCGTCGCCCATCCTTTTTAGCACTACTATTTTTTTCATTAATCTGTATTTTATCCATTCGATGGATCTATAAACGAGCATATATACTTACGATCCCCATAAAACATTTGTAGATCCTTATACTCCTGTAAACCTTTGCAACTTTTTGACCAGTCTCTTGGTTTTACTAAATATAGTAAAGAGGATTAATTTATTGATTACCTTTAAATCACTGGCTTTTGCCATAAGACAGGGACTAACCCTTTAAGAATGAAGGCTTAGATTTTCTTTAAAAAATTTCGGGTTTTTATCCCCAGAGGAGAGCAAAACATGGCTCTAGAGCCTTGCACAGAAGTTCCTAACCAAATCAAGACAGATATCCCTATACTAAAGGAACGGGGTCAGAGAGAGGTATTTTGTGGCTTGACAGGAATAGTCTGGCTACACCGTAAGATGCAGGATGCATTTTTTCTTGTAGTTGGTTCCCGCACTTGCGCCCATCTTGTCCAGTCTGCGGCTGGAGTGATGATTTTTGCAGAACCAAGATTTGGGACGGCAATTCTTGGCGAACGGGATCTCGCGGGACTAGCCGATGCCAACGAAGAACTCGATCGCATTGTCGATCAGTTGCTTGAACGTCGCCCTGACATTGGTACTTTATTTTTAGTAGGCTCATGTCCTTCAGAAGTGATCAAGCTCGATCTAGCGAAGGCTTCCGAACGATTGAATCAGCGATTCTTTCCGAAGGTTCGGATTCTGAATTATTCTGGCAGTGGCATCGAAACAACTTTTACGCAGGGTGAAGATGCTTGCCTAGGATCAATGGTTCCAGTTTTGCCCAATAGCTATGAGGAGCCGAGCTTGATGATCGTGGGCAGTCTTGCCGATGTGGTGGAAGACCAATTCCAAAGACTATTTGAAAAACTAGGAATTGGTCCTGTTTATTTCTTTCCGCCTCGCCGTGCATCCAAGTTACCGCCTGTGGGCAAAGGCACGAAGTTACTTCTAGCACAGCCCTTTCTCAGCGATACCGTGCGATCGCTTATCGCCAGAGGCGCTACTTTATTACCATCCCCCTATCCATTTGGCATTGAAGGAACTACGGCATGGCTCAAAACCGCCGCAGATGCTTGGCATATTGATAGCAGTCAGTTTGAGCAAGCGATCGCCCCCTCTGTAAATCGCGCTAAGATTGCCCTAGAGCGCTATCGTCAGACCCTAGCAGGTCGAAAAGCCTTTTTATTCCCCGATTCTCAATTAGAAATTCCCCTAGCAAGATTTCTATCCAGAGAATGTGGCATGGAGCTAGTCGAAGTAGGAACTCCCTATATCGATCGCCTATTGATGGAGAGTGAAATCAACCTATTACCAGTTGGCACAGCCCTCTCCGAAGGTCAGGACGTAGAAAAGCAGCTAGATCGCTGTCGGGAAGCAAAACCCGATATTACCGTCTGTGGTCTGGGCTTAGCTAATCCGCTCGAAGCTGAAGGCATGGCAACGAAATGGTCTATTGAATTAGTATTTTCACCGATTCATGGTTACGACCAAGCCGCCGACTTAGCAGAATTGTTTGCCCGACCTCTTGAGAGACGTAGAAGACTAACAGTTTAGTGATTAATTTTTGGTTATTCTTTAGTTTTGTAACTAGATCTAAAGAACTAAAAATTCAGACTCCCCAAAAACAATTCATAAACTAACAACTACTCGCTAACAGCCAACTACCCAATAAAAAACAATCTATGGAATTAACCCTCTGGACTTATGAAGGTCCTCCCCATGTGGGAGCAATGCGAATTGCAACTAGTATGGAAGGCGTGCATTATGTACTTCATGCACCTCAGGGCGATACTTACGCCGATCTCCTATTTACGATGATCGAACGGCGCGATCGCCGTCCACCTGTTACTTATACAACTTTTCAAGCTCGCGATCTCGGCGGAGATACTGCGGAAATGGTAAAAACATCCGTCCGCGATGCCTACGAGAGATTTAAACCTCAAGTCATGTTAGTTGGGGAAAGCTGCACAGCGGAATTAATTCAGGATCAACCAGGCTCCCTAGCCAAAGGGATGAGTTTGCCAATCCCGATCGTGAGTTTAGAATTGCCCGCCTATTCTAAAAAAGAAAATTGGGGAGCTAGCGAAACCCTCTATCATTTAGTACGGACTTTGCTCTTGCCCTTTGTGCTACCACCCAATACCCAAAGACCTAAACGCGATCCCCATGTTCGTCCTAAAGCGAATATCATTGGTCCTACGGCTCTGGGCTTCCGATGTCGCGATGATATTCGTGAAGTAGTTAAGTTACTGGCCGAAATCGGCGTTGATGTGAATGTAATTGCCCCAATGGGAGCAACGCCCGATGACTTGATGCGCATCCCCGATGCGGATTTTAATATTTGCCTCTATCCTGAAATTGCTCTCACCACCTGCACTTGGCTGACGCGCAGTTTTGCCCAACCTGTTATCAAGACCGTACCAATCGGTGTGGGTGCAACCCGTGATTTTATTGCCGAAATTGGAAGGGTGATGGATATTGATGTGAGTGAAGCGTTGCAGCGATCGCAGTCTGATACGTTGGGGAATTGGGATGCCTCGCGTATTTCATCGCCAGCCAATCCTCAGGCCTCCCGTTTACCTTGGTATTCGCGATCAGTTGACTCCACCTATCTGACTGGCAAGAGAGTTTTTATCTTTGGTGATGCGACTCACGCCCTTGCTGCCGCGCGAATCGCCACTGAAGAACTAGGATTTACCCTCGTCGGTATTGGAACCTATAGCCGTGAATTTGCGCGGGAAGTGCGAGAAGTAGCGAAGAAACACGGACTGGAAGCCGTCATTAGCGATGATTATCTTGCCGTAGAAGCCAAGGTTACCGAAGCCGCTCCAGAACTAGTACTTGGTACTCAGATGGAACGACATATTGCCAAGCGATTGGGTATTCCCTGCGCGGTAATTTCTGCGCCCATCCATGTTCAGGATGTGCCCGCTCGTTATTCACCTCAAATGGGCTGGGAAGGCGCAAATGTAATTTTTGATAGCTGGGTACATCCTTTGATGATGGGGCTAGAGGAGCATTTGATTGGTATGTTCCGCGAAGACTTCGAGTTTGCCGAGGGACATATGAGCCATCTGCACGCTGCACCATCACAAGAGATTCGTCGCGATTTACCTCACGAAATGGGAGTTAGCGAACAGGCGATCGCCTCCGCAGGGGGCTCCAATCAAGCCGTTCTCACTCCCATACAAGTAGCTCAAGATTTGTCAGGAATTACTTGGAGTGCCGATGGTGAAGCTGAGTTAAAGAAGATCCCCTTCTTCGTACGCGGCAAAATCAAACGCAATACTGAGAAGTTTGCCAGCGATCGCGGCATCACTTCGATTACCGTAGAAACTCTCTACGAGGCAAAAGCGGCGATCGGCAAGTAATGGATTTGGGCGCTTTGCGCCCAAGAGAAATTTACCAATACAGTTGTTTTATAGGAGTTTATTTTGGCAGTTTTAACAGCGCATCCACCATCAATTACTAAATGTGAAGATGGAGAAGGTAGTGTTCAGGTGCATCAAGACCCAGGGATGGTCATTGAAGGTGCTTTAGTAATTGCCGTCTACGGTAAAGGTGGCATCGGCAAATCCACCACATCTTCCAATCTATCCGCAGCATTTTCCCATCTTGGTAAACGTGTCTTGCAAATTGGCTGCGATCCAAAGCATGACAGCACCTTCACCCTCACCAAGAGAATGGTTCCCACGGTAATCGATGTTCTCGAAACCGTTGACTTCCATTCTGAAGAGTTGCAGACAGAAGACTTCATGTTTGAAGGCTATAACGGAGTCATGTGTATTGAAGCTGGTGGTCCTCCCGCAGGTACTGGTTGCGGAGGCTATGTCACAGGTCAAACTGTCAAATTGCTAAAAGAACATCATCTACTCGAAGATACCGATGTCGTTATTTTTGATGTGCT
Organism: Pseudanabaena biceps PCC 7429; assembly: GCF_000332215.1. Lineage (GTDB taxonomy): Bacteria > Cyanobacteriota > Cyanobacteriia > Pseudanabaenales > Pseudanabaenaceae > Pseudanabaena > Pseudanabaena biceps. Next base: position 37,695 of record NZ_ALWB01000017.1, read on the forward strand.
TGGCGATGTGGTCTGTGGTGGATTTGCTGCACCTTTACAACATGCCCATTATTGCTTGATCGTGACTGCAAATGATTTTGATTCCATCTTTGCCATGAATCGGATTGTAGCGGCAATTCAATCGAAAGCGAAAAACTATCGCGTGCGGCTGGGCGGAATCATCGCCAACCGTAGTGAAGGAACTGATCAGATTGACAAGTTTAACGAGCGTGTAGGTTTAAAAACTCTAGCCCATTTCCGCACCGTTGATGCAATTCGGCGTAGCCGCTTGAAAAAATGCACGGTATTTGAAATGGAACCCGATCCTGAAGTACTAGAAGTGCAGCAGGAATATCTCAAGTTGGCTAAGGGTATGCTTGAAAATGCTGAACCGCTCTATGCTCAACCGCTTAAGGATCGTGAAATTTTTGACCTCCTTGGTTTTGACTAAGCATCACAACAAGCCCTCGCTAAGCGAGGGCTTGTTTTTTAGAATATCGGCGATCGCGTAATTGCATACATCTTGACATCCCAAGACTGGGCTTTAGTAAAAACATAATTATGCAAAATCCCTTCAAACTGCATTCCTGACTTCTCTAAAACCCTAGCCGAACCAATATTCTCTAGGGCACAAAAGGCTTGAATTCTGAGTAATTGCATCACATGAAAACCAAAAGCGATCGCTGCCCTCACTGCTTCTGACATCAAGCCCTGTCCCCAATAATCCCTTGCTAGAGCATATCCAATTTCCGCGCGTCGATGCATTGGTGTGGTGTATAACCCGCAAGTTCCAATTAGTCTATTACTCTTCCTATCGACAATTCCCCAGTCTATTCCTTGTCCAGAACGATATAATTCCAAGGCAATATCGTTTAAATACCGATAGGTATCATCCAACGAATGATGCGTATCCCATAGAGTATAGGCAGAAACCAATGGATCGCTTGCATAGGCAAAAATATCTTCGGCATCACTGAGTAGTAGTTTGCGAAGAATAAGCCTTGGTGTTTGCAAAGTGAGAAATTGATCTGTTAGTTCTTGCATATTAGGGATATTCATAAAACCATGAATTATAGCTGTCGTCAAATGTATCAGGACATAAAGCCCAAGAGAGGGTTGCCGCGCTCCGCGCGGCAACCCTCTCTTGGGCTTTGATTTTGTCCTAACAAGAGCTACAACAAAGTAGAGACTGCTAGACGAGTGGCGGCGCTAAGCGCCGCCACTCGTCTAGCAATCCAAATTACGCCACAATTTACTACACAATGCTTTACATTTCACCTAGGTATCCCAGAGTGAATGTAAAGTATTTAACAGTGATATATCAATCCTTAATCTGTTTATTGGGGCTTGACTTTTTGGTTAGGGCTCCCAGTAGAAAAATTTTATAAAAATCCTCAGTCGCATATTCACATATTAGTAAGTAGTAAGAAACGATTATGACTATCGCCCCTATCGCCCCTAGTAGGGTTTTACCTAAGGTTCCCGTTGATTCTAAAATCCGAGTAAAACAGTTCATGCAGAGTCTGCAAGATAGCATTTGCCAAGGCTTAGAAGAACTCGATGGTAAAGCTAAGTTTCAACAGGATCAGTGGGAACGAGCTGAGGGTGGCGGTGGGCGATCGCGGGTAATTACCGACGGCGACTATTTTGATAAAGGTGGCGTTAACTTTTCTGAAGTCTATGGCTCTCAGTTACCTCCAGCTATTTTGCGCCATCATCCCGAAGTAGCAGGTGAGACTTTTTATGCAACGGGTACTTCGATGGTATTGCACCCTAAGAATCCCTACGCTCCTACCGTACATCTTAACTACCGCTATTTTGAAGCAGGTCCAATCTGGTGGTTTGGTGGTGGGCTCGACCTCACTCCCTACTATGGCTTTGGCGAAGATGCCAAACATTTGCATAGCACGCTTAAAGATGCTTGCGATCGCCACAATCCCCATTACTATCCCGTATTTAAGCAATGGTGTGATGATTACTTTTTCCTCAAGCATCGCGGCGAAACCCGTGGCGTAGGTGGCATCTTCTTTGACTATCAAAATGGAGAAGATGGGCTTTACAAAAACAGTAGCGACTCTACAACCGCTCAAGTTATGAGTGACGAGATCGGTGATGTGCCTCGCACTTGGGAAGAGATTTTTTCCTTTGTGAATAGCTGCGGCAATGCATTTCTCCCTGCCTACACCCCGATCGCTAATCGTCGTCGCCATATGGAATTTGGCGATCGCGAAAAGCAATGGCAGCTATACCGTCGTGGACGCTATGTAGAATTTAACCTCGTTTACGATCGCGGCACGATCTTCGGTCTGCAAACCAATGGTCGGACTGAATCGATCCTGATGTCACTACCACCGCTCGTACGTTGGGATTACGACTACCATCCCGAACCCAACACTCCCGAAGCTGAGCTGCATGAAACATTCTTGAAACCGCAAGACTGGATTAACTGGCAAGCCTAGTAAGTAGCTAGGTGCAATTAAATATAAAACCCAAAAACCTGTGGCGCACGCTGCGCATGCGCCACAGGTTTTTG
>NZ_ALWB01000018.1 GCF_000332215.1 Pseudanabaena biceps PCC 7429
GGTCTAGGTTCGATACTTTCATCTCTGTATTAATATCTGAATCCTCTTTTTGCTTTTTGGTAATTATTTTACCCTTCCATTACGAGCGGAATGTGGGTTAGATAATTTTGTTGCAAGCTGGATAAAAAATTGCGATCGCTTGTAAAGTTGGTATTTGAAAAGGTAAGTCAAGTATATGTAAATTTGCTCTCAAAAATATCTCTGCTTGATCTAGTTGTTGATAGATAAATTCACCTGATTCATTTACTAGATCAGAATTTGTATTGCTAGATAGTTGGTTAAGCTGTTGGAGCAGTTGCCAATCTTTTAAAAGTGCAAATTGATTAGAACGCCCTGTAATTGCCGCTATCGCCTGTCTAACATTTATCTGTTTACTAGTTACGCGATCGGCAATCCTAAAAACAAACAGAGGATGCTCAAGGTTGATTAGGCAGGTAACACCCACAGGTAAATCAATTGCTTGTTGTAGTGCTTGACCAAATAGTCGGTGTCCGACTCCAAGCAAGGAAGGCATTGTGGATTTATCACGACGACTGCGCTCAAAATGCATATTTTCATAACGCTTCTGGATAGCTGGTTCTACCAACCAATCATCTGGGGTAATAAAAGACAGTCCTTCAGGAGTTTGGGTAATTCGTCGTTTATTAATGTGCAACATATTAATCAAAAACGGTTGTAGATCTGGCAAATCTACCTGTGGAAGAAGTGGTGATGCTTGCTGAAAATCAAACTTGTCGCAACTGCCAACCATTTCGCGTACAGTAGCGATTGCATCTTTCCCCCCAAACTTTGCAGTTTTGAGATCAAACCACTGGTTTAAATCTTCTTTCTTTCCATTAGCTTCGCTAAATATTTCTTGGAATAATTTCGGCGATGTCATCCCTAACACAAGTTCTAGTAAATCCTCTGGTTCCGCCATTACCGCATCTAACGACTGCATAATATTCTCGATTTTCTGGTTAAGTTTATCCCAAATACGAGTTTCGACAGTATCAGGATTACGCAGTGTAATAACTTCTACTATATGCTTTTGTCCATAGCGATTTAAACGACCCACGCGCTGATGTAAACGCATAGGATTCCATGGCAAATCGATATGAATGAGTGAGTAACAATTCTCTTGCAAGTCAATACCTTCGCCACCTGCTTCTGTGGACACAAGAAAACGCACTTCACGTTCATTAAACTTCTTAGCAGCATTTTCTCGCTTTTCAAATAGCGGTGTTTTATGTCCTTTAACTCCTTCTGCCTTTTCTTCTCCATTAATAAAGGTAATACATCCATCTCCATACTGAGAAATTAAAGCTGACATGAGGAGTGATTGAGTCGCTTTGTATTCTGTAAAAAATAGAACTTGGCGATCAGCAAAACGAGTTTCTAAGATATTTAGAATTGCAGTGATTTTTGTCTCCGTCTCTACCTTTTGAGCAGCGGTAATCAAATCCTCTAGCCAAGGTATTTCATTTTCAACAAGGCGTAAATTTTCAGTTAGTGCTAATATTTCTTCTTCTAATTGAGATAGTTCATCGCTTGTTTGAATATCTTCTTCTTCAAACTGTGAGATGAGTGTACGGTCAATTTTCTGTTTTTGCTGCTGAGCTACTTCTAGCTTCTTTAAATTTTCTCGATTACGTTGTAAACGTCTTTCTAATGCACGTCTAATTGCGGCAACTGAACTGGAAGCAAGCTTTTGCATACAGATAAGAATTAACATAACAGCTCGCTGATTGAAATCATCAAGTCCAGATGCGTATGCTTTACCTGTAAGAATAAAATCAGTTAGCTTTTCATAAAATTCTGCTTCAGATTCTGAATAGCTATATGTTTCAGAAGATACGGTATGAGGCGAAAAAAGCTTTTTCCCTTTCATATCAGTAACAGATTGTTTATTATTACGGAGCATCACTTGACGCAGCAATCGCATTTGGGTTTGTAGATTTATTTCTGATGAAACAGCCAGTTTTGGGTTGAATAAGTCATCACGCAATAATTTTAAAAGTGCAAAAAATTGGTAGTGTTTACCACGATGAGGTGTACCAGAAAAGAAAACTGCTGATTTGACTCTTTTAAATTCGTTGATGAGACGATCAATAAAGCTGTAACCAAGCGTCATTTCTTTTTCATCGGCATTAAGGTGATGTGCTTCATCAATAATTAATAAATCCCAAGGTTCTGCTTCAAACATCCGTTTATGGCGACCTCGGCTATCTTTCCTCAAAGTAGGCAATGAGGCAACAACTTGATGACTAGTATTCCAAAAATCGCTCTTAGGAGTGTCTGCTTCGGTTGTATATTTCGTCAGGCGAATATCAAACATCGTGCGTAGACGATACTGCCATTGCTCGACTAGCGAAGCAGGACAAAGTATGAGAATACGTTTAACTACACCTTTATTGAGCAATGTCCAAAGAATCAAGCCTGCTTCAATAGTTTTCCCAAGTCCTACGTCATCAGCAACGAGCCATCTCGTGGGCATTTCTTGCACAACTCGGCGACATACCCAAAGTTGGTGGGGTAATAAATCAATTCGCGCTAAGGAAAAAACACCCCATACATCATTAATCGATCTGATTGCTAATGCTTGAATTTTGGCTAATACTTCAGTCGAATCATGCCATTCTGAGGATAGAAGTGCTTCTTGTAAGGATTGTAAAAGTTTAATTTCGTGCTTAGGGCATTCATGTATATCGCCACTATCAAACCGAACGATGACTGTCCCCTCATCGTCTAATCGAACTTCTCCTGTGCCAAAAATAGCATGAGTTACGCGATCGCCTTTTTTAAATATTCTGGTCACTTTTAGTTATCCTCATCAATAAAGTCATAGTCTTCTCTAATTGGAATGCTATCTAATTGTAGATCTCTTACTCTTTCAGAGTTCCCAGAATATAATTCAAATGGGATATCAAAAGCATTTTCAAATGTAGGTGAAATATTTAGTGACAACTCATTGATTTTCTCAGCTAGGAAGCTAGAAATAAATCCAGAGTATGTAGGATTAGGGTTATCCAGCCCTGAGCATCCCAAACGGGTTAATAGTCGTCTCACGTTGTAGCGAGGGACAAAACAGTGCTGAATTACTTGATTTTTGGGATGTATTACTCCAAGACGAACTAGCTCTCTGATTACAAAATTTAGACCAATACCTAGATTTAGTGGAGGTGCATTTAGAGGGCTACCTTGAAACGCGGGATTTATAGATGGTGCAGTAATTTGAGCTAGATTAATAAATGTGTGTTGATCAATTGTTTTAAAGATGTGTATGTACTGATCCAGATATCTGGCAGTACGGTAAATAGATGGAAATTTTTCCATCCAATAATTCCATTGAGTACGATCAACCTGCGGATCGATATATTGATCAAGAACATTCATCCAGTCGCTATAAAGGTTCTGTGGATCTGGTCTTGAGAAAATATCCCACCAACCATTGTGCAGACAAAAACGGATAAAGTTTCGATGAGATTCATGCTTAGTTCTTCCCATTTTGTGGGTAAATCCAAGAAAGAATAACATCATCCAAGCACTGCGATCTTCTTGTTGAATTAGGTTACAAAAGTCATCAAACGGCTTAGGGTAAAGGCGTTGATTGTACTTGTCTATCTCCCGACTATAGTTGTCTTGCCACCATTCAGAGATTCTACGCAAGAGGTCATCAGGGTTTGCCAAAACTATATCATTAGGCTCGTAGTCGTTATTATTAGGTATATATCCAGCTAAATTGTTACTATCACCAGTTATTTGATCCCAAGAACGTTTACCTTCGATCGCTTCATTAACTCTCAACTGATAGGCATTAACAGTTAATATTGCCTGAATAGCTTGGTTGTTTTCCATCCAAGTTCCAATAATTGAATTTTTTGAATTTTTCAATATCTCAGTAAATAATTGTTTCTTCTCTCCCTTATTCAGATATTCAAGAACAGCATTTTGCATTTCACTAGTATTCGCACGGATTGCCCATCCAGTCATTTCTTCAGGGCTAATCGTTTCTCTTCGTTCCCGACATATTAAGAAAAAAGTTCTTCCACTATCTATGTAATTTTCGTTTAGTAAGCGATCATTAGGGGCAAATGCAGCTAATAGTTGCTCTTCTCGCTCCCTTGCGTCACAAATTAAAATATTAGATGGATTAATATATTCACCATTTTGATTGCAAAATAGTGCGGTTTGCAAAATATTTCTGATCTCCTGATATTCACCAGATTCAGATATTTGAATTTTTCTTAAAAGCTCGTCTGTTAAAACTTCTCCAACACGCGAAGCTTGATCAGGGGTAATAGAATTTACATCTTCTACGCCAATTTCCCAAGATAAAATATTATGAAAACTGACAGTTCTAGGTGATCTATTTGATATTGAACTGCCCAATAATCTTCTAACTATTTCCCAATTGCTAGCATTTACAACTTTATTCGGTGAATAATTTGATTGAAATCCTGACCAAGATGTAATCAGTCGAAAATATTCTTCATAATCTTGCTTAGAGATAAATCCCTGAAGAACGTATTTTACATCTGGAACAGAAACTAAGCATTGATAGCTACCAGACAAGCCATTTGGCAATGCACGATGTCTAGTTATAAGTTGTCCTATACTTTGACCAAATATAGCTTTAAGAATGCTTTTTGCTGATTCGTCAAGATCTTTTTTAAGCCAATCAACTACTAACACTTCGCATATAAACTGCCAGAATTCATAGGCACTGACATTATTATCAATTTGTAGCGCCTCAATTAAAGATGCAAGACTAGTTTGAGTCGAGTCAAAAAGATGGATTAATGCGTCTGCTAGACTTTTACCAATATTTTGGGCAGTTGCTAAATTATTAGGAGAGTTACGATCTAAGCTAGTTCTGCCAGTGGTTATGTCAAACTTTCCATTAATAGCAAAACGCAAACTTAATTTCTCCTTGGTAGGAGCAGTTACCCAAAAAGTTGGTATATCTTTCAGAGGGGATCTGTTATCTGATAGATTCTGAGGAAATACGATCGCAATTTCTGCATCGTCTAATTGAAAACATAGAGTATTGTGCGTTTGCCACCCTTGCTCATTATTAAGCTTGATCTGACCCACTGCAATGCGGTTACTATTGAAAAGGTTGGTTGCATTCCAGTTGATGTCCACTACCCTATCTTGAGATCGGTCAGCAAACTTGCATTTCTTAAGCGATCTAGAAAAAGCTAGTAATAGACCAAGAGAGGTCTTAAATTCATGAGTGATTTCTTGAGGGTTGGTATTCAAACTTTGAACAAAAGGTAGATCGATTAAAGTACCGCCCAATCCGTCTAAATTGGGAACTATCTCTGTTAGGCTCTGTTTATAACCTTTTATTAATTGATAATCTTGTTCTGCTTGATTAGTTCTAGGCAAAGCCACAGGTAACAAGCCAGATTCAATGGAAAAGCTCATATCTCCACTGATGACTTTAGGTTCATTACAGATCAGATAAACTGACTTAAATCCTAATCCAAATTTTCCAGTTACATTCTCTGACTTATCAGAGATGTTGAAAGATAACATCTTTAACAGGTCACGATCAAAACCGCGATCGCTAAAATCATTATTAGCTCCAGCATTTGGTAAATTAAATACATTTATAGGTCTTCCCCAGTGCATGATTCTCAGCCCTTGAAGACTTATTTCAAATACAAAAGTTCTCTTTCGATCATCTAGTGCATTGTTTGTCATTCCTAGTAACTCTGTTAACGCATCATCAGCGTTTTGAAATAGTTCAAAGGGAATACTATTTACATCATAACCATATTGTCCGCAACCAATTTTGCAACGAATTGATTCCAAAACATGATGACTGACATCTAGATTATTAGTCACTAGATTCTCAATCTCAGTAATAGTTTTACTAATTTCTTCTTGCTTAATAGACTGTCTTGCTCTTAAAGCAGGTGAGCTTTGCCTTTCTTCGGCAGTGAGTTGATAGCGTAGCTCTTCCCATCTCTTCAATTTTTGCTTGAGTTCGTCGTTTCTATTTTTAACGCCTAAGGTATCCAGAGTATGACGTAAATCTTCAAGAATATGCTTTCTAGTTACCTCAATATCTAATTGCCTAGATGTACGAATATCTTCCCAAACTTCTTCAATGCGCTGACTAGAGCCAGTGATGTCACCAAATTTTTTGACTGATCTAAATAAGATATCCTTCAACTGATGTGAGTTGCTATTAGTTACGGTAAGTTGTCTAAGAGAAATTTGAGTAGTTGCATAATTTAAGTTTCCAATAAATATATGTTCTAGATTTTCGCTCGAAACTCTCATTGCACTTATACAATTATCTAGTAAATTTTGCACCTCAATAGTTTGATTGCTATCAGATACAATCCTAATTACAAAGCGTCTACTTTTAACATCAGTACCAAAGACTAATCTATCCCTTAATTCTTCAAAATCTCTCCTTTGAAGGTAACCTTGTGCAAGTTGTCTAGTCTGTACATCAGAGCCAGTTAATAGACATACAAATAAACCTATAAGTTCAGAAGAAATATAGGGAAGCCAAGATCGGAAGTATTTTTCTAAAATATTTGCGTTCTGATTTGTTGGAAAATTTAAGTTGTTTTTGGAATTAGAAGAACTTACTGCTAATATACCTGATGTCGTTTTTGGGTTGATTTTAGAGTCCAAATAAGAAGCAAGGATATCTCTCTGTTCTGAGCTTAAAATAGATTCTAGAATAATGCCAGTAAATTGCTTTCCATCGCATAGCTTAGAAGGATTTTCCCATTGACCCAAAGAGTTTAATAGTTTGATATTAGGCAATATTTTGTCACGAAATTGAGGATACTTACAAGCTAAAGTTAAGTATTGATTAAAAATCCTAACTGACCTATTTGAAGCAGATGCATGATTATTAGTAATCCAATTTAATACGTTTGTTAAAACATTAGTATTACTAATTGGTTTTAATATTTCGGGTAAAAAATATTCCTTGAATTGCTCTTCAGACATTCTATTGGTTAGAGTCAAAATTGGAAACTCTTCAAATCCATCTAAAATCCCACGAAAATCTCTAATATCCAAATTATCTTGAATCAAATCACCTATCCAATAGTTATCAACTAAACCAATTACTACTCCAATTTGTTGTAATGCAGCTTCGCCAGAAGTGAATAGGGTTTTTAATCTAGAATCATTTAGACAAACATCAATATCATTCTGTAAGAGTCTGGGTGTAACATAATCGCAAATATCACGTATTTCCTTAGGAGATAATATTTCCGATATTTCTCTGTTTAATTCAGGATAATTTATAACCTGCTGAGGGGTTACAGGTCTATTATCAATATCAATAAGCCATTTAGAATTTTGTAGTTTACCAAAATTAGGAGTGGAGACTGTTTGACTTCTATCTTGAAGTATTCTTAGCGTATCTAGAATGAGAGGACAATTATTAGAAACATTAGGAAAGTAAGCTTGATCTAGCAAAAAGCTCAAGATGTTGTTCTCAAACCAATCAGTGCATATATCCCTTAAATTTTTCTGAGTTCTAAGTGCATTTCTAACGCCATCAGCAAGCATTGATAAAGTCACTAGATTACTACTTCTATCAATACTAAGAATACGCTCTAAGCCTTCTTCCAAAATCTGTAATTCTTTGACAGAGCAGAAAACAACATTTGTAGGAGCAACTACTTCACCTGACTGCAAAGGGAGCCATGAGGTTGATCTCAAGATTCTCTTTTGTTCATCCGTGGCTTGAGGAAAGAGCCTTAGTAGTATTTCGGCATAATGTGCTGGGTTAGGCTGTTTAACAATAAAATTAATAGCACTTTGTGGAGTCCATTCTGGAATCCAATCAGGTCTTTGGGTATTTTGAACTAGTATTACTACTTCTGCTAAAAGCGGATCTAAGTCAAAGTTAGGATTGACTCTATAAGTATGCTCATTAATTTGAGTAAAGCTACCCGTAGTTGTTTCATGCAACTTCAGACTGCGCCATAGATCTTGTCGATTGAAACTACTAACCTGTCTTAGTAGTTCATCTCTTTCTTGAGCGGATAAAAGACGAGGATTAATCAGAGTTGGCTGAATTCTGTCAAGAATATTGCTTAATATTAGTTCTTGAATCCTTAAACTCGCCCATTGTCCTTTAGGTATGGTATCTGCAATTTTTGAATCTAAAATACGCCAAGTTTCAATAACTGTTCTTGCAATTGCAACCCACAAGTTGCTTTGCTCTGATTCTGAGACAATATACAGAATCTCTTGACTATCGTAGCGATCGCGATCGCCATGTAATAAAAATCTGATTTCGTAAAAATTTGTATGTAAACCAATGTTGATAGTATTCATAGTTAGATTAATTTCCTTAGTAAGTTTTGACGATCGCCTAGACTTGATAGCTTAGGTTTTAGCCTAAGAAAGTCTAGACAGGAACTTCGATTACATTCTCTAATCGTTTCCTCAAAAAGGATGAGAGCTATGCGTTGCTCAACGAGAAAAATTTGTGTATCGCTTAATGCCTCAGCCAGAGCAGTCGCCCAGTCTTGAGAGTAGTAAGTAGTATCTATAAATATTCTCTTTTCCTGTTGAGCATTTTCTAGCTCTCTAATAGATAGGTAACGGTAATTAGTACTTGTATTTTGCTGGATTACTTTAGCTTTAATAAATTGAGCATCTTGAGCATCTTTATTTATTGCCAAAATTAATTGTTTTTTATCAGAAACAGATTCTAAAACACTAACTATGAAATTAAAAACTTCTTGTTTGTCTAAATCTGACATTGAATTTAGATCAAGTTGACAATCAATTAATTGTGAAATTTCCTGCGATCGCCAATGTCCCCATAAGTGACTATCAAAAAGATTAGATTTTTTTGGATCGATCAAAAAGTAATCTTCTGCATACTTACTCAACTGTGGTAATGTTTGCCAAATTTGCTTAGAAGGAATAGTAGGTAAAGAACGCATTGGCTTAGATCTATGATCGACTAAATGCCAACGATTTCCAGATCGATGAATACGATAGACGATCGCTGAATTCAGGCAAAGACCTGATTTAAAGATTTGGCTCTTATACAAGGAAGACTGCGCGATCGCCGAACATATTAACGATATTTCCTCTTCAGGTATTTGTAAATTCTCAATAAAATTCCATAACGCACTTAAAGCTAGTGGTAACGTGCCTTTTGCAACTAAAAACTCGTTCCATTGTCTTGCGATTGGTGACTCTACCTCTTCTATTCCATCACGAACTCCTTTTAGGAACTCAATGTAGCGCCGCCCAGAGTCAAGAAAAAAATAGCCATGCAGTAAAAACGTATAGTCCCACTTGCTATCAATGTCGATTTGTTCAAACTCAGCTATATCTCTCTCATCGTCTGCAACGGGCAAAAAGACTGCCCATTGAATTAACAATTTCCCTGTTTGAGCGGAAGATTTTGTGCGTGAAATGATCGCAGAACAATGAGAATCAGGCTTGTCTGGAGTATTTTTAGGGTTGCCTTTATCATCCTCTGTAAGTCTTTGTGGCCAATTTGGAGAGTCGTAAATCGTTTTTACTAAATTATTTTCTAGCTTAATCTCTTTGCCGAGATACTGAACAAAATCTTGATTGTCAGATCTATTTACCCCTCCATCAAAAGATCTCACTATGTTTGGCTCTAGAGAATCCCGATCGCTTGATTCACTATCATGACGCTGAGATACACTAAACTGCTTTTCCAGTCTACCTGAGTCAGATGCAATCCAGTAATTCACCGTGTTTAGCGATCGCAGCATAGGCAGTAGAGTCGCAACTTTTACATCTAGCCTTTCTGAAAGGTGATGGCTTATAGAATCAATATTGGGATAGGTATTTGACAAAATCCAGCGATCGCGATCTGACTCTTGACGCAAAGGTATCCATAAAACAAAAAACTGCTGATCTGCTTGAATTAGCCCTTGCGCCTGTAAGTAATCCGTTAAATATTGTCTGTCTGTTGACGATATTCCCTCCCAATCTGGGCGTTGGATATCCTGCCAGACTGGATTCATTGGGTCAACTTGCTTTGCCCAAGGATTAACGAAGGCTTGATACTCTTTTTCTTTACTCGACTTTGCTAAGTAGAAAAATGCTTCACAAAAATGGAAGATACTCTTCTGTCCTAAGCCAAACTTACCAACCTTACTGGTATCCGATGCATTAAGATCCGCACCAAACCAAAGTATAGCGCGTTCATCTTTATCTGAAAAATCTCCATTATTGATAAAAACTAGAGCTGGTCTTTTTAGCAGTGGGTGACTGATATCAGGGTTAAGACTTTTTGATTTGAGATTTTGCACTAGGGCGATATGCAATGTACTTGCCCCCCCATCGTTAGCATTCTGAATAATTTCTTTAATAACGGGAAATCCTTCTTTGTACCTCTCTTTGAGCAAAGTTTGAATTTGATTAATAATTGCGATCGAAGGAGTCGAAAATCCCGTGTATGACATGAATTAGAATTTATGCTTGCTTGTAAAATCCAGAAAAAACTTAAAAGTAAAACTTGGAGATTTAAATACATTCTAAATTAATCATTAAATCTAAATATAGCTAGTTATTCCAATATTCGGGCGAATAGCCTTAAAATCAAAATCTTTCTTAATAATGATGAAATCGCGAAAAATAAGTCATTATCAGATTAGACTAGTCACTATCAAAGGCGATCGCCTGTAAGTTCAAAGCACCAGAGATTTACGAAGTATGGCTACCACTACTGCAACAACTCTTCCTCAAGTTGGAATGTTGGCGACTGTCCGCAATCGCAAAGACTTGATTACTGTTCTTGAACTTACTCAAGTCACGTCCGCAGAAATTTGGCAATTGGTGCAGGTTGAATATTACCCCTAATTGGTAAAACGCTTTAAGAAACTGCTAGCACTTTCCCAATTAAGTAGATAACGTTCAATAGTCTCAAGAGCATAAGCTTCGGGGAGTAGAGGTTGAAACTTACTAAAGCGATAGAGAGGAAGTTGAGCAAGGATATTGGAACGATGTGCTTCGCTTTGCCAATCGAAAGACGATCGCAATCTATCTAAAGCCGATCGCAATAACTGAACACTCACATCAGAACCTTCGATCCCAATTTTAAAATTATCAGCAATTACTTTCCATTCAGGGCGGAGATCGGCAAGGAGATATTTGATCGTGTAATTAATTTGTCCCCCTGCAAATGTCCACCATGTAACGCGATCGCCATCATCGATCGCCGTGAAAGATTGCTGACTGAGTAGTACACCCAGATCTTCACGTTTTTCTGTGATTGCATAACGAGATTGAGCGTCGATGTAGGGATAGTCGATGTCGGTAGTGAGGATCTCGTAAATTTTTTGACAGAGTTCATAGCTGAGGATTTGCGGCGAAAAACTATTCCAGTTTGGCTTTTTACCTTTTGGAGAGAGAACTACGCGAATTGAGCGTTCCTTGTGATCGATCGCTTCAACTAGCCAAGCCTTGCCACCTAAGAGGAAAGAACTCATACTTGGAACTAATTTATCGGCAAAGTCTTGTTCTAGAGAACCAACGGTATAACCTGCTGCGGTCTTGACTTTATAGAGAACGGGGCTACTGAATACGGCATAGAGTTCCATACAGTTTTTGCGCCCAAATATCTTCTCGGCTCTTTCACCGATGGATAGTAAGCCGCCCGACTGAAAAAAATAACCTTCCCTAATGCCATGCTGAATCAAGATTTGATATTCTGTCTCCGCGATGCCCTGAAAATCAGGAATTAGAGATAATTGCTCCCAAGCAAGTTCGGGACTAATCGCTCCAAATTGCAAGGTGAGCGCTAGTAATTGATGGACTAAAACTGTCCATGTGCGGTTATGACACTTTACAGACTCCACCCAGCCCGATCGTGCTAATTCAACAATAGCGATCGCTTGTAAAACTGTCTCAATATTTTCACAATAAAAGGTGGTATTTGCTGCCTTACCTGCGCGTCTGCCTGTGCGTCCTAATCTTTGTAAAAATGATGACACAGTACTAGGAGCATTGGCTTGGAGAACAAGATCAAGATCGCCAATATCAATTCCTAATTCGAGGGTACTCGTACAGAGAATGCAAGCATTCATTCCCTTTTGAAAATTCTCTTCGGCGATTTCGCGTTCAATGCGGGAGACAGAACTATGATGCACAAATACATCTGTGCCGCGATCGCGCATTCGTTCCGCGACATCTTCCGCAAGCGCTCGACTTTGACAAAAGAATAGGCTTTTATTACCTTGTGCTTTGCGACTAGCTTCACGGGCGATCGCGCCGATCTCATTACGCTGTAGGATTGCAATTTCACGCTTAGCAGGAATTTTTGGCGGATCAATCACGATTCTTTGGCGCTGTGATGAGCCTTGCATCCAGTTGAGAATTTGCTCTGGATTGCCCACAGTGGCGCTCAGTCCAACTCGCTGCACATCGCACTTTTGATTAGTAGGTAAATCTTGATTTGCGGCGGTAATCAGCCGCTCTAGAACTGAAAGTAAATGTGTCCCGCGATCACTACCTGCGAGGGCATGGATTTCATCAATAATTACAGCACGGAGATCGCCAAATAGTCTCACATGAGGGACTTTGGCTGATAGCAGCATCACTTCGAGAGATTCGGGAGTGGTGAGTAGAACTTCGGCAGGTTCTTTGAGAAAGGCTTGCTTATCTTTGCCTTTAATATCGCCATGCCATACAAAACTACGCAAACCAACCATTTCGGTATAGGTAGCAAAGCGATTGCATTGATTATTGAGCAGGGCTTTGATCGGCGCAATATAGAGTATGCCTACGCCCTGTGATTCATGCTCGATTAGATTGGCTAATAGAGGAAATATGGCGGCTTCAGTTTTCCCCCCTGCGGTGGGAGCAAGCACGATCGCATTTTTACCATCAAGGATTGCTTGACCTGCAAGTTCTTGGACTGGACGCAAGGATGACCAACCGAGGCGATCGGCAATCGCCTGTTGTAAGCGGGGCGGAAATCTGGCAAAAGTGGAACGCATGATTAAAATTCAACAACGGCGTAAACTTCATTTTCTTCTGGTTCAGGATCGCAATAGGGCAAGCCTGACTTGATGCGGAGCTCATAGTCATTGAGGGTATCTTCGGGCAGAGATAAGGCACTGATCGGCTCGAAGTCAGGGTTATCAATAACCAAATCCAGAAGATTCACATATTGCCGTAAGAATTGACGTGGCACTACGCCCACATCGCCTTTAAAGCCTTTAGTTACTTCTGCAATCAGGCGATCGATAAATTCAAGGGTGATTTTTCGTTCCAAATGAATGCGATCGCCAGCGTTAAAAAGTTCACGCAGTCTGAGGGCAACTTCCTTTAAACGAATAGCATCAAAGGGGGTGAGTTCCAATTGGGGCTGACGCGGACTACTAAAGCCGCTATAGGTTTCAAACTTGATGCGATCGTGAAGAGGCGTTAGTCCCGCAATGCCACGTTTTGTATCAAAAAAGTCGGGCGTACCTGTAAAAATCCATAGCAACCCATGAAAGCGATCGGCGGCATCACAGATTTGTCTAATGCCATTTAAGGATTTACCGCGCACATCTTGACGCATTCGTAAAATTGTTTCCGCTTCATCAATGACGATCGCCCAGCCCTTGTAACCTGCCGCCTTGACGATCTGCAAAATGCCAAGTAAATAGTCGAGGGCTTCACGGCTGCCAATATCGCCTTTAATCCCTGCAATTTTTTTGGCGCTTGCCGCGACATTTTCACTGCCTGATAGCCAAGAAATGAGGGCGCTGGCTTCGGCAAAGTTTCCCTGTTGCTTGAGGGTAAAGATGGTTCGCAATACTCGTGTCATGTCTTCAGGAACTTGCCCCCCTGTCATGGAAGCAAGTTCTTCATCGAGGCGATCGCGCACGGCATCATCAAAATTAGGATCGTCTTCATCCTTGCCCCCAGCGATCAGCATATCTTCAACTCTCGCAATCCAGCGATCGAGAATATCGCCTAGTGCCCCCCTTGGGCATACATTTGTGCCAAGCTCCTGTACGGCTTTGCGATAGACATCATCAAATTTATGGAAGTGCAAATCATTATCGGAAACGACAATAAAACTAGTGGCAAAGCCACGATCGCGGGCTTCGAGGGTGGCAAGGCGAGACATAAAGGTTTTACCGCAACCATAACCACCTCGCAAAAACTTAAACACGCCTTCACCATCAGCAGCGAGTTCGAGTTGGCGTTGGATTTCCTTACGAGATCGATCTATGCCGACAGCAAATGCTTCTAGTCCCCGTTCTGGCACAACTCCCGATCGCAACTTTTCAAAAACATGTTCGGTATCCTTAGCACTCAAATTCATAGCTACACAGTTTTATTTTTTAACTGACGTTACATGGAAGATTATAAGACCCTCACCCCTAGCCCCTCTCCCAAAAAAGGAGAGGGGAACAAGAAATTAGTCTTACTCCCCCTCGCCCTTAATGGGAGAGGGGGCTGGGGGGTGAGGGTTATCTCTTAATATACCGCTTGCCAGAAGCGACATTTTCAACTTGAACCCCAAAGGGGATCTGCTTGACAAATTCCTCAAACTTGAGGGAAAAGCTCCGCGCTTTGCGTGATGAGCCAAGCATTTGCACAAGTTCAGTTTCCACGATCGCGCCATGTTTTTCTAGATGTTCAAATACCTTGATGATCGCAGGATCATCAAAATTATCTTGCCAGCGATCGCTTGTAGATAAACTTGCTACAGGCTCAATAATAACCATATCTATAGCGATCGCTTCCGTAATAGTACTCGGATCTTGAAGAGAATCTTGAATCTGTGTTTGCGATTTAACACGCTTAGTTTTAACAGATGATCGCTTAGTGACTGATTGCTTAGTGACGGTCAGGACAGGAATTACTCGCTCCTGTAAACTATTACCTCCATGAGCAAAAGAAGCATTACTCAGTTTAGTTCTACCCTTAAAAATGGCAGTATCATTCCGAAATAGTAGATAGCCCTCTTGACCTTCATAATTTAGCGATCGCAAAGGCACGGATACACAATCAGCCTCGCGGCGGTAATCATCAAGACGCACATAGCGGCGGGTGGCGGTGGCATATTCCACTTCTTTGACGGTGTGATCAAGGAGCATGAAGCCATGATCGGCGGTGAGGATGCAGGTATGAATCCCAATCTTTTGGAGATTATTAATCGCTGCTTTCAGTTGTTGAATCCAAGTGGTGAAGGCAATCAGCCCCATATTTGCTTCACCCGCATCATCGATTTCTCGACTATGGATTACGAGCAAGGCGGCATTTTTAGATAGACTTCCTAAAGTCTCACTCGTTGATTGCGCGACCTGTTGCAGCGAGAGACTAGATAACGAATGTCGATCACGACTAGAACTAAATGTGCGATCGCCGATCACCCGCGCCCGACTATCAGGATCTTTGACAGTATATTCTCCCGCCTTAATCCCTTTACTAAAATCTTTACCATCGGGTAAGCGGATTTTGCCATCACTCGACACAGGGGCGATCGCATTCATGCCCATCGCCGTAATCGTTGGTAGTTCGGCATAGCAACCAATCAGGTTAGTCTGGAAATCCTCTTTATTTAATTTGTTCATCAGTTCCATTGCCATTTCATAGCGAAAGGCATCAACTAAGAAAATAGCAACGCGATCACCTTGCTCAACTTGTCCTAGAGAAGGATGGCGCTTCGCGCCATCCTTCTCTGGAGTAGTAATTAATGGCAGACAGTAACGCTCAAAGATATAGCGCTGTTGTAATTCTTCTTCAGGTAGGAACCCAACCTGATCGCAAAGTTTGGCAAAACCCCTCGCCAAATCATCAGCCCAGTCACGATAAAGCTGCCGCAAAAAATTAGTCACCGTCACCATTGACGCAAATTGTGGCAAGTTACTATTTGACATTTGCAACCGTAGTTGCTCAAAGCGACGATGGTAATAATCCACAATCCAAGCTTTTTGGGTATAGATATCAAGTGCTTCTCGTAGGGTTTCCACTCCGTTTAAGACATGATTTTGTTGAGCAATTATCTGTCCAAACTGTGCTGCTATTAACACCCAACCCCAAAGGCGGCGTTTTTGTGAATCCTGCTGTATCCATAGGGAAGGAGCATTAATCCGCGATCGCCCCCAGATGCTCGCCTGTTGCCAATTTTGAGTGAGCAAGGCTTGAATAGATGCATTGAGCATCACCCGATCTTCAGTGGCGAAGGTGTCAATCTTACCGAGGTCATTGGGAGAGATCTGGTCAAATTCAGGCTTGATTTTTGCTTCTACTTCTTCAGAGATCGCCATGTAGCGGATGGGATAGCGATCGCGTAGATGATTAATTAGATTTTGACATTGCGCTTGTAAAGGTTTTGGGAGCGATCGCAATGGCTGTAATTGTGGTAAATAGGGCGATCGGGTGAGGTCGTTGGTATATTCCACACACATCAACCAAGCGACAAAGGCAAGTTCTAGACGATCTATATCTACAGGATCATCTTTAAGGAAGAACTGCAAAAAGGTAATATCCATCCCTGTATGAATATAGAGATGTTCGATGAGAATATTTAGCTCAGATGCGCTATGGATTTTGGTGCGGAGATTGCTATTGTGATCGAGCAAACCATCGAGAATCCATTGATGGTCTAATCCTGCCAAATAACTACGGATATTACCAGTTTTAGAATTATGAGAATTATGTCGATTTAATTCCTGATCTAGCCAAGTTTCCGCCCCTGCTAGAGTGAGGTCGGGAGTTTTGAGCAAATCAGCGATCGCATCGGGGGCGACTTTACCCGTGACCGCCTCACGCACAAGAGTATTCAGGGCTTTTTCGTAGCGTTTACCAGCCCGATATAGTTCTAATAGTGGTGTTTGCTTAACCGTATTAGTGTTGTGGTTTGGCAAATGAATTAATAACGGTTCAGGATCGAGTCCATTGCCATAGTTTTCTAGTTGCAGCAAAATTTCCAGATAGCTACCCCGAAAACCCACCACAGGAAAATCAAAATCACCTGTTTGATGACGAGTGATCAGGCGATCGACAAATTCGGTATAGCGACTATCGGCATCGAGCCAAAGGACAATTCCCTGACGGCGGATGGTTTCTTTAATGTCGTTTTCAAGATAACTGGCGATCGCGGACATAGAAAATGAGCAATATTTTTGCTTTGTGCGAAAATGATCGTAACAGTTTATTCACGGCTTACTCATTTATTACGGGAGAAAAGTCATGGAAATTACCAAAACACAGTT
Source organism: Pseudanabaena biceps PCC 7429 (assembly GCF_000332215.1). GTDB lineage: Bacteria > Cyanobacteriota > Cyanobacteriia > Pseudanabaenales > Pseudanabaenaceae > Pseudanabaena > Pseudanabaena biceps. The sequence continues at coordinate 17,187 of NZ_ALWB01000018.1, forward strand.
TAAGACGCAGTTTGAGAGCATTTTAGAAAGCTTAAATCAAAATAATGAGGACATTATTATTATTGATAATGGCAAGCCGCTATTTAAGGTTTCTAAATACCAGAAATCAGTCAGCACTAGGGAACTATTTGCACCCCTGCGAGGAAAGGTGAAATATTATGAGGATTTAATGACTCCAACTTGGGATGAATGGAGCGAAGTATTATAGTCGTTAAGGATAAAGGACATGGCAAGAGATTTATTTCATGATGCGGTCAGGAATGCCCTAGTCAAAGATGGTTGGATAATTACGGAAGATCCATTGTTTTTGAAAATAGGAGGCGTTGAAATTTATATTGATCTTGGAGCCGAAAAATTAATTGCGGCTGAACGAAATAACGAAAAAATTGCTGTAGAGATTAAAAGTTTTATCAATCCTTCATCGCTTACTGACTTTCATTTGGCAATGGGACAATTTCTAAACTATCGAGTAGCATTAAAAGTAGGAGATCCAGATCGAAAACTGTTTCTAGCTGTGCCAGATAACGCTTATCGAACTTTCTTTCAAAAGGAATTTGCGCGTATGGTTATTGCCGAATATCAACCCGAAATCTTAGTTTATGATATCGAAAATGAGGTGATTGTCACATGGAAAATCTAGAGAAAATTGCCAAATATCGTGCGATTGTCAAACAAATCCTTAGCCAATATGCATCCTATAAACCATCCTATGGCGATATTGAGATTCAAACCCTATTTGATACGGAACAGGATCATTATCAAGTTCTAGGTGTTGGTTGGAACAAGAAAGAAAGGATTTACGGTTGTTCTATGCATTTAGATATTAAAAATGGCAAGATTTGGATTCAAATTAACAATACTGAAATCGATATAGGTCAAGCTCTTGTAGACAAGGGTGTACCAAAGGAAGATATCGTGATTGGTTTTCAGCCTGTATATATTCGCCAAGTTTCTGGCTATGCGATCGCCTAAAGAAAAAAAACGAATCGTAGGGGCATAGCATTCCTGCGACTATCTTGGCTTGTGGCAACCATTTTTAAACAGGAATGCTTTGCCCTCTTTGATGTTGAAAGGAGAATCACGCATAAAGAGGGTAGAACATTTGCAAATGGAGATTGTCGCGAGGAGTTGCGAGATTGGGGCGCAAATGCTCTACCCCTGCGGCACGGTTTCTTCTTCCAATTCAAGGAGTAAAAGATCTTCTTCTTTATTCTTTTTGCGTTCCCTGCGTTTTTGTTCCTTTTGTCGTAAGTCTAAAACTAGCTCAGGATTGTCTTTGATAAACGCATCGCGTAGAGATTGAGAATCGGGTTCTTCGATGTGGAAATCGGGAGATATTTCATCCTGCAAACGCAGTTCCCACTCGTAGGCTTTGGCGGGGTGATATTTCCAGAAGAGACTGTGGGCGACGGCTAGGGATGGGTCTTTTTGGCATTTTTCATCGACGCGGCTGGGGAAATAGCGGGCGGCGAGGTGTGACCAGTCATAGTCTTTTTTGTTTTGGGCGGTGCTGAGTTCTGACCACCATGTTTTGGGCTTGTTCCATTGGGGTTCGAGCAATGTCCAGAGGGTGGCGCTGTTGATCATTACGCCGTCATCGAGATCCATTTTGAAGGTGGCATCGACTTCACGGGGTGGATCACTGGGTTTGGTGGGTGGTGCGCCACGTTCGGCGATCGCTTGGACTTTGGTGATCAGGTCTTGCAGTTCTTCTTGGAGTTTGATTAGTTCGCTATAGCGTTTTTCGGCTGTGGCTCTTGCCTTAGTGTCAGCTTGGTTACGCGCCGCCATGAGGTCGTTGATCTCACCGAGGAGGTGGTTTTGGTCGGGGAGGAGGTGGTCAGCGAGGAGGGTTTGCAGGGTGTTGTCTGTCCATTGGTGGATGGGGATGATCGCGACAAAGTTCTTTTTGGTGGATGAGATGGGGAAGTAGATCGGGCGTTGGTCGTAGCGTTTGAGGTGGTCTTCTTTGAAGTAGTCTTGGCGTAACCATTCGCGGAGTGTTTTTTTAGAGATATTTGCGCCATGTTCTGCCCATGCCTGATGGATGGGGGCGGCGGCGGGGTGGGTGAGGCGATCGCCGATTTCGGGGAGGTCTTGGCTATAGGCGGAGAGGTAGAGGATAGAAAGACCCTCACCCCCAGCCCCTCTCCCATTGAGGGAGAGGGGAGCAAATTCTCTTGCTCCCCCTTCTCCCGTTCTGGGAGAAGGGGGCTGGGGGGATGAGGGTCTTCCAAACCGTCCCAATGCTAACCCCACAGCGTAGGAAATAAAGTCTTGCGCGGTGGGTGGGTCGTATTCGGGATGGTAGGGAGGGAGGGGTGTGCCTGCGGGTCGGTCTACGGCGGTTTGCGCCCATGTTTGGGCGGTGCGCCAAGGGCTAGGTCGGGGGCTAATAAATTCTACGGATGTCTCGCGTCCTGCTTCATGTTCGCTAAATGCTTTTTCAAGTTCTCTAAATATCTCGTCTGCGGATTCTATGGGGAATAATGGAAGTCGGTTTACATCTCCAACTTCAAAACCTACACTGGGATTTAGTGAGATTAAAATTTCTTGTGACAAATTACTGTTGATTAGACAAAGACAGTTTGCAAATCTTTCTGGAAAAATAGATGATCCTTTATTCCCAAATACACTCTTATATCTATGTATCCTACCTCTAAATGAAGATCCTATCATAGAGAAAGCAATGCCTTTCCTAAAGTAAAAAGAACGGCTTGGCATACCATTTCCACCTCCTTTAGAGCCGAAATAGTCATATAGAATTTGCTTTTCAATAGCAGAATTTTCCCAACGTATAACTATATCAAGTGGTTCAAACCACGACTTTCCAGACGCTCCTTTAATATAAGGAACCCATTTATATTGAGGTAATTCTGATAAATCATCTATGGGACAAATAAATAGTTCATTCGGGTTTATCTCCCAAGGATAGCGAAGGAATCTAGTATTATTTGCCGTTGCCATTCCTTGCTTAACATCTGTTTCATCGCCTAATTTTGGAGTTTTGTCGTAGAGTTTAAGAAAGGCATCATCCCACCAGTAAATGAGAGGCTTTTCTTTGATGACATTAAAATTTTGCGTTTTGAACTCATATCTTCCCACATGAGCCAATACCGCCGCCCGTTTGCGATTCGTTCGCTGGCTATCCCTTGAATTGTCATCTAATGGAGTCGGTTGGATCGCAATACTAAAAGATTCTGATGGATTCTTTTTTACAAAAATACTCATCACCGTAGAAACAACTTCATCAACAATTGCCTCAAAACCACCGCGATCTATATCCCCTAACAATCGCAGATCATAATTCTCAATCAAAAACTCCCGAATTGCCGAATATTGACTGATAAACATCCAATTTCGCATCGTCAGCAACGCCGAAAAACCACCATCCTTTGCCAACTCCAAACCACGCTGCAAAAACGCCGCATAGAGATCCGCCTTCCCCTTGGGGTAATGCTTCGACAAATAACCAGCATCCGCCATCTTACTTGTCCCCTGATACGGCGGATTCCCAATTACCAGATCATACTGACCTTCCCGCACCATCCTCACAAACCTCACCCCCGCCGCCAACTGCTCACCCCACAGCCGCACCCCCAGATCATCACTCTGCGATCGCTGCTGCAAAAACCTCTCCAACGCCTCCAACACCGTCACCTGCGCCAGCGCCTTATCAAAATCTAATCGCGCCTGAGCAGGACGAAAACCCTCAAACAAACTACCCTGCTGCGGCTCTAGCAACACCTTCACCTGTGTTTCATAATCAGCGATCGCCTGTGTCACCGCCCCATCCACCTTCAGCAAACTACCCCACACATCCGCCCCCTTCAGCGCCTCCACAATCTGCATCGTCAACTTCGGCGGAATCCCCGTCTCCTGCTTCACCTCATCATAAAAATTCAACAACTCAGGATCATCTTTCGGCAAATTCGCCAAATTCAAATTCGCCGCCACCAGATTAATCTGCTTCGGTGCAGCATCCTTACAAAGCCCCTTCGCCTTCAGCCACAACGCCGCCGCCGCCATCTGCACCGCCCGCGCATCAATATCAATCCCATAGAGATTATTCTCTAAGATGCTATTAGCGATCGCCGCATCCGACCAAACTTCCCCCCGATGCCGCAATTCTTCTTGATAAAAAGCAAACAGCAAGTCAAAAGCAATCACAAGGAAATGCCCCGACCCACAGGCAGGATCGATGAGTTTGAGGTTGCGGAGGGAAAGATTAGCTTTATCAAGGCTACTCTGTTCATTCAAGTCTGTTTGTCTACGTTGCAAGGTTTCGATCCCCCCCAGCCCCCCTTGTGAAGGGGGGAGAAGAGAAAGAGAATCTTTTCCCCCCTTTTCAAGGGGGGTTAGGGGGGATCTTCCATCCTCCTTGTGCGGAGAAACTTCAAGAGAATCTTTTCCCCCCTTTACAAGGGGGGCTAGGGGGGATCTCACCCAATACTTCCAACGCTGTTCTTGCTCATTCTCAATGGGCATCAACTCATCTAGCGCCACATCCCCCGCCTCCCGCCTTTGTCGCCAATCCTGTCGCCTTGTTTCTAGAGTTTCCAGAGTGCGATCGCTCACCGCCTCCGCAACCCAACCATTCGCCGCGCAAATATCGAGCCATTGATTATTCAAGCTATTTTGCAATAGCCACTCCACCATATAGCGCTCCGTAAACATTTGCGTCTTACTGGCGATTTCGTGCGGCTCTACCTTACCGCCATCATTCATCTTTTGATCAATACTCTCCCGTTCAGGATCATTCCAATATTGATAGATCCATCCCAAGGTCGTATCATCACGCCAAGCATCCGCCTCAACCTTGTCTAGCGCCTCCACTAAATACCGCAAAGTCAACGCAGGCATAGGAATAAGCTCAATATAGCCATTCAATCCGCCGCGCCCAAATAAACCCGACAAGTCTAGCGCCAATTCATCAAACACCAATCGCAACAGCAACCCATAGCCCTGATCTTCCTCTTGCAAAAACTCTGGTGCATAGTCCCGAAATTCCTTAAACGCAGGGCTTTGCCATCCTCCTGTAACTAATTTGGGCTTCAGCAACCCCATCGCCTCTAAATGCTTAATCACCGCTAACCGATTCAGCCAAGTCGCCGCCGCCAACTTTTCGAGATCCTGCCGATGGCGATCGCGTAATTCCTGTTTGAGTTTTGGCGATTGCTTGCCCTTATGAACCGCAAGATCCCCCTTCACCAGTTCTTCCAGATATTTCTCTAACCTCTCCCGCTTACAATGACGCTCCTCATCTAGCTGCACCTGTTCTAGCTTTACGCCCATCAGGTATGTGGACTCCACGGCGTTGTGTAGGTCAGTAATCAGGCGATCGCGCAAATTGCGAATGGTTTTGGAGAGTTGAGATTTAGCTGTAGGAGTGAGGTAGGTCATAGAGGAGAGCAATCGATTTCATCGGTAAATAGAGTTTCATAGAGTGCTGCTTAAATCTTTGAAAGCCATATTTCAGATAAAAGCTAACGGCGGATTCATCCAAGGCTTCAGCAATCACGGCTAAGGATGCAACTTGCTGCGATACATCAAGGGATTTTTGCAAAGCGTCAACTAACATCAACTCTCCAAATCCTTGACCACGATAACGAAGATCCACCGCTAGACGACCTAATAATGTCGCTGGCAATTGGGGATATCGAGGTAGATTTTTGGCAAAGTTGTCATCAAGATCCGTAACTTCAACGGTGTAAGCTGAGAGAGTATAGTAAGCCAGAATGTAATTTTTAGATTGACCGTCAGGCGCATCTACAAGGACAAAGACAGACGCAATGTATTTTTTCAGATCTTGGGATGCTTGCTTATGAATATAGCGATTAAGACTCTCATTGCCACAATCAAAACTGCTGCGATCGTGTTTTTGGCGATCAAAAGATTCAATTTTAAGAACCACTATCCCCTCAACACCTGTTGATGTCGTAACGCCGCCGCCCTTAATCGCGCATTGGGTTCACTAGGATTCAGGATTGCCTGTACAAAGGTTTCACTGTCTTCTAAATTCAGCTTCAACGATTGGTGACGGGCGATCGCTTGACAAGCAGAGGCTTGGACACTGGCAATCACAAAATCAGTCAGGGTGCGTCCTTCAAGGTCAGCCGCCTTTTGCCATAGTGCTTTAATCTCTGGACTAACACGAGCTTCTAATCTGGCAATAGTTTTTGATGGTGTTTTGAGACTACTCATAGGTTTGGCTCCCAAGATAAAATCAAAATAAAATGATGAGTTGTCAGTTTTAATTATATACGGCAATTAGCCGTAAGTAAATTTAGATCAACCGAATCCGTATATTTTTCTTATTTTCCAACTGCTTCAATAAGCGATCGCGAAAGGTATCGACTAAGGCATTCACCTCATCAGGATTGCGAAGTTCACGATTGCGTAAATCCGTAAGCACATCAAGGGTGAGAACCTGCTCCTGAGTCTCTTCCGAAATTAAGCGATCGAGAGTGGCATTAGCTTCCATTTCTGCTTGCTCTAATTGTCGTATTGCCGAGTCGCGTAACTGGATCAGCGTCGGATAGAGAGCATCGATCGTGGTTTTAATCTCTGCCTGTCGGATCGGACGGATCACATAGTCAGCCTTTTCTTCACTGAGTCGCGCAAAGCCATGTCTCGTCTTTACCCTTGCTGCCACTGCTTCTAGTTGGAGATATTGAGCATCAAGCAAGTCATGCCTTACCTCACGATAGCGCAAGGCGATCGCCTCAATACTAGGGGTTAAACTTGTCAGATCGCGCCAAGGGCGTTCCGCTTGCAGTTGTTGACGTAGGGCGATCGCCATCGGTTCGAGGTCTGCTAATTTGCCCATACCGCGCAACTGTTCCACGCAATGAATATAAACATCATGGGCTTTTTTGACTTGGGCGATCGCCTCATTAGTCAGTTCGCTATTTTCGATACTTAGGCGCTGCATCCCATCTTGCAAAACTTCTAAATGTCGTTTGACGGCTCTTACGGTGTCTTCAATTTGGCGCGATTGACAGCAATCAGTTAGGGCTTTTTGCAATTTTTGCAAGCTGTCAGGGAGTTGGTGGCGATCGTCATAGTTTTGATCGGCGACATCCTGTAACCGTAAGGGTAATCGGTTATATTTCCCTTCTAACTCCCGTAATAGAGAAGCCTTATAGGGAAAATATTTAAACACGGCATCGGCGATCGCTTCTTTCTCACGGTCTAGTTCTACTTGTAAATAGTCATTAAAAAATTTACAAATGGCATTGCGATCGCGCACGGTGATATCGCTTTCTGTAGAAAGTAAAATTTCCGCCTTTTTCAGATCGCGCTCTTTCTTAAATAAATCCTCCACACCCACATCCGCGTATGAACTAATCATTTGCTGATTTTCGGTACGAATACGAATTTTATTTGCTCGTAGCAGTCCCAACAGACAAGCACGGACAAGATCGGAGGCGTAGCCATAGGGCGCACTGCCAAATATTGTTAATAGGCTACTACCCGCTAAACCATTATTTCGTGCTATTGCCTCATAGATCAGCGTGGGAATTTCGCCATTACAGGTGGGTACATATTTCCCCGCATCTAGGCTCAAAATTCCCAACTCCCTCTCCATAAACTTCTGGGATACGCCCGAAAGTTGTTTTTTGAACAATTGTTCTAACTCGCTAGGGGCGATCGCCATGTCCTGAAAATGGGGATAAACATCAGGTAAAATACTCTCAGCGGTGTGTTGCAACAGACTCGAAAAAGTAAGCCCCTGCGCGTCCAGTTGCCGCCCCCGAAAATAGAAGCTTCCCCTCACAAAGGCATTAGAGATAGCTTCTTTGAGAATTGAATCAAGGCGATCGGCTTCCGACTGTTCTTCGATCAACAGCCTTTGCTTATTAGGTGATAGCGCTGCAAATCGACCTTGATATTTGCTGATCATTTGCCGCGATCGCACCTGTCTTCTCGCTAGTTCAGGAATATCGCTGATATTCCCCACTACCCATAACAGGCGATCGCGATAGGCTTCCTGTCCAGTCTGGGCAATCCAAATCGTGACATCTTCTTTGAGATCATCACGGATATAGCGCAAATCGACAATTGCTGTCGCCACATCATTAGGTGAGATCAAGCGCTCATCCTTGCGCTGACGTTCATCGCTAAAGTAAGCCTGCCAACGGAAAGAACGTCCTTTATATTTAGGATTTTCAGTATCGCCGATCAGCACCTTGAGTTTTTCCATCAAGATCGCGGTCATTTTTTCATCATTCACACCCTCGCTATCACGCTCTCTTTGCCATTCCTGCCCTGCGGAGCTTTGCAGTTTATAACCCAATTTCTCAGAGTAGGTAATATGTCCGCGATCGCGTAATTTATCGAGGGCAATCTGTATCTCTGGTTCATTGTTACCTACACCAAGGCTGTCATAAAGGCATTGACTAATCAATTTTGCTGTCGTTGGCTGAGATTCTTGAATTAGTTGTAATAAAGCGATCGCCTTGGCAACTTTGAGCGCCAATTGATCACCGACAATTTCGCGATCTCCCAAGATCCGTGTCATCGTATTTTGAGTATCCACATCCAACGCCGTCTGCTGAATCTCGTAGATCGCATCAATGGTGACTAAAGCTCCCAGCTTGCGATCGCCTAGCCCTTGTGTCCGAAATAATTCTCCTAGCATTTGCAGCAACCCGCGCACGGCATAGTCATCACCTTTGACACGGGTAGAGGTCAAGCGCAAGCTACTGGTAATCTGCATAAACAGATCGATGTAGTTGGGCAGCAGGGGATAAACCTCTAGAAAATCCTCTTCCGAAATATTCTCACAACCATAGGCATAGAGCTTCAGATCGGAACGATGTTGTTGAAACAAATTTCGCAACTCTGCTTCATGGACAGGTGACTTTTGCAATAGACGTTTATGCACAACATCACGAATATTCGCAGGTGTCAGATGCACCCGAAATCTGGGCGGAAATCGATCCTTGAGCTTGCCAATATTCCCTTGATCGATGCCATCTTCTAGTTGTTGTTGCCCCGTTGCCAACAGCCACACCCGCCCCTTCAGTTTTTGACCGAGATCTTCTACAAAAGACTGTAACTTCAGCATCCGATTGTCATTTTGATGGATATATTGACTGACTTCATCAATGGTAATAAACAGTGTTTTGCTAGGAGCGCGACGATTGAGCATGGCGGCGATCGCCTTAGTCGTTTCATCCACGGCTGAACCTAGCCCCGTTCTACTCCCCGCCCGACTGTCGATCCAACTCATCGGCTCAATGTACTTTTCAGGCTCAAGACGATGCAAAATCAGAGAGAAATCCTCTTCAGCTAATTCACTATTTTTGATCTGCTCCCAAGGCTTACCGATGGTGGTGATCGCACATTCTAAAAAAGCATCCCAACGCCCATCGATTTCTAACTTCAGTTCATGCTCAGCGACATAATTACTAGTTTTGCAATAGCCCAAACGTTTCTGGATTTCGCGTTTAGCAACTTGATGGATATCTTCATTTTCCCGCGCTAAAGAGCCTATATCAAATACCACCGCGATCGCCTCGATCCGCTTGGTTAACTTTTGCCAAGCCTCCTTAAATTCGGTGGACTTAGGCGAATCATCCCGCGACAATAAAGCATCAGCAAGTTTTTGTCCATTTGGCATTTGGCGATCGTCTAGCGCAAGTCCCAACAACTTCGCAAAGCTAGATTTCCCCGAACCATAAAACCCCGAAATCCAAGCAGCAGGTAATGTAGTCCCTGACCGATTCGGCTGTTCTAAATCTTGGGCGATCGCCTTAAGTAAACGCACAAACTGCTCGTGAATGCCCTGATTGGTACGAGTATGGCGCGGGTCATTTTCAGCATAGCCCCCCGTGATGATATATTCCGAAACCTCTTCCCATAATTTAGCTGGCTCCTGTTCATGGAAATAGACCACAGGCGCAATGTCCCGCGTTACGTCCCTAGCAAAAATATCTTTAACAAGCATCGTGTTTTCTCCATTGGTAATTGCGGGTGTCGGCGCGAAGCGCCGACACCCGCCTTTGCTTCTAGCTATAAATACGGGGACGATAATCGCGATCGGTGGTTTGTTCTCCCATAAATGATAGCGAACTTACATCTTGTCTGTCTCCTGGGTAGAGCAGCACGATCGGTAGATTGCTCGTCTTGCCATCAAGATGACGAAGTAATCCTGATGAACGAAAGAAAGGATACAAACCTCCCACACGGCTTAATAGGATTAACTTTTTGTCAGGTGTAGCATTAGGCATAAACTCATTGATTTTCCTAATTATGTCCTGTGCAATCCCATCAGCCCCTTCAACTTCAGGAGTTAATTTTTCCTTGAGATAGTTCAAACCGCGATCGCTAGTCTTATCCGCTAATCTTTTTTCCATAGCAATTAATCGTTCTAATGACGGCGGCGACTTACTTTTTAATCGCTCAATGAATAATTGCAATAGCGATATAGATAAAACATTCCAACCCACGGCTTGTAATTCATCTTGCATTTGTTTCAGCTTTCGGCGCATCTCAAATTCTCTGTCAGGGGGATAAACAGCGATCGCAAATTGATAGTTCCGCATGGTGCTAATTTTTGCTCCTCCTTCTGCCATTAGGTCAGTCTTGAGAGCAGATACCACGCGATCAATTACATTATTTGCCGAACTACGATTAGTCATTACTCTAAATTCTCCCGATCTAATCGCAACGCCCAATCCTTAAGATCAGCACATTGCCACCCAAAGTCAATAAGTTCTCCCATGCGGCGAAAATCAAGATTTGGTAAACGTTGTAAACGAGTCTCTAGCAAACTCCCAGTCAAACCCACTGATCGCCAGTAAGGATTATCGAGCAAAGTTCCCTCAAAAGTTAAAGCCCGTAAAAAATATAACCAATACTCCACAGCGCGATCACTTACTTGGGGATATAGCAAATTGCGTTTACCCATTTTGTCCGAACATAGCCCCACCGATGCTGCCGCCGCAATTAGCCCTGTTGCCATTCTGGCGATCGTTGCAGGTGACCAGTGATCTCTTCCCATGTTTTGGCTGACCCATCGTCCTACGATGTCACGATCAATATTCGAGTCCGTAATATCTGTGCTTAAAATCCGCCGTTGTCCCAGATAATGATCTGTAAAGGCGCGATAGAGTGGATCGACGAGTTGTAAATGCCAATGACAGAGATTACGTCTTGTTAATAAATCACGGGGCTGCCATTGCTGCAAAACCAATAGCGCCACGGGATAAGCATCATAGCGCTGCGAAAACTCCTTGAGTAGTAATTGCGTTCGTGCCATGCTCTTACTACCAAACCAGCGCTTCTCAAAAGCAATTTCAGCAAGTTGATTGATTTTGTCAGTTTTATTAGTAATGCGATCTCGATCAACTTCCAAATTCAGGACATTTGGATGGCAATTTTGCCAGTAGCTATAACTTTCTTCAATCGCCAAAGGAACTCGCATTAGCCTTGTGTGCAACGACCTAACCTCCGCGCCATAATTTGCAGATAAGTCCATAGATAAGTCCATAGATAAGTCCATATTTTTACTCAAACTAACCATACTCCTAAGCAATCAGATAAAACGGCATTGAATAATTTTGATCAAACGGGACAAGCGCCGCAACTAGAAATAAGAGATTTTGCTGGTCAGAATCAGACCTTCTAATTTCGCGCCCCCCAGCCACAAGCTCATATTTACTCTCACCACAGCGATCACTAACTTGCTTGGCGATCGCCTCACGATCAAAGCCGTCTTCCCAAGCGATCGGCAATTTCAGATTTTCACTCAGTCGTTTTCTTGCTGCAAGGCGATCGTGTAATTTCTCATCTAAGTCAAATCCCCAAAAGAAAATCGTTCGCAATTTATCAGGATTAGCCATTCTTTGCCTAGCCCGCCGATCCGTAGCGATCGCGGCTGATCGAGCAGACTCCCATCCTGCATACACCTTGGTGCGTGGCAGCAACCGAGCCAATAGATCGCCGCCACCCAGATCATCAATTAAATCAGTGCGCCACCAACCTAACCGTGATGGCTCACAGTTTGCTTCTCCTGCCCATGCGATCGTCATTTGCCAATCCAAGATCAGATCCAACAAATCTAGATCAACTGCAAGAACACTCATTCAAGTACCTTATCTTCCTTTTATTTTTTGACAGTGGGCTGCGTTTCGCACTACTTACTCTAAGTATCTTATATTTATTTGATGCAGCTATAAAATTAAAGTCATATATTGATATATGATGTCCTTGATTGTTTAGACATATCAACAAATGCAAAGCCGAATTGCCGTTCTCAGTAATGCTGGCGGAAGTGGTAAAACCACATTATCTGTGCATATTGCTTATGAAATGAGCCTTTACGGATTGTCAGTTGCCTTAATGGATCTCGATCCACAAGGCTCCTTAAGCCTATTTTGCGGTTTGCCACAACCCGAACCTGAACAAACCCTAGCATCAGTATTAAACAATGATTTTTCTGGACAATGGCCATTAGAAAAGTGTTGGACAGAAAACACTAATAAGGTAGATGTAGTCCAAGGAGGGATGATCTTAACAAGAGTCGCCGATGAGATGGTATTACATCGCCGAGGAGCCTATTTACTTGGCGATTGCCTAAAAGACCATCCCATTTCCCACGATTTAATTATCTTTGACTGCCCTGCAACCCTTGGACCTCTAACTTTATTAGCATTATCAGCTTGCACCCATGTTTTAGTTCCAGTCCAACTTGAGCCAAAGTCAATCCAAGGTTCCGCCAAATTAATTGAATGGGTATTTCACAACAGCAAACAATTAAGGCTCGATCCCCAGCCACAGGTCATGGGATTTGTACCAAATCAATACGATGCCAGACGCGCAACCCACCGCCAAATATTAGAAGATCTCCCAACCCAACTTGACCAATTAGGGATTCACTGTTTCCCTCCTATCAGAGACTCGGCGGAGTTTATCAATGCTAGTGGGCAAGGTTTACCATTACATCTGTATCGCCATCAACATCCCGCCCAAGCTGACTTCAAAGAAGTTTCTGAACATGTTGTGCAATTAATCGGTAAGAAAGTGAAAAGGAAAAAATAATCATGGCAGCTCGTAAAGCCCCCAATATCGCTGACTACTTCTCAGGCGCAAAGCAAACCCAACAATTGTCCAACGCTGAGGAAGAGATTGCTCAACTCAAAACCGAAATTGAGCGGTTAAGAGCATCTGACTCCGAAGAAGTCGAAGTTCAGCTATCCACATTAAAGGAACAACTAAAGTCTCAATCTGGAGTAGTAGATTTAGAAATCACCAAAATCATTCAGAACCCCGATCAACCCCGTCGTACTTTTCTGAATGAAAGCATTGTGGCAATGTCTCAGTCCTTAGCATCAGATGGTCAGCTTTCGCCAATTATTGTCATAGCCCAAGAAGATGAGAGCTATTTACTTTTTGACGGTGAGCGTCGTTGGCGTGCGGCGAGGGAGCTAGGATGGTCAACTATCAAAGCTGTGACGATGGATGCGCCGCAGGAACTACACCGTAAGGCTTTATTAACATCTTTACATCGTGAAGATCTTAACCCACTCGATAAGGCTGAAGCAATCATTAAAGAAATTTCGCTAAACGTGGGATTAAAAGTCGATGACATCCCCAGAGCTTTATCTACGGTCATTCGGAGATTGAATAAGAAAAAACGACTGTCTGAAGTCATGGCTAAGTTAGCATCTAATGACTCTAGCCAAACGGTGGAAGTAGATCCTAACTATGTCAATGAAACTGAACACAATGTTTTAAGAATTCTACTAGAGTTACAACTCAATCCTGCTTCTGTTGATGCTAACTTGCTACCAATGTTGGGCTTAGCAGATGATCTCAAAGATGCGATTCGCAATCTGGGGCTAAAGGGAGTCCATGCGATCGCCTTGCAAAAACTTTCGGCGAAGAATCTAAATTTGTCCCAAGCCAAGGCAAAACGAGTAAGAGAGGATTTAACTAAAAAGGTTGTCCAAGAGAATTTGTCAGTTTTACAAACTCGCAAGCTGGTCAATGAGGCGATCGCTAAGCATAGTCCTAGCCAAGAGAGTACGATCGATGCAAATAAACAGTTAGGCAAAATCAAGCAAAGTGTTGATCTAATTTCTTCAGATTTACTACGATCTGCCGATCCTACAATTTTAAGAGATGTCTATGATTTACTAAAGCAAAAGATGACAGAAATTGAGTCTTTGATTTCATAGCTGTTTAATTTTGTTTTATTTAGGTTGGTCATATATCAATATATGACCAATCGTTAGCAGCGATCGCCTCAAACATCAAAAGTCAATTAAGGTAGATATAGGCAATCTCTACTTTTTATAGAGTACATTAATTAAATCAACGTGTATATTTTTTGTATGTCATGATTTTTGATGTTCATCACTCTAAAATTGAAAAGTTAGATAGCAATAACCTTGTCGTATTACTCAAGAAATTACTTCACGCTGAGGCTCAATGTATTGGGATACCTCTGCGAGGAGTTTCGGTTCCTCTTCAAATTACGACCCCCGATGGTGGTGAGGATGCCAGATTTTCAATTGAGATTAAATGGACAGAATATCTCGAACAAACAAATTATTTACCCTCTAGATTCTGTATATTTCAGTCAAAAGCTACAAATTTAAGAAAAGCAGGATGGAAAAAAGAAGTTTGGACAAAGGATAGTCAAAAAAGGGGATCTCAAAAAAAGCTAAATGAAGCTTTAAAAAATGTTATCGCTGAAAATGGTTTTTATATAGGCTTTACTTCCGCCTCAATCGGAGATCAAAAGAAAGATGAACAAATTGAGGCTATCAAACAAGGTATTCGAGAAGCTGGGGGTAATCCCGATCAACTGGGGATTGATATTTATGATGCTAATAAAATTGCGACTTGGGTATCTCAATATCCTGCGATCGCAGTTTGGCTTAATGAACAAGAATCAGAACTTAATCTAAAAAGCTATGAAACAATTGAAAGCTTGGGGAAAATATTAGATATTTCTAAAGTACTCCTAGTTGAAGACAAAGCTGATCGATTTCAAATAATCGAGAACAAAGAAAGAAGCTCACTTTCTTTCCATAAAGTAAAGGAAAGAATTGTGGATTACCTAGCCGATCCTAGAAGAACGATAAGGATTTATGGGGCTTCTGGGCTAGGTAAAACACGATTTGTATACGAAGTCTTTAAGGATGAGACAACCACAATAAAACTTTCATTATCAGTATCTACAATTTACTGCGACTTAGAAAAAATAGGTCATAAAATTTTGTCAGATGTTGAAAGTTTCTCAGCATCAAGTAAGTTAGCGCTCATCATTGTAGATAACTGTCCTCGTGAGACTGCAATTAAGCTTAATGAAATAGCGAAGAAAGAAAGTAGCAATCTCAAAATCATAACGATTGGCAATGACAATCAACCTATAGACAAAGATGATTGTTTGAATATTTCAGTTACTCCTGCCGATGAAACTCTAATTGAAGGGATCATTCGACAACGCTATCCCAAAAGCTGATAACTCAGATATTGAATTTATCAAAAATCTAAGCGATGGATATCCACGTATTGCTGTACTAGCTACTGATAACTACTCAGAAGGATTACCGATTCTAAAATCTATAGAAGATGTCGTAGAACGTGTCCTTAAAGGCTGTGGCATAACTTGTATAGAACAAGTTCGAGCTATTGAGTGTCTTGCTTTATTTACTGAATTAGGAGCAGATGAAACCCTAAGTGAAGAACTTGACTTTGTTGCTCAAAATTTAGCTCGTCAAACTGGGGATGAAATGTATGAATATCTAGCCCAAGCCGCAAAATCTTTTCTTGTAGACTATAACGGCTACTTTTTTATCGCAAAACCTTTGCCTATAGCTAATTTTCTTGGATTAAGAAGGCTAGATCTATTGCGTGTAAAAAATATTCTTAATTTCATTGAGAATGCACCACCAAGATTACAGTCATCCTTTTTAAAGCGATGGGAGTATTTTGACACTTCAAAAACATTAGCTAAAGTTACCGAGATCTTGTTAGCAAGAGATGGCTTGTGCAGATCGCTAGAAAGTTTAAATACAAATATTGGTTTACAATGCCTTGATGCTTTAGTACACATTGATCCAATTAGTGTTGCTTATACTATTGAGCGAATATTCGGAAAACTATCAATAGATGAACTTCAGCAGGTACAATCAGGACAAGATTATCTGATAAATGTTTTAGCAAAACTTGTTTTTCCTCAAAACACTTTTCATATTGCAGCAAAATTACTATTAAAATTAGCATCCGTCGAAAAGCAAACTTGGGGAAATAGTTCAACTAGCATCTTTATACAACTTTTTCAAATATATTCAAGTGGAACTGAAGTCGAACCATCAGAACGTTTTCGCATCTTGGATGATCAGCTTAATTCTAATGATGAAAGGATCGTTAAGATATGTATTGAAGCTTTACAAAATACTATTCAAACAAGTTATCGAGGCTGGACTGGAGACTCTAATAAAATAGGAACGCAACCTCCTCTTAAACATTGGAATCCAGAAACTTGGGATGAATTATTTGATTTTATTAGAGAAGGTCTTCAAAGACTAAATAAAATTCGTGTTAGAAATAAAACTTTTGCTTGTAAATGTGAAGAAATTATTGCTTTAAATATTCGAGATTTAATTTCTTATGAAAGTCTTATTGGAGATATTGAAAATATTTTACAAGACATAATTAATGATAAAGGAATTTGGCTTGAGGCGATTAAAGCAATTAGTAATTGGTTATATTACGATAGAAAAAAGGCACCAGAAACTTTATCGATAAGAGTAAGAAAACTTTATGATACGCTCATGCCAACCGATCTAATACAACTAGCATTGCTATATACAAAATTTGGGCAGATGGATATTTACGATCCAGATTCAATTTACGATACGAACAATACATCTAATGAAGATTTTGAATACTCGTCCAAAAAAGCGAAAGAAGTAGCGGCTAAAATTGCTGTAAATTCGGATCTTACGCAACAAGTGATCCAAATAATGGTACAAGAACAGCTACATAATGTATATCCATTTGCCTATGAATTGGCAATAAAAGTGGAAGATCCATTAAAAATATTTCAAATTGCAGTCAAAGAGTTTGAAAAATCTATAGAAAATAAAGGTATTCAATTTCTCAGTGGATTAATTTCTGGTATTGACAAAAATGGAAGTGATATTGTAATTAAATGCATCCAAATTGCTCAGCAATCTAATCGTCTAAAAGATCAAATGGTAAGTATATACAATGCTGTAGATATTTCTGCGGAAAGGCTAAATGAAATTGTACAGCAATTAAAAGACGGAAGTATTAAAGCACCTGAGTGTGTATATTTCTCTTATGGAAGGAGATTGAATAGTCTTAACGTCAAAGAAATCTTACCTTTAATTGATGAGTTGTATTTAAATCAAGAACCTGTCGGTATATGGACTGCTCTAAAAATCATTCTTATGTACCAATATAACCGCTCAAATCTTGATAAACAATTAGCTAAACGAATTAAACAACTAGGGGAGCATCTCAATTAGGCACTGAGTAAATATACTTAGGGGCATAGAAGTAGCCATTGAGATAAGCACAGCGATGTTTCAAAACTTGAGCAACATTTTGCTGATTCCACTGAGCACCCGAAATCTTGACCCGACGACCAATTTGTTTAATTGTCGATTCAACTGAGCCAGAGCCAATGTTAATTCCCTGTTTTTGTAGGTAACCATACTCAGGTATACGATGGCGATGATTGCGTAAATAAGCAAGAAAATTGATAGCTCGTTTGAATTTACAACCTGAAAATAAGAAAATCGCCTGCT
>NZ_ALWB01000019.1 GCF_000332215.1 Pseudanabaena biceps PCC 7429
CATTTCTTAACTTGGTATAAGAGATAGCTAGGACGAATTAAAACCCCAAGGATGAGTGGCGGCGCTTTGCGCCGCCACTCATCCTTGGGGTTTTATAACCTAAGCAAACCTTACGTTGCTATAGCTGGGGTAAAGGCTAAAGCATTATTTGTCTTAAAGAAGAGCTATTAAGGCTTGAGTTGATTCGGCAACTTGAGGCATTGGGTCTTTGGCTAGTTTCTCTAGGCCAGCTTTAGCTTCATCGCCTCCAATTTGGGCAAGGGATTGGGAAATACGATGGCGTATTTGCCAATCGGGATCGTCTGTAAGGGGCATTAAAAGGGAGACTGCATTGAGATCCCCCAAATCGCCTAGGGAGCCGATCGCGGCAATCTTCACAAGTTCATTGGGACTTTGTAAGGCTTCGGCTAGGAGATCGAATCCTTGGGGATCGCCAAGCTCACCGATCGCCGCCACAATACTAAACTGAAACATCCAGTCATTAGTAGACTCGTAGGCGGTTTTCAGTAGATCGAAGGCTTGGGTAAGTTGCAGAGAACCAAGCGAAGCTGCTGCCGCCGCACGAACGTCAATTTCAGGATCGATGTTTAGGCGATCGCTTAAAACTTCTAGGGATTTTTGTAAGTCGACATGACCTACGGAACCAATTTGGCTAATGGCATCGTAGCGAATGCGGGCATAGGAGTCATTCGCAGCAATTAGGAGTAAAGTAAATCGTTCAGAAATGGGGAGAGAGCGACTAGCGTGGAGGGCTTTCATTCGAGTACCCATATCATCCGCAGCTAGTTGCTCTCTTAAGGTGGCAAACTGAGTTTCTAATGTTTCGCTCACAAGAAAAATCTCGCAATTAATACGCTAACGTTTCTAGTGTCTCACGTAAGTAGCTACGCACGAGATCGTCAAGAACGCTTTCTTGGAATACGACAACATCTTTGGGATCGCCTTTGGAGTCGTCATTACGCGATCGCTGCCATTTATCAAATCCCGAACTTGTCGCGATCGCTTGCTTGAGATGACTCCAGACTTTGGGATCTTTGGTGGCTTCGGGTAAAGATAAAGCCAAGTCATTCGCTGTTGAGGATAAGTTCATAGACATTTCCTAAGCTTATATAGAGATTGTGTGAGGTGGCTAAATATGGAGGTAGAGTTAGTATTCAATTAACTCAAGTACATAATTAGCGCATTAATATGTATCCTATCATTTCGATAAAGAAGCCATAGATTTAGAATTAAATGTATATCTATAGATATAAATCAACTATTTAAATCATTATGACCGCTTCAAATCCTTCCATCGATCCAAAGATTGCATCGCAGACTACAGAACTAAATCCAAACTATGCAATACCTACCGTATTGCTATTGGCAGGAATCCCATTAATTTGGGTTCAACCGATTGCTGCGGGTTTAGTTGCCATTTTTGGACTATTCTTAGTTTATCAAGCAGCTACCATTCGGTTAGTATTTACAGCGACAGATTTAGAGGTTTATCGATCGCAAGAAAAGTTCCGTACTTTCCCCTATCAAGAGTGGCAAACTTGGAAAGTATTTTGGTTCTTTTTCCCCGTTTTATTTTATTTTAAAGAAGTAAAAAGCATTCATTTCTTACCAGTTTTATTTGATGTCCAAATGTTGAAAACCTGTTTAGAAAAACATATTCCTCTCGCTAAATCTTAGCCTTGAGTATAAAAGTGTCCCACTTAGAGGGGACACTTTAAAAAAGTTAGGATCGCGATAAGTACCTCAGCATAATTAAAATCCAGATCTAAAACCTGCGGCGCAGCGTGCGCCGCAGGTTTTAGGGTTTTATATTTAATTAAGCCCACTTACTGAGTACCTATTTTTTAGCGCAGAGGAGTATATGTCGTTCAGCTTACGGACTAGTCATGCATTATTTTTTAGGTATTGACTTTGGGACTTCGGGAGTGCGTGCGATCGCCATTGATCGGGAAGGCGAAATAGTTGCGCTCACCCGCTCAGACTATGACATCCGCAATTGCAAAACATGGCGGAGCGCACTTTTTGAAGTAATTACGAATTTGCCTGAGTTCGTCCGAATTCATACTAGAAAAATAGTGATTGATGGGACTTCGGCAACGGTTTTGATCTGTGATCACGCTGGCAAAGTTATCGCTTCACCAATGCTCTATAGCGATGCTTGCGAAATGGCAATTTTAGAACGAGTAACGGATATTGCCCCACTTCACCATTCAGTGGCAAGTGCGACTTCTAGTTTTAGCAAATTAATTGCGCTAACCACAACTTGGAGCCAAATACCCGAAGAATTTTATTTCTTACATCAGGCTGATTGGCTGGGTTATCTGCTGCATGATCGGTTGGGCGTGAGCGATTATCACAATGCCCTCAAGCTGGGTTATGAACCGTTAAGTTTGACCTATCCTGACTGGTTGCGCGCATGGGCAAAAGCCCATCCCAACGTAATTTTGCCAGAAATATTTGCCCCGAGTACAACGATCGCCAAAATTCAAGCCAAAGTTGCCAACCAGCTGGGATTACCCAAAGATTGTGAAATCGGCGCGGGCACAACCGATAGTAATGCTGGGTTTCTAGCTTGTATTGGGATGGGGAAACCTACATTGGGGACTGCGGTCACCTCTTTGGGATCAACAATGGTATTAAAGATATTAAGCGATCGCCCCATTAATGATCTGAGTTATGGGATTTACAGCCATCGCTTCGAGCATCCTGCTTGTGGGTGCTTATGGCTGGTAGGTGGAGCTTCTAATGTGGGAGGAGCAGTCTTGAAGCAGTTTTTTACAGATGTAGAATTAAGAGAACTTAGCGATCGCATTGATCCCCACATTCCTAGTGCCCTAGATTATTATCCTCTACCCAAGATTGGCGATCGCTTTCCCATTAACGATCCGCATCTGATGCCCCGATTAGAACCAAGACCTCAAGATCCCGCAGAATTTTTACATGGGCTATTGGAAAGCATGGCTAGAATTGAGGCAAGGGGATATAGCCTTTTGCAAGAATTAGGCGCTTCGCCACTACAGCAAATTTATACCGCAGGAGGAGGAGCTAAAAATCCGACATGGACAAAAATACGCAATCGCTATTTAAAAACGCCAATGCAGAAGCCTTTAGAAACCGAAGCTGCTTACGGATCGGCATTATTAGCTAAAAGCAATTTTGAGGTTTAAAACTTTAAAATTGGTTTGATAATGGTTTAGGCGTAGCCGTAGCCCAGTTAATAAGAGATTATGATTACTCCCCTCAAGCGCAAAAATTTTGATGAACTAATTCCCGCTGTTCCCACCTCAGAGCAGTATCAATACTATTGGGGCGACGGTCAGAGCGTATTTCGTCGCATTGCGATTTCCATTGCCTGTGTGATTGTTTTTACGATCCTCTATAACCGCGTTAATGAAAATAGCCCCAACAGCTTTGCAGCGGTGGCGATGTTTGTCTGTGCTGCTTTTGGCGGATTATATTGGATGCTAGAACCCGTGGCTTTAGCCAGCATTCGCAACGCTAAATTGCGGCGCTTTGCCTACTGCGGCTTTTGGCAAGCGGAAGTTCTAGACGTATATGTGTCGCAGGAAGTACTAGCCCGCGAGGAAAAGGTAGATTCGCGCGGAAGAATGGATGTTAGCTATGATGCAGAAAGCTTCCTAAACATCGAGCTTGGCGATGAAACGGAATTTGTGACAACTTTACGATTGCCGATGAAACGGGAACTCAAGAGGATTCGCCCAGAGCAAACAGTATATTTGTTGTTGTTTTCTAACGATCGCCGTTTCGGTCGGGTTAGCCGTTTAACCTCAGATGCCTATATCCCACAATATAAACTTTGGGTTGGTGACTACCCTTATCTGCGTCGAGATACCTTTGTCGATTTGACAAAATACATGAATAAGCGATCGCAAAGGGTCGCCAATTAGAGAGATAAATAGCGATCCCAAAGCTTAAGAAACTTGGAATATGTGCGCTATATCACCGCCAGTCATGGGAGCATCACTTACTCTGGGATCATGAATCAAGAGAGTTAGCGGCTACTCACAGGTTAAAGCAATGCTTAATAAAATTACTCAAAATATTAATATTAAAAGTTCCAAAGATCAGCATCATCAAATAACTTGCCTCTATCGTAATGAAGGTGAGACCGTAGAGATCCTGAGGATATCTCATGCTGGCATCATCTTTTGGGAAAAAGCAATCTTCCCGAATCAATGTATTCAGTTTTCTGCACCAAGGGATGCCTTATTAGAAATTCATGCAGGATTTACCTGTAGTGCGATTCACGCAGACACTATTCCTTGTGTTCAGTTAGCAATAATCGGTATGGATATGGGGCGGGAAGTTTCAGATATTAGGGAAATGCGTCAAGAGTTTCGCCAAGATATATTTGCTACGGTTGCCTAAACAAATAATACCCAAGCAAACAATAACTAATCAAGCAAGTAAATTCAAAATAACTTCAAGCTCCTGTAGTAGTTTTATTCATAGCTATATCCCAAAAACAAAGAGAGCGCTTTGCGCTCTCTTTGTTTTTGGGAAAGCATACCTGCAAGCTTCCCAAACCTTAAGAAATAGCAAACCTCAAAAGAGAATAAGTAGCTAAGCTAGACGCATAGCGCCCGCTATGCTCGTCTAGGTTTTGCTTAGCTACTTAGCAGGATGAACCGTCGCTATTCTCTTTTAATGACTCATCACGTCCCCAAAAAACCTACAATAAAAGTTACATTAGATAAATTTCAAAAACCTTGTGAATTAACGTTTTTAAAATTTTATCTATTCCTTATTCACTTTAAAACCGCTATAAATTAAGACTGTGACATATAAAGTTGGACTTCTCGGATTAGGAACTGTTGGTACGGGTGTTGCCAAAATTTTCCAAGCCCCTGCGGGTCGCCATCCTCTACTACCTGAGATTGAAATCGCGCTTGTAGGTGTGCGATCGCTAAATAAGCAACGTGATGTGGCGATCAACGCTGAAATTGTCACAGATGATTTGGAGTCTATTGTTAACGATCCCGCGATTGATATTGTGGTGGAAGTTATTGGCGGGATCGAGCCAGCAAAAAGCTTAATTTTAAAAGCGATCGCTAATGGCAAACATGTGGTCACCGCCAATAAAGCGGTGATTGCTAGATATGGCAATGAAATTTTTACCGCCGCTAAACAAAAAGGCGTATATGTAATGCTAGAAGCCGCCGCTTGCGGCGGTATTCCCGTCATCCAAGTGCTCAAACAAAGTCTCGGTGGTAATCGCATTAGCGAATTGACGGGCATTGTCAATGGCACGACCAATTACATTTTGAGTCGGATGTATTTCGAGGGGGCAGATTTCGGGGCAACCTTGGCTGAAGCGCAGAAACTGGGCTATGCCGAAGCCGATCCCACAGCGGATGTCGATGGTTTTGACGCAGCCGATAAGATGACAATTTTAGCGAGTTTAGCTTTTGGCGATCGCATCAAACTTGAAGATATCTATCGTGAAGGGATCCGCTCAATTACCAGCGCTGATATTAACTATGCCAAGGAACTAGGCTTCACAATTAAGCTTTTGGGCATCGCCAGAAGGGTTGAAGCCAAGGACGCTCAAGATCGCCATCTCGAAATCCGCGTTCATCCAACCTTAATCCCAATCCAGCATCCTCTGGCGAATATCCATGGTGTCACTAATGCCGTGCGGATTGAGGGCGATCCCATTGGTGAAGTCGTGCTTTCAGGACCAGGGGCAGGCTCAGGGGCAACTGCAAGTGCCGTAGTTGCAGACATTATTAATGTGGTGGCTGTCTTAAAATCTCTTCCCAATCAAATCAATCAACTAATGGGTTGCTCCCACGAGCACTATGCCAAAATTGCCCCCATTGAAAATACCGTGACCCAGTTCTATGCAAGATTGTTGACCCATGACAAGCCTGGAGTCATTGGCGATCTCGGTACAGCCTTTGGCAAGCACTCTGTCAGCCTCAACGCAATTTTGCAAAAGAATACGATCCACGATGGGCTCGCTGAAATCGTTGTGGTTACCCAGAAGGTAAGTGAATTGAACTTCCAGCAAGCGATCGCTACCATTCGTGACTTACCAACCCTGCATAGTATTCCTACGGTGTTGCGTGTGATCTAGCTGCTCCTTGGACAAGAGAAAGGCGGCGCGAAGCGCCGCCTTTCTCTTATCCAAGTAATAGACCTTGCCACTTATATCAATTCCCAAAATGGCATTGCCATTTTGGGAATCTCAAAACCTTACTGGGTTTGTTTTTTAATTCACTGAAGTGAGCCAACACTTCAGTGAATTGGTATAGTTAAAGCCGTTTGCTAATTTTAAAGCCGTGGGAATCCGTTCCACAGGTATGGAGCAATCCATGACATTCCGCAAGATGGCGAATCTCTTCCGTTTGGCGGGGACTGGGTTTCCAAGGATCGCTATTGTCGTAGCCATAATAGGTTTCCACACCATCAATACCTAACGCAGCAGCAGCAGGAATTAGATCCTCAGGTGGTCGCCGATAACGAGCGGGATGAGCCAGAACCGCTAAGCCCCCTGCTAAATGGATCGACTTAATAACACTAATCGCCTGATAGTCTAGCCCTGCGGTAGTTTTGTTTTGCAGGTATGGGTGCATTGCCTCATGTTCGGGATCAAATCCATATCCGAGTATATGGACTTCCGTAAAAATCAAACTGGCATTAACTTCAATCCCCGACCAGAGCGTAGGCAAAGATTCAGGATTCTGCGATTGACTTAGGGTAAAGTCTAAATGCTGTTTAGCAATGTAATATCCACCGATCGCATGATGATCGGTAATCGATAGATCGGACAAACGCAAAGCGATCGCCTGTTCAATTAGGTCAATAGGCTGCATTTTGCCATCGGAATGCACCGTGTGCAAGTGAAAATTTAGCCTATGTGGACAGCTCATGGCATCAACAGACGCAAATATTTTTCGCAGTTTACTAGTTGCGTTTGACTCGGATATCAATAGGGGAGTTTGAGTTACCATGTCATATCTCTACATAAGCAAATCTTTAATAATTCTTAACTTATCGATCACAATTTTGCCCAAAGAGGGAGTATTTTTAACCTTTATTGAGATGTATTCTCAACTTCAGAAAACCAAACTGGGTAAGACTACTTATTCAGCTTTAGGATTTCCCATTACTGTCAACGATAGAAGCAATGGCAAAACAATAAGTAATTTTAAACACAGGCAGAGGTGGATATTAAATCACCTAATAAAATCTAAGTCTAATGACAGAGCATTAGCTCTGTTATGACCTTAGATTTAGGGCTGCTCGTACTGACTTTGTTCGATCGCATGGCGATCGACGCTTTGCTCAGCATATTCGTAATAACTTGGCAACAGTTCGCGAGTCTCGACTTTTCCCAAAGATGACTCCATTTCCGCAGTGACAGCAATACATTCACTGCCCGATATATCAATCGCACGTTCAACGATTTTGCCATCTTTCCCGATTAAGTACTCGATACGTTGATATTGCGACATAAGTAATTTATTTTTCTCTACAATAACAATTACTAATATTCTAGCGTCTCTCTATCCAAAATTGCACAGCATAAAGTCTAGTAATTATACCAACTCCCAAAATGGCAACACTTTTTTAGGAATCTCAAAAAAGACTTTTAGGCTTTAAATGTATTTAAAGTAATCCAATTTTATGGGTGGAATTAAATGGTTTGAGAGAGTTATCGACTAATGGGGGAAACTCTCTCCAACCATCTAGGATTGCCATAGGCTTAAAGTTGTAAGGGACTTGCTATTAATTAAAATACCTGTGGCTTCGACTCCGTGCAGCCAAGGTTATCTGAGCGGAGTCGAAGCTAGATAGTACCAATTCAGTGAAGTGAGTCAACACTTCACTGAATTAAAAAACAAGCCCAGTTATACCAATTCCCAAAATGGCTACGCCATTTTGGGAATTGGTATAACTGGGTGGGATATTTTTTATCCGCAAGAGCCTAATGAAAATTAAAGGGGTTGTATTACAACCCCTTTAATTTGAAAATTCCCGAAAACTCAACTCCGAAAACTCAACTCCGAAAACTTAACATTTATTTTCCAGCCAAGCGTTTCTCGGTATTTTGAATTGCTTTAACTGCATAGACATTGTTGGGGCGCAGCTCTAAAGCACTTTTAAAATTGGTCAAAGCTGTTTTGTAATCTTTTTTGTTATAGGCTGCATAGCCAGCTCTCATAAATGCATCATATTTAATCGTGTTTGGACTCTTAGTAGCAGTTCCTTTAGTCTTATCAACCATCAGATCCTTGTTAGCGACTGAGACTTTGTTCGCGAGATAGGATTCGTTCTGAGGCTGTGCCGCATGAGACAAATCAGAAATCAAAAATGAACTGCTGGCAAGGGCAAATATTAGTAGTTTTTTCATAGGGAGTTTTTCCTTTATTTCTAGAAATTTCTATACTTCAAAGACTTTGATAACGACTTTAATTATGTAGCAGCAGTTCCCATTATGAAACTAAATTGTTTTTGCTGCTGCGAGCGCGATCGCCCAAATAACCAGAGCTATAAATACAATAAATTGGTTAATTAAATCAAGATCTATCGTTCTGATTCTAAAGATTTAGTAACGGAGATACCATCGGTAGCTGTGCCAAAATACCAGAGTGATGCAGCAGCTTCCGCACGGGTTACGGGCTTTTGAGGTTGCAATAATGTGGTAAAGCCGAAACTACGCCGAATATTAGAAATATCTCGCAGTTGCGCATCGGCAAAAATTGCACTCAAGGCATTTTCACTAATACGATCGCTATCCTTAAATCCCCAAGCTTGGCTGACGTTCTCTAACGTGGCATTGGGTAGAGGTTGCCTGAGATCGAGGGGGATTTTCCATTGCACTAGCTCTTCCCGTAATAGGGGATCGTTGGGACGAAAGCGATCGCCAGTTCCACCAATCAGCCCCGCGTTAGCTAGCCCTTGGATGATCGTAAAGTCTGGATGACTACTGGGAATATCGGGAAAACTCGCCATATCCGATGACTGCGCAAACCGAATTTGGCGACTGGGCTGATTTTTGTAGAGGCGATTATTGGTTTGCATTAGCCATCGGGCATATTCTCTGCGGGAAATTAATGTATTGGGGCGAAATTCCCGATCAACTTTAGGGGTAATCGTTCCTAGTTTATTTAAATCCTTAATCCAATCCCTCAGGGAGGAGGGCAAGGTTTCGAGATCACTAAATTCTCCACTTTTAGGGGAAGGATTGCCAAAGCCTATATAAAATATCGACTTGAGAGAATTCTGTTCGTTGTTCGGTGTGATCAAGCCCGACAAGGCAATCTTGGACATTTGCATGGCCGTGGAAGCCGTCAGGGGAACAGAGATTTGATCGAGATTGGTTGTGATGTCTTGGGAAGGTGGCTTGGTAATACCATCTGAATTGCCCGCAGTCTTGACAGGACTGGGCTTGGGTTCGGGCGTTGCGCTTGGCTCTAGCGACTTTGGTTGCTCGGAGCCCGCATCAGGTGAGGGCGAACTAGCAGGAGCGATCGCATTTTCTAAGGAATTCCCAAGGTTCGACCCTTGACAAGCACCCAACGAAAAAGCTAGCGCCCCGACTAGGGAAAAATGAAAGATTTGACGAAATTTGACGATCATAACCACATTCTTACTAAGCCTTGCCATCAATCTCAACCAGATCGCTGCTAGGCGGCAATAGAGGCGCGATCACTGGCAATACACAGGCAATCTCAGGTCGGAAATTCGCATAGCGGCTGCGCCGTACAGCATTAATTTCTGCTTGAATATCCTGTGACTTTTCACCCAGACAGATCAACAGGTGCGTTGACAACTCTAAACTAGCCTCGAAGGTCGGATGGACTACCTCCTTTGCCCCAAGTTGATAGAGCGTATCGATATCAGCATCTTTATCTGCTCTTGCCACGATGTCTATCGCGGGCGACATCCCCACGGCTCGCTGCACTGCCAGTCTAGTGGCGATCGGATCTGAAATAGCAATCAGCATTGATCGCGCATGGTCGATTTCCGCTTTTTCTAGCACCAAAGGGCTAGCGCAGTTACCATACAAGTAAGGGATATTTTGCGCCCTTAAAATCTGTACTTTAGATTCCGCCTCCTCAATCACCAATACAGAATAGCCCTTCGATTGCAATAAGGTCACAATGCCCTGTCCAATCCTTCCGTAGCCACAGACCACCACATGATCCTTAAGTACGGCATTCACAGAAATTTCCTGTGGCATATCCAACTTGTTCATCCAAGTTTTGAGCAATGGGACTTTTTCCAACAGCAATAAAATCTGCGGTGTCGCCTTGAGTAAGAAAGGGGTAACCATCAGAGTTACGGCAGTTGTCCCTAAAATCAGCAAATAGACCCGCCGTGAAACTAAACCTAGTTTCTGCCCCTCACTGGCTAATACAAAGGAAAATTCACCAATCTGGGCTAGCCCCAGTCCCGCAAAAATGGCAACTCGCAGGGGGTAGCGAAAAAAGCTCACCAAGGGGACAACGATCAGAAATTTGCCGATCATCACGATCGCCACAAGACTGAGAATTAACTCCCAGTTTTGAATTAAAAATAAGGGATCGATCAGCATCCCGATCGCCGCAAAAAACAATGTAGCAAATACATCGCGCAGTGGCTCCACATAGGTGAGAGCCTGATCGGCATATTCCACCTCCGAGATCATCAAACCCGCCACAAAGGCTCCCATTTCAATCGATAAGCCTAAATGTTCGGTCAAAAGGGCAATCCCCAAGCAAAGCACGATCACACTTAATAAAAATAATTCGCGGCTCTCGGTACTCGCGACCCACCGTAAAAAGGGTGGGATCAACCAGATGCCTGCGGCGATCGCTCCACCAGCAAATAAAGCAGTTACGGACAAAGCCTTTACCACTTCAACACCAACCGTTTCAGGATGATCTAAGGCAGGTAATACCGCCAACATCAAACCCAGAGCCAAATCTTGAATGATTAACATCCCCAAAGTTACCTGTCCCTGTGCAGACTCGGTTTCATTGGTTTCCATCAAACTTCTTAGCACTACCGCCGTGGACGATAGCGACAGGATCCCGCCCAGAAAAACACCTTGAACGGGGGTATCGACCCATCCTACGAATACCGATAGGACTGTAGTTAAGGCGATTGTGAGCAAAATCTGTAATGTACCGCCCCCAAGGGCGATCGCTCTCACCTTGTTTAATTGCTTCAGGGAAAACTCCACTCCGAGCGCAAATAACAAGAAGGCAACACCAAACTGGGCGAGGGTCTCTACCTGAATCAATTCTTTGATCAGTCCTAAACCCGTCGGACCAACGATAATGCCACCAAAGATGTAACCCAATAAAACTGGTAATCGCAGGGCCGCCGCTAGTAATCCACCAAAGGAGGCTGCCGCAAGAACAGTTACTAAATCCACAATTAACCGAAAATCTTCTTGCACAGAAATCAACTTAAGAACATTGCCATCTCTACTTTAGCTTGGATTTAGAACCCCTAAAGCAAAAGAAGCGGCTTCGATATTCATTAGCCTCATCCCCCATAGCAAGGCTAAAGCATTGTTCCGTGGGGTTTTCACGTACGCAGACAAAAAAATTATTTTTTTGCTTGTCAATACTGCAAAGTATGTTATTATAAGATTCGCGAGTTAAGGGCTTGTAGCTCAGTGGACTAGAGCACGTGGCTACGGACCACGGTGTCGGGGGTTCGAATCCCTCCTGGCCCGTCCTAATAAACAAAAAAAGCAGCACTAGGTGCTGCTTTTTTTGTGCCGCCTTCTAGAATTAAGACATAAACCCGAAGAAGAGAAGGTTGGCGCTTCGCGCCAACCTTCTCTTCTTCGGGTTTGATTTTGTCCTATTGCGAGGGGCAACAGCTATATTTTCTAAGAATTCTATCTAGGAGTTCTATTTAGTTTTGTTGTTTTCATTAAGTAGTTCGGCATAATTAAACTTAAAACCTAGAAGAGCATACCGCCCGCGTAGCGGGCGGTATGCTCTCTGGTTTTGGTTTTTAATTTTGGGGATAGAGTCGTTTGATATAGCGATTAATTTGGGATTGGGCATAGGCTTTAGCCTGTGCTGAATTCACTGCAAGTGCTGACATATCTGCTTCCATCGGCTTTACTTCATCATGAATTTGCTCAATTTGTTCATTGGCAGAGGCGACAGTTTCTACCGATCGCTCACCGATCGCTTCCGTAGGAATTTCAACTTGAGTCTCGGTTACTGTCCGCTCAATAGAATTAGCAATCACACTCTCAGGGGTAGCGGTAACGCTAGTATGCAAGTAAGTTTCCGTGGTTGAGCGTTCGATAAAGTTGTCAGAGATGGCATCCTCAGCCATAGAGTTAGCAGCATTTTGGGCAATCCCCTTTCTAAATACCGAGCCCTGCATGAACTGATTGCCTAAAGGTTGATTACTTAAATTACCTATTAAATTATTTAAAGGTTGGCTAGCTAAGGGCTTTGCGGAGGAATAAGTGTGAGTGAAAGAATGATTTGTAGGTGAAGTGCCGCTACTGCTCATCTCCAATTCTTGGGCGATCGCAGGGCTGGTTTCTTTTTCCGCTGCACTTTGCTCTAAGCCACTGATCAAGGAGCAAGGAGGGACGATCGCCCCTTTGGCAATCACCGCACGCACAATGGAACTCGATGCGCCTATACAGGCTCCTTCTCCGATCTTACTATTGCCATAAACCAACACCCCAGCACCCAAATTTGCCCCAGCCCCAATTTCTAATAATCCATCTTGGGCGTGAAGTACAGCCCCCATGCCAATACATGCACCCGCAGCAATGGTAATACGGCTTCCCAAATCAGCTTGAATCAAAACTCCCGAGGCGATCGCTGCATTCTGATCGATTACTACATCCCCACAAACGTAGGAGCGAAAATCTCCGATCGGTTCTAAAGGTGGTAAGTAGTTCGATTGCATTACATTAATTGTTAAATTCTTTGAATTCGATGACCTTGAGATCACCTAATACCAATTCACGAAAGTGTGACCACACTTTTGTGAATTAAACACTAAACCTAGTAAAAGTTTTCAAATTAAGAAATGGCGTAGCCATTTCTTAATTTGGTATAACTTTGTGGTCAAAGCCGATTGTATATAGGTTTGGATAGAGAACCTCGCGAAGCAAGGTTCTCTAAAACCATCATTTATCCCACTTAATCTTACTTAGCAGGGCGTTGGATAATGCCTTCAAATACGCGGCGCTTTGCCTTGGTATCAATACCGAGCAAACGCACATATTCATCGCCATGTTCCGCAAGACAAGCTTCTAAAGCACGAATTACTTCAGACTCATTTGCCGCTGCGATCGGCGAGCAGCTATGCCAAGAACTAGTACGGAAATGACGCTCATCCGCATGTTCTGTACCGATACGATAGCCTTGAGACAATAGCTGACGAATCCGCGCCAACATATCCGCGCTGAGTTTGCCAGCAGCACCACCACCGTAGGAACTATTACTAGAGTTGCTGACCTTAACTGCTGTCCTTGTTGCGGCAATGGGTTGACCGCCAGGACGATGTACTAGCAATTCCAGCACCCGACGTTTTGCTTTGGTATCCACCCCAACAAGACGCACATACTCATCACTATATTCAGCAATATAGGACTCTAAAGCAGCGATCGCTGCCGATGGGCTATTGGCAGTAATAGCAGGAAGGGTTTGCCAAGAAGTTGTCCGAAAATGACGCTCATCGGCATGTTCGACACTAATGCGATGACCTTGCGCCAAAAGCTGCCCCACGGCTGTCGATACATCACTAGCAGCACCATTACCATTGCTGCTACTCCGAGGAGCGCTATAGGTCGTAGCAGTACCACCACTGGACTGACCAATACTCACCGCATTGCCATCGGCTCGTTGAATAATAGTTTCGACTACACGACGCTTAGCTTTAGGATCGACTCCTACTAAACGTACATACTCACCTTCATGCTCTGCCAAGATATTGTTTAAAGCCGCGATGACGCTGGATTCACTTGAGGCATCGATCGCAGGACCAGTCATCCATGCAGCCGAACGAAAACGGCGAGCATCGGCATACTCAGTACTAATGCGATAGCCTTGGGCAAGGAGTTGGCGTACTTGACCTGCAATATCAGCATTACTACTGCTAGCTGCACCATTAGACGATGCTTTTGGGGCGCTGGAGATATGGCTAGCCCCATTGGAGGAGGCGTTGCTGATTACCGCAGGCTTGTCGCTAGGACGTTGGATGATAGTTTCGGTAAGACGACGCTTTGCCTTGGGATCTACACCAAATAAGCGTACGTACTCGCCTTCATTTTCGACCAGCGCTGCTTGAACTGCCGAAATTACGGTTGAGGCTTCAGATGAGTGTGGAATTGCACAGGATTGCCAAGATCCAGTGCGGAATCGACGCTCATCGGCATACTCCGCCGCGACATGATATCCCTGAGCTAAGAGTTGTCGTATTTGCTGCGCTAAATCCCCAGTCATAGGTTCGTTCCTCTGTGCGTTTGTATTTGTGCTTGGGTTTGTGCTTGGATTTGTACTTGAGTTGGTACTTGAATTTGTAAAATTTTGATTGGTTTGATTAGTTTGATTAAAATCTTGCTTCTTAATTTGCGTGCTAGCAGCAGAGTTGCTAATGGGCGGTGACGAATTCTGTTGCTGGCGAATCGGTGTAATGCAGGCAATATCAGCAGCACAGCGATAACCCTGTCGCAAGGAATCGTTGATACCGATAACATGACTCGCAAAGTTTTGATCTGATTCCCGTACATTCGGTAGCAGATCGGCTTGTTGCTGCGTTGTAATCACTGCACCAGAGGGAACATATCTACCCGCAGGAATTTCTACATCTTGGACGAGAGCATGTAAGGAAATAATACAGCCGTCTCCAACTCGCGCATTAAATACCGTCGAGCGGAACCCAATAAAGCAATTATTGCCAACATATGCAGGACCGTGAATTAACGCCATGTGCGTGATTGAGGTACTATCGCCAATCCAGACGGAATATTCTTTTCCGTCATCGCCAATCACGCGACCTTTTTCGAGCCCATGGATAACAACTCCATCTTGGACGTTTGTACTATTACCAATGTGAAAAGGATTGCCCTCATCCGCACGAATTGAGGTGCCTGGAGCAATCAAAACATTAGCGCCGATATATACGTCGCCAATTAGATTGGAAAAAGAATGGACGTAGGCGGATGGATCGATTTGGGGTTCTGCCAAATTCCTAGACCAAGGTGTAGGTGGGGCAGCAAAGCTACGAACTACCATAATGAATCTGCACTTCTAAGATTTTTGCCTATATCTGGATTCGCAAAACCTAGACTATAAGAACTTAAAAGTACTCCTCCAAATAACAACTTAATCGACAACGTTGGAGAAATATTATTGACTAGCGCTGATTGCCGAATATCTAACTTTGAATTAACTTTGAATATTTAGTTCTGATTAGTTCTGAATATTAGGTGGTACTTACCAATAAATTATTAGTAAATTTTAATAAGTTATTAATAATTTATTAATTATTTATTAATAAAAGCCACTATTGCATTCTCTCACTATATTTTTTGCTATAGAGAGTGCGATCGCTCAGGCTTACAGTGTCGATGATCGCAATAACTGCTGCATCAATCGGACGGTTCTCGCTGTTCAGCACTTGTCTTGCTCCACTTCCACGGGTGAATAACACCCATTCATCCACGCCAGCGCCAACTGTATCAGTTGCCACTTCATAGTCTGAAAGCAACTGCCCTTGCAAATCGACAAGCTGCAAAAGCAGAAACTTGGTTCCAGATAAATTGGACTCTTTATAGGTACTGACGACCGTACCGCAAACTTTAGCGATTTGCATATCGTTATAAGTACGTAACCATAAGTACGTAAATAGGTGTGAATACGAACAAGTCAAGTGCTGGAAAGCGATGCTACCCAAGCATAAAAAGCGACAGCGCTAGTTAAAACCTAACTATGGACGATTCATAGGACGGATGGAGTTAACATTGTCACGGAATTGCTCGACTTCTTCGGTGTAGCGAATAGGTAGAACGTATTCGAGGTTTTCGTGAGGACGAGCAATGATGTGGGTGGAAAGCACTTGTCCGCCGTTTACACGTTTGACAGACTCAGTACCAGCGGCTACAGAAGCTTGCACTTCGGATACGTCGCCACGAACGATTACGGTCACACGACCGCTACCGATCTTTTCGTAGCCAACCAAGGTTACGCGAGCAGCCTTGACCATAGCATCTGCTGCTTCTACAACGGCAGGGAAACCAAGGGTTTCAATCATTCCAACTGCGATCGCCATAATTCATGTTCTCCTAAAAAACAAATAATGAAATTAATGAAAATTTAGTCTTTTGATACCTTTTTCCGAGTGTCTTTTTGAGACAATCTTAAAAAGCATATTTAAAAGTCAACCTTAAAAGTCAACCTTAAAAGGCGACTTTAAAAGGCAAATTGTTCTACTTCTCGCGTATAACGAATAGGTAGCACATACTCTAGGTTCTCATGTGGTCGAGCAATGGTGTGAGTCGAAACAACTTCGCCCCCATTAACTCGATTGGCACCTTCAACACCAGCAGCGATCGATGCTTTCACCTCAGAGATATCTCCTCTAATGATGACAGTTACTCTTCCGCTGCCGATCTTCTCGTAACCCACAAGGGTGACACGAGCTGCTTTGACCATGGCATCAGCCGCTTCTACAATTGCGGGAAAGCCTCTAGTCTCGATCATTCCAATAGCGATTGGCATAATTTAAGCCAGTATCCTTACGAATCTCTAAAAAACTGAAGTTCTCGCGGTTGTATCTATCAAAAGATGTAGATGCACGAGCGCAACTATTGATCTTAGCTACGATCGGTTCGCTTGAAACATCAAATTTCAAATTTTTAAAACAAAATAAAAAAAGAGATGACGCTTGGCGCACTTTTGCCGCTACTTTTTAGTAGCTGGCTTTTCGCAGCTAATTTACAGATGTTTGGTGACTCCTTGTTGCAATTAATTCCTCAATCAATCATTCAAAATAATTGATAAGTATTTATTACTACGGATATAGCCATTTTAAATCTGAATAATCAGAGAAACTGAATAATATAAATATATTCAACTCTATCTTTATATCTACGATAACGAGTGGCGGTACATTTGACAATATAAGCCGTCATGATAAATCTAAATAATGGATATAATCTTGGCTTATTCCCATTGCCACGCGGGATTTGCGGTTAAGAATCTGGTTGGGAATTATTTGCAGTCAAGGTTTAGCGATCGCCGATGGCAATAGTTTCAACTTCAGCAATTTCTAAGTTGGGTAATTCGACTAGCTCTCGTTCCTGCTCTTGGAGCGCAATCATCGGAATATTTACGGGTACTGGGGTTTCAATCCAATATTCTGAGGTTGGCAAAGTTTCTTCGAGATCGTCTAGAGGACGAGGAATGATCATGAGAGTATGAAATTCACCAATACGTTCGGCTTCATACATGCCTGCTTCGATCGCGATCGCCACATCAGCGACATTACCTCGAATAATCGCCGTACATAAACCCGCACCAATGGTTTCATAGCCTGCAAGATGCACATCAGCAGATTTCAACATCATATCGGCAGCGCCAACCATCGCTGGAAATCCGCGTGTTTCTAACAGCCCGATCGCTTGGTTGCTGAGGCGACTATAGCGCCCATCGGTCAACTGGCTGAGACGGCTACTAATGGGTAAAATTGCCTCCAAATTTGGATAGGGACGTGGAATCACTATGGTTGACACTAGCTGCCCAAATTCCCTAGCGGTTTCAGCTCCTGCCTCCACAGCCATGCGAACATCCGTAATCTGTCCTCTCACAATCGCCGTACAAAAACCATTGCCGACTTTTTCATATCCTACTAGTCGCACTGTGGCTGATTTGAGCATCATATCAGCCGTGCCCACGATCGCAGGAAAACTAATAGTTGAGACCATTCCCAAAGCACTTCCTGAGAGATCGATTCTTTGAGATGCACTACTAGACATTAGCTAACTACGGTTAAATACTGTGGGTAAATATGGGTAAATGGGGGTAAATACTTTGGGTAAATACTTTGGGTAAATACTTTGGGACTACAAAAGAGAATTAAAAGAATTCCCAAAAAATGATAAAGATGGTCGGATGAACTATCCTCACTGTCTATCCTCATTGTATTTTACTCTCTTCCTACTAAAAAATTTGGAGAGCGCCAAATAGGTAATGCCAAGTAGGTAATGCCAAGTAGGTAATATAGCTATCGTCAAATGTACTAAGACATAAAATCCAAGAATTGATT
Source organism: Pseudanabaena biceps PCC 7429 (assembly GCF_000332215.1). Classification (GTDB taxonomy): domain Bacteria; phylum Cyanobacteriota; class Cyanobacteriia; order Pseudanabaenales; family Pseudanabaenaceae; genus Pseudanabaena; species Pseudanabaena biceps. The sequence continues at coordinate 18,274 of NZ_ALWB01000019.1, forward strand.
GGCGGCGCGGAGCGCCGCCAATCAATTCTTGGATTTTGATTTGTTCTAAGTCAAGTGACCGTAGCTATTAAATAGGTAAATGGGTAAAGTTAGGATTGCCATATTCGCCATACCATATTCGCCATATAAGCATACGCCATTCGTCTAGGTTGGATGTTTTGTGTTTCCTACCGAACTATTTCCCAACCAAGATCGCGGTATTTTCGGGTTAGGATGGGCTATACAAATTTTTGTCCAATCCCTAAAGAAATAAAAAATAGTATGACAGCCTCATATCGATCTTGGCGATCTCGGTTATAGATTGAGGCTGATATTGCTTACTGTCTGCTATCTTTTGGTTGAATAATGGTGAATAATCTACTCAATATGTTCAAGATGTCTTGACGCTAGGAAAATGCAACTGCCCGAAGCCATACCTAAAAAAGAGTGCGTTTTAGTCGTAGATGATACGCCGCCTAACTTACACTTGCTAATTACCATGCTAACTCGCAAGGGATATCATGCAAGAGGTGTGGAGGATGGTTACATGGCTCTGTCAGACATCCATAGCGATCCGCCTGATTTGGTGTTGCTAGATATTAATATGCCCCATATGAACGGGTTTCAAGTATGTCAGCAATTAAAGTCCAGCGTATTGACCCGTGATATTCCTGTAATTTTTATAAGCGCACGAGATGAAGTATTAGATAAAGTTGAAGCTTTTGCTGTCGGTGGGGTGGACTATATTACCAAGCCATTTCAAATTGCCGAAGTGCTAGCGAGAATTGAGAATCAGTTGACATTGCGACGATTACAAAGACAGTTGCAAGAACAAAATGAACGGTTAAAGCAAGAGATTAACAGCAGAATTATCGCGGAAACATTGCTACAGGAAGCCAATGAGAAGTTAGGACGCTTGGTCAACTTAGATGGATTGACGCAATTAGCCAATCGTCGGTGTTTTGATGAGTACCTCGAACAGGAATGGCAGCGGTTAGCAAGGGATCAATTGCCACTGTCCTTGATCATGTGTGATATCGATTTCTTTAAAAACTACAACGACACCTATGGACATGTGGCTGGCGATGACTGTCTACGCAAAGTATCTTCGGTGATCAAACAATCGGTGCGTCGTCCAGCGGATTTAGCGGCCCGTTATGGGGGCGAAGAATTTGTTGTCGTTTTGCCAAATACTGACATAGAAGGTTCTATGGCAATTGCGGAAGTTATTCGCAAGGGGCTAATGGATTTGATGATTCCCCATGATGATTCGGCAGTTAGTACATTTGTGACCTTGAGTATGGGGGTAACTTCCTTAGTACCTATGGCTGATTCCCATCCTTCGGTACTACTTACGGCTGCTGACTACGCATTGTATCGAGCTAAAGAGTTAGGACGGAATCAAACCTACCAGATTGGTTAGTCGGAAGTACTGGTTCACTTCGGTGAATTGGTATAAAGGATTACCGAACGATTAAATCAATCAATCCATCTAGCAAGCGATCGCGTTCTATCGGTACAAGATCGCCACTTTGGAGAACGTCACGGATCATCACAAAGTGAATTAAAGTGCCAATAAATGCGCGAGCCGTAACTTCAGGATCGGCTATTTGCAGTTGTGGATGTTTGGTCAAATATTGCGTGAGAAAGTCCAAACTAACCTTCTCAAGATTCACAACAAAAGCCCTTGCTAGTTCGGGAAAGCGTCCAGATTCACCAATAATAATTCTTAAAAAGGTCAGGATTTGCGGATCTTCGGCAACATTTTCTAGCATGGCACTGGCATAGCGCTTCAAAAATACGCTCGGTGATTCTTCAAAGGATTGCTGGCTTTGAAACTCAAATATATTTTTGCGACATGACATCTGCTGGATGAGGGCTGTAAATAATGCTTCTTTATCGGGGAAATGGCGGTAAACGGTAGCCTTAGAGACTCCTGCTGCCTCCACAATGCGATCAATGCGAGCGCCTGCATAGCCATGTTCTAGAAATTCTTGCATTGCGCCTTCAAGGATTAATGCAGTTTTCTTGGAAGACAACTCTCTTTCTACAGGTTTGGCTTTATTCATTATTGGGGCATTCATATACTTTTTGAGTAAATCTGAATCGCGCAAAGCGCGATTCAGATTTACTTGGCTAAATTATTTCGCAAGAAGGAAGAAAAGCGATCGCTTTTCTTCCTTCTTGATATTTCTATCATACCTCTTGACAAAACAGACGAAACTGTTTAGTTTAGTTACAAAAGAAAACGAAACTGTTTAGTTTTATTAGGGTGTCGCCATGCTGCAAAGTTCTTCTGATGGTGGGTCGGGTATTAAGTCTCAACGCTGGCTTGCGGCGGCGGTTGGTGTAGTTGTAATCGGTGTTGTAGGTTATGGGGTATGGCGATCGCAGGCTAGTCCATCGGCAGTGAGTCAAACGGTCATTGCTCCCGCAAAAAGTAATACGGTGACAGCATTAGGTCGCTTAGAACCTCAGGGAGAAGTGATTAAGCTCTCGGCAAACTCAACTAATAGCAATCGATTAGAGAAATTACTAGTGCAAGAAGGCGATCGCGTACAGGTCGGACAGGTAATTGCGATTCTCGATAGTCGCGATCGCTTGCAAGCAGCCTATGAACAGGCTCAGGAAGATGTGCGAGTAGCCCAGTCAAAGCTGGCGATTACTCAGGCAGGGGCAAAGCAGGGAGAAATTAATGCTCAACGGGCGGAAATTGTCCGTTTGCAAGCTCAACGACAGGGAGACGTAGCAGCACAAGCGGCAACCGTCGATCGCCTAAATTCGGAATTACAAAATGCGGAACTGGAATTTAATCGCTATCAACAGTTAGCAAGGGAAGGGGCGATTTCCAACTCGACTCTTGATAGTAAGCGGTTGACTTTAAATACGGCTCAGCGCAATGTACAGGAAGCCAAAGCCGTATTAAATCGGATTCAGACTACTAGCCCTGCTCAAATTTATCAAGCGGAGGCAAATTTAGCACGGGTGGCGGAAGTACGGGCAGTGGATGTGGAGGCAAATCAGGCGGAGGTAGATCGCGCGATCGCGGCGATGAAACAGGCGAAGGCGAATCTCGATCAAGCCTATGTCAAAGCAACCATCGCGGGCGAGATTCTTGAAATCCATACTCGCGCTGGTGAAGTTGTTTCTGATAATGGCATTGTGTCCATTGGCAAGACGCAGCAAATGTATGCGATCGCGCAGGTCTATCAAAGTGATATTCAAAAAGTCAAGCCTAATCAAAAGGTAAAGATTTTGAGTGATTCGATCGCTGGGGAATTGCTAGGTAAGGTCGAGCGCATTGATTCGCAGGTAAAGCGGCAAACCATTGTCAATACCGATCCAAGTACAAATATTGATGGTCGGGTTGTAGAAGTCCATGTCGTTCTGGATCGAGATTCGAGCCAAAGGGCCGCGAAGTTTACGAATCTGCAAGTGACGATGGAGATCGAGCAATGATTACGATCCAACAAATTCAACGCCGAACTCCCTTGGGATGGCTGCAACTGAGTCGCGAACGCGGGCGATTGGTGGTAGCTCTTGCGGGCATCGCCTTTGCTGATGTACTGATGTTTATGCAACTGGGATTTCAGAGTGCTTTGTACGACAGCAATACGAAGCTCAGCCGCGCTCTGGATGCGGACATTGTGTTGGTCAGTCCGCAAGCTCGGAACACCCAAAATTTGAGTACATTTTCACGCCGCAGGCTCTACCAATCTAAGGATATTGCAGGTGTCGATTCGGCTGAAGCCTTTTATTCCAATATCATCACTTGGAAAAATCCCGATAGTCACAAAGAAACTTCCGTACAGGCGATCGCCTTTAATCCTGAAAAGCCAGCGTTGAATTTGCCTGAAATCAATCAGCAACTGGACAAAATCAAAATTCCCGATCGCGTGCTATTTGATCGTAAGTCGAGGGGCGATTACACAAAGGCGATCGCGATCGTGGAACAGGGCAGGCTCGTTCAAACCGAAGTCGATCGCCGTAACGTGTTAGTTACAGGGCTGTTTAGTCTGGGCGCATCCTTTGGAGCCGATGGCATTGTGGTGGTGAGTGATCAAACTTTTCTGCATTTCTTTCCCAAACGCGACGCAGCGAGTATCAGTTTAGGACTAGTTAAAGTTAAGTCTGGCTATGCCCCTAAGCAAGTTGCGACCGAATTAAAAGCCTATTTGCCGAACGATGTCCGCGTCCTCACCCATGCCGAATACATTGAGTTTGAAGAGAGCTTTTGGAAGAATGAAAGCCCCATAGGATTCATTTTTGGTTTGGGAACGGCGATGGCGTTTGTGGTGGGGGTGGTGATCGTTTATCAGGTGCTATCCACCGATGTTAATAGTCACATTAAGGAATACGCCACCTTTAAAGCGATGGGCTATCGCAATCAATATTTGCTAGCGATCGTGTTTGAAGAGGCAATCATTCTCGCGGTCTTGGGATTTATCCCTGGGGTGATTATCCCCATTGGTTTATATAGCCTTGCCGCAGGGGCAACCGCCTTACCGATCGCTATGACTACGACAAGAGCTACCACTGTTTTTATGCTCACTGTTGCTATGTGTGTTCTTTCGGGGGCGATCGCTACGCGCCGCCTGCAATCTGCTGACCCTGCCGATATGTTTTAAAAGCAAAAAATGGCTATGCCATTTTTTGCTTTTAAAACCCTTACTGGTTTTGGTTTTCAATTCACAAATAAGGATTCACGATTATGGCATCATCCCTATCTTCGCCAAGTCAATCTCGAAATTCAGGCTATCGCTTTAAACTTTCGGCAAGAGAATTTGAAGTACTTTCCATGCTTGTCGAGGGCAAGAGCAACCCTGAAATTGCTTCTCATCTCTATCTCAGCACCAATACGATTAAATCCCATGTCAATGGCATTTTCAACAAACTGGGCGTAAACGATCGCGTACAAGCCGCAGTTTTTGCCGTTCGCAATCAGTTAGTTTAAGAAACCATTAAAGAATTACTTTCTGCGGTCAAAAACTCTAAGAGATCCCCCTCAATCCCCCTTAAAAAGGGGGAAGAATTTGATTCTCCCCCCTTTTTAAGGGGGGCTGGGGGGATCTAAAGCAATTCTTAAATAGGTTCTAAAACCAGATTTTTCACAACCCAACATCCCTACACAAACCCATGCAAACATTAATAGCCAATGAGAGCGATCGCGCTACGACCCAAGCTCCTGTGATCACTGTCCAAAATCTCAATCATTTCTTTGGGCATGGACAATTACGCAAGCAGGTTCTATTTGATATTAATTTGGAAATTAATGCAGGGGAAATTGTGATCATGACGGGTCCTTCGGGTTCAGGAAAAACCACATTATTGACCCTAAGTGGCGGCTTGCGTTCGGCTCAAGAGGGAAGTCTCAAAGTCTTAGGTCAAGAACTATGCGGAGCCAGTGCCGAAGCCCTAACCATCGCTCGTCGTCAGAATGGCTATATTTTCCAAGCCCATAACCTGCACCATAGTTTAACAGCTTTGCAAAACGTGAAGATGGGGCTGGAATTGCATAATCATCTATCCCTCGCAGAAATGCGCGATCGCGCTGCTGCCATGCTCGATCATGTGGGACTTGGTAATCGCTTAGATTATTACCCTGACGATCTATCAGGTGGACAAAAGCAAAGAGTAGCGATCGCTCGTGCGCTCGTGAGCCATCCCAAAATCGTATTAGCCGACGAACCGACAGCAGCCCTAGATAGTAAATCTGGGCGCGATGTAGTGAACTTGATGCAAACCTTAGCCAAGGAGCAGGGCTGCACAATTTTGCTCGTCACCCATGACAATCGCATTTTAGATGTCGCCGATCGCATTGTCGAAATGGAAGATGGTAATCTCACCAATAACTCGATAAACAGATAAGAAATTTAAGAAGATACGGGAGAAGGAAAGAATCGCTTGGTATTTGTAGAGTGCTTCGGTCTAACGGTGTAGTTGAGCCGCTACAGTCAAACTTTGGATTTTAAAGATCACTTTTAAGAGGTCGGCTCCAACACAGTGTTAGACGGTCTTTACCGATAACCTTTTGCTGAGTCATAGCGCTTCAATTGTAACGCGCCCACCTTCGACTGCCTCAATTTGAAGTTTAAAACCATACAGCAAACCCATTCCCACTAACGGATCTGCATCAGAAGCCGCCACATCAATAATTTGCTCTTGACCATCCCAGATTACAGAAGCTTTGTATATTTCAAAAACAACTTCGCTCCCGTCACCCAATGTTCCAATATCTCGATAGTGCCAAGGCAAGCCAAGATCTGTGATTATAGAAAGCGGTAAAGACAAAAAGCTAGTGAATCCTGTGTCAATGACAGCATCAAGTGCAATTTTGGGTGAGCCGATACGACCGACCGCAACTTTGATAATTGCTTCACAATTACTATTGACGACACCGAACATCATACTGGCTTTCTCAGGCTGCGGCTGCCAAAACGGAAGACTGCTCTATGTCCAATCCGTATCACCCAAGGTTGGGCATCGGGTTTTCGTTCATAAAGCTTATCAACCGCTAAAAGCGTTGAGTTAGCCACCTCAAAATCTCCAGTCTCAATATCAATGGCAACTATTTTGCCGTGATTACCTGCTTCGATTTGCGGACGTATTTGCGTTTGATAAATTAGATCGCCACGTTGGGCAAATTCTTCTTTGCTATAGCGGGGTTGACGGACTGCCATGATTGTGAATTTTCCTCGATCATTGCCTTGTCCAGCATTATAGCTGACCAGAAATCGCTATGAATATATTGCTTTTGTTAAAGCAAAAATAAGGTGCGTTACATTTCATTAACGCACCCTACAAGATCGGCTGCTTTTTTAATGGACTTTCTTAAGTTGTAAAGAACAATTTCAATTGGTTTCTCAATTTTTTGGTGTAAATTTGTTTGGCATAACGGCTTATCGAGTTTGGCATAACGTTCGCAATCACCGGACTCAGATGCTCTATGCTAATCATTAAGTATACTGCAATGTTCCGGTGCATTGCGGTTGTTGTAAGGCTGGCAAAATAGTGCAGCACACCTCAAATTTTCAATCACAACTTCGGAATTTGAATCTTTACGCTGGCAATGAGACGAGTACAATCACCTTGCCATTCTTACTCATTCTGATTCCGCCTTGTCTGTCGTCGTTTCTTTCGGGCGGCACATTTCTCCTGAGAAGTCAGCTTCTTGTAGGGATCAAAAGGTGTCCAGATTTCCCCAGTTTCATCGTCAAGATAGATTTTGATCAACGTCGGGAAAAACTCGGTACCGTGTTGCTCTATTTCAGTTAGATCTTCAAAGAAGCTGCCAATCCAAGTCGCACGGTAGTTGTATTTCTGTTCTGATGATTCTTTTGAAATAAACTTGAGGTCGAAATCACCACCTAAACAAGTGTCGGCATAAGGCTTTTGATGGAGTTGTTCTAGGTGTTCAATAATGAGTTGTCGGACAATCCTTTTTTCCATAAAATCAAGCCAGCTAAAGTTTTAGCCTATCAGCAATTTCAGAAGAAATAGACAGCTTAGCGACTATGCCATCTCCAATAAATCAAGCGGTACAACTATGTATTAGACGGAAACTTTCTATCTAATCTGAATATAGGCGATTTAGCCCGAAAGTCAAATTTCCGACTAATCACCCTATACGTCACATTATATTGTCTCAAACGAATAATTTAGTGATGAGCTTGGCGCATTAAGTCCAGTCATCCACTAATTCACCATCTTGACCTGAACTAGTATCTCGTCTCAATAAATCATCAATCTCTTGCCAATCGATCAGACTTACCTCAGCATCCTGCACTAATTCCCCCTTATGCAAACAAATGAGGCGATCGCACCATGTTTGGACTAAATCAAGCTGATGGTTAATCATCACTACAGTTACAGGCTGGGGTAGTTGCGTTAGCTCAGTTAAAGTATTTAACAACAAATGCGATAAACCCCGATCTAAGGCTGAAGTCGGTTCATCTAGTAAAAGTACCTCTGGCTCCATAATTAAAGCTCTGGCGATCGCAATCCATTGTCTTTGACCGAGAGATAGCTCTAGCTCTGAACGATTGAGTAACTTGCGATCGATTTGCAGTTTATCAATCCATTTTTGCGATCGCGCATCAATTTCACTCTGGAGCGAATTTTGGAGCTTGAGCGGATAGATGAGCGCCTCATGCACATTCATTCCCAGCAAACTCGGCTCCTGTGGAACCAGCATCACCCGTCGTCGCAGGGTTTGAATGGGAAGTTCTTGAATATTTTTGCCGTTTAACAAAATCATCCCTACCGATGGATCGATTAAACGATTGAGTAAGCGTAAAAATGTGGTTTTCCCCGATCCCGTTGCCCCAATTAATGCGGTTTTGTTACCCTGTGCGATCGCTACGGAAATACCTGTCAAAAGTGTGCGAAATTTAGTTTGGTAACTAATTTGTTGCATAGCGATCGCCGCATTACTGGCGATCGGCATGGATGTCAATGAAACCTTTTGCATAATGTAACTGTCTTTGCGATTAGCGATCGAGAAATTGGGACGCACCCTCCAATTCATTAAACCCTGTCTCAAGCGAAATTAGAGAGAACAATCACATATGTATATATGGAATCTTTTTCAAAAATTTTCTATGAAAATTTTTAGGCTACCTCTTCAAAAGCGACTTGCTCTTTTCTTTACAGGTTTATGCATATTTGCTTTAGCTACTCCGCAACTTGCACCAGTATCCGCTCAAAGCGTCCAAGCAACCGTACAGGAAATCCTTGATGGCAATCAAGTGTTTATTCAAAATAGACGCGCATCGGTCAATGATATCGCCAACCAGCAGCAACAGGTACGCACGGGCGATTCTCGCACAGCACTCAAATTTAATTCTGGGGCTGTCGCGCGTCTGTCCGCTAATTCGGTACTAACCATCGGTCAATGTGCTCGCCTCCGACAGGGAACGATTTTAATTAATGGGGCGGTGAATGCTTGTTCCTCATCGATTACAACGGGAGTGCGCGGCACAACTTATTTATTGGCAGTCGATACATCTGGAAACCAGATGGTCAAAGTATTAGAGGGGGAAGTTGTCGTTAAGCGGAGTGCTAATCCTGAAGTTGAGCCAGAAACCCAACCAACCACAAAACCCACAAATACAAAACCCACAAATACAAAACCCACGATCGATTCCTCATCAACCGAAACGGATAGCAGAACTTCGGTAACTCCTAAAGTTAAGCAGTTTTCGGCACCACCAACCACTCCCCCTAGCAATAACGGTAACAGACCAGTTCTCCCCCAAACCAATCCTCAAGACAGTCAGCCGCTCGATCCTCTAAACGGTCAGTTACTCAATGACAAACCCATACTCAAAATCGATCCGAATCTAAATTCTGGTACTCAGCTATCTGAAATTGTTTTAAAGGCTGGTGAAAAGGTCGAGGTCGATCCGATCGGAGCTTTGGGCATAATCCAAAAGTTAAGTGAAAATGAGTTTGTGCAACTGCTCCAAAGTGAGTTATTTAAAGGTTTTACCAATCAAATTCCTGGAATTAATAAAGTTCGCGATGTTTTTAATGGTTTATTCCCTGGCGCAAACTTCCCAATTTCGCTTCCCAATATCCCAACACCAAATATCCCTAACATTCCGATTCCGAGATTCCCATTTTAATGACATATATCTGTCGCCAAACCCCAGAAGAGAAAGTTGGCGCTTCGCGCCAACTTTCTCTTCTGGGGTCTTGATCTTGTCCTAAGTAGTTCGGCATAATTAAAAGCCAAAACCAGAGAGTGTACCGCCAGCTACGCGGGCGGTACACTCTCTGGTTTTAACTTAGCTACTTAACGTGAGTTCGGGATAATTTGAAACGGGATTAGAGAAAGGGTTTGCTGCGCAAACCCTTTCTCTAATCCCAAAAGTAAAAGCCTTGCTACGCAAGGCTTTTACTTTTGGGATTTTAAAATTTGCCAGCTTAACCCGAACTGACGTTAAAAAGCAAACCCCGTAAGGCTTTGAAATTTCCAAGATGGCATTGCCATTTTGGAAATCGGGATTATTGCGATCGATAGGGATTAGGATAACGAACCCTTGCCCCTGTCCATAGAAGCTTTTGGCGTAAAGCCTGATAGTAGGAATATTCTTCGCGCAAGACGACAAATTGAGCCTGATACTCCGACATCTGGATGTCAACTCTCTGTCCAGGGAAAATGGATGTGGCTATAACTCCATCAGTCCATAGTTTTAAACTAAAGTCATCGGTCGAGAGCGGCCAAATACTTACCGTTAATTTCGGTGGAATTACGATCGCTCGACTCGATAAACTTAATGGACAGATCGGTGTAATGGCGATCGCGTGCATTCCTGGATGCACAATGGGACCATTTGCCGCCACTGTATAGGAAGTCGAACCTGTGGGAGTAGCGACAATTAGTCCATCACCGTGGTATTGATCGACCACTTCGCCAGCAATTTCCAATTCTAGGGATGCTGTAACCATGCGATCGAGAGAAGCAGGTTTCACGCACATCTCATTGAGACATAAGAACGGTCCGCAAGGTTGACCAAATTTTCCGCCTAAGCCCTCATCTACTGTAATCACCCTTGCCTGTAGCATCATCCTCCGCTCGATCGCAAAGAGATCGGACAGCAATCGCCGCCAAATTTCACTAGTATTTTCGCATTCCTCAATGGAATGGGTGAGAAAGCCTAAATGTCCACCGACATTAATAGCCAGAATTGGGACTCCCAGACTCGCCAAATATCGTGCAGCCCCCAAAGTTGCACCATCTCCTCCTAGGACAACGGCAAGATCGATTTCTTGGTGCATGGATTCGAGGAATACAGGATAGGGATTATCACTGGCTCCTGTAGGTCCAATTAATACTTTGACTCCGAGTTCCTCTAACTCTTTACTACATCGTTCGGCCCATGCTTTGCCAATTTGACTACCTGACTTATAGGCAATAATTGCTTTACTAATCTTCACGATTTGCCCTCAAATTGGTGTGAATGGTTAGCAGTGGTTCCCGTCAATAATTGGGGTTGTTGGGCTTCGCTCTGCACTAACAATTATTGACTTTATCATGACTATTTCATAGGGATGGGGTGGGATGGGTTAAAGCGAGTTGAGGCGTAACCCAAACAGATTAGTAAGTAGTCAGTCGCAATTACACAATTAAATGTAAAACCCAAAAAGCTGTGGCGCACGCTGCGCGTGCGCCACAGCTTTTTAATCTGGATTTTAATTATGCACAGCTACTTATTAAAAATCCATTGCGGGCTTCGGGTTGCAGTTATCGCTGCTGTCAACTAAATCCAAAAGAGGGTTGCCGCGCGGAGCGCGGCAACCCTCTTTTGGATTTTAATTTTGTCCTAACAAGACTGGCGATAGCTATGTATTCTCAAAATCATAGGAATAAAAATATGATGGCAATATACGTATTAAATACATAATTTGTCTTTTTTACTGTCGTAATTGTCGTAATTGCCATGATGTTTTCTCCTGTTATGAAAATTAATGATACAAAAAACAAATTTTTGAGATAAAATTTGATATTAGATAAAATTCTTGGTGTGAAGGGTAAGTCATGAGTCAGGCAGGATTTGGCGATTCATCATCACAGGCGAGCATTAATCCATCGATTCCAGAACCGCAAACCCCGCTTCAAAGCGTATCTTCCAATGTACTGGGTGAGCCAACCACTCTGTTTAATGCTTTGCCAAGACAGGTTTTAGAGCAGGAGCTCCAGTTTTGCAACGAGCGCAGTCAGCAAGCGCAGGTTTTGCTTCGGCAGGCGCAAGAGCAGTTGCAACTGTCTCAGTTAGTGATCCAAAGGCAAGAAACCCTGACCCAAACCCTTCAGTCTCGGATTGACCAACTCGAACGCGAGCTACAGGATGCCCACATAAATTGTGACGAGCTGCGCGATCGCCTCAAGCGCCAACAACACCATACTTCACAACTAAAAGCGGCTCTCGAACGCTGCCTCGATACTTCGACACCTGCTCCTAACGACATGGCACTCTCTGCCCTTGAGTCTTGGTCAGTTGCTAAGCTTGCTGATGAAAAAATTTCTCCAGTTGAAGCGATCGGTGATTCGGCATTACAAAATGTCGTCAAAATCGTACCTGCGCCTCAGCCAATTGAGCTAGATGTCTCTCAAGAAATTGATTCTGTAGTCGGGACGGAAACCATTGATCGATCTTCGTCATTATCATCCCTGCCTCCCAAGAGTCAGCCCATTTCCCCCTTGATTGTTAGACCTCACAAAGCCTCTCAGGGGTCACCTATTGCTCCGAATTTGCCTGCATTACACGCTGTTCAAGCCTCAGAGTCTAAAGAGACAAGGACGGCTAATTGGCGGGTCGAGTCTCAAACCGCTTCACAATCTGGGCTAGATCGAAATAATATTGGTGACGCATCGCTTGCTTCGTCATCTGCCTTAACTAATGCCTCGGTCGTTTCTACCGTCGCAACGCCAAGGTTTATTCAAGCTTTGTATGGCAATCCCAATAATCTTGTGAATCCAGAAATGCAGGATTCCGAACAGCTTGCGATCGCCAATTCTAGCCGTAAAGCTGTGACTTCCCTCGCGGCTGTGCAACTGCCCCAGTTCCCACCATTGCCACGCCGATGATTGGGTTTCTCCGTGGTGCGATCGCAGCTTGTAAAGCCGCAGAGAGTTCTCGAAAAAATACGCCTTCCTATTGGCTTACCCTTGATGTCCAAGGTGTGGGCTACGATATGCAGATTACGGCTAGTGCTGCGGGTAGATTGCCCCCTGTGGGCCAAGAAGCACAGATGTTTACCCATCTAATTGTTCGTGAAGATCAAATGGTCTTGTTTGGATTTCCTACTCTCGCTGAACGCGAATTGTTTCGCCAATTAATTAGTGTTTCAGGGATTGGCACTCAAGTTGGTCTGGCTTTATTAAATAGTTTAGGAATTCAAGATCTGGTTAAGGCGATCGTTTCGGGCAATACGCGAGTTTTGAGCTTAACTCCTGGGGTGGGGACTAAAACTGCTGAGAGGCTTGCTTTGGAACTAAAAACAAAGCTTGCCGATGGGCGATTGGCTCAGGTTGGTACTACGCGATCGCTAGGTAGCATCTTAAGTGTGGCGCTACAAGAAGAATTAGAAATGACGTTACTAGCTCTCGGTTATACGCCTACGGAAATTAGCAATGCCCTCAATGCGATCGTGGGGTTACCAGTTCTGGCAAAAACTCAGGATATTGAGGCATGGATTAAAGAGGCGATCGCTTGGTTGTCTAGGTAAAATGGGGCATTGCTTAACCCGAACTGACGTAATACCAAATTAAGAAATGGCAACGCCATTTCTTAATTTGAAAGCCCTTACTAGGATTAATTTTTAATTCACAAAAGTGTTGTCACACTTTCGTGAATTGGTATTACGTTGCTATAGATAATCAAGAATTGAATCCGCTACTCGGTTAATCGCGCCCTTTTCTCCTAGGCTTTCTCTTACTCTGGTATACCCATCAAGCATGGTTTGTCTTGATTGAGAATTTACTAATAGTTCTAAAGCCGCTTCAGCGATCGCCGAGGGAATCGCATCATTCTGAACGAACTCAGGAACTACCGATTCCATGTTTACCAAATTGACAGGGGAAATAAATGGTAATTGTAATTTCACAATATAGCGAGCGATCCAAGCGGTAATCGCACTGACCCGATAGAGAATTACTTGCGGCACATTCAGCAATGCTGTTTCCAGATTTACCGTACCAGATTTACTCAATACCAAATCCGAAGCACTGATGGCAATTTGCGATTGATCCGAAATAATCGTAGCCTGAAGGTCGTATTTCTTGAGGAGCTTTTCCACATCGAGGCGATAGCGTTCTAAGGATAGAGGCAACCAAAATTTGACATGGGGTAATTTTGTTTGGATGATTTTTGCGGCTTCAAGAATAATCGGCATTACCGATCGCAATTCTTGGGTGCGGGATGCGGGGAGGAGTGTCACGACTAAATCATCATCGGCGATGCCCAAATGCTGCCGAGCCGCAGCGCGATCAGGCACCTGTGCCATTAGATCGACAAAGGGATGCCCCACCCACTGCACATTTGTCCCTTGCTTCTCGTAATAAATAGCCTCTTGGGGAAAAATAGCTAATAATTTATCGGTAAAAGCAGCGATCGCTTTAGTATTTTTGTCATCAAAAGACCATACCCATTCTTGAGGGGCAATGTAATAGATCACGGGGATCTTCAATGTGCGTTTAGCATAGTAGCCAATTCCCTGATTGGGCATCATGTAATCGATTAATACCGCTACATCGGGAGGAGAGGTTTTGAGCCATTTTTTAGCATCCCGTTGCACCCGCAGAGTGGGCAAAATATAGGGTAACGCCTCAACTGCGCCGATCGAGCCAATACCAACCGTATTGCCTAATATCTTTACACCCGTCGCCGCCATGCGATCGCCACCAAGTCCGACAATTTCCAACTCCATGCCTCTGAGGGCAGCCCGTTCGCGCAAGGCTTTAATCAAAATTGCCCCATGCCAGTCGCCCGATACTTCCCCCGTACTAATAAACACACGGCGTTTTGTCTTAATTTCCGAACTAGATTCCATATTAATAAATTTTGTATTTTGTAATAGATATTAGTGACACAAAGCAGAACTAAACCTACATAAATTGCATCAGTTTGATAAGAATCCTGTACCAACATACTTCTCAATGATTCTTCAATAAAAATATCAACTGCCTTTGAGTCGCCATTTTCTAGAATTGCCTCAATTAATATCCTATTATTCTCATTCTGCTCAAAGAAAAAGTTAGTCCAAGTTCTCTCTGGCAAAGCCTTACTAAAACTTACTTGTTCTCTCCTTACTTGTCGAAGTAAATATACTGTGTCTGAGCGTGGAGCGCTATTCAAAAAAATTGCTTCTAGTAATGCTGTCTTACCAGCATTGTTTTTACCGCTAATCAAATTAACTCTTCCAAAGCCAGATACTTTCAGATTGTCAAAGCATCTAAAGTTCTTAATTACAATTTCTTTAAGCATTAGAGCATACTGACTTTAAAGACAGCTTACAAAAACAAATAGCATTATACTGCGCGTCACTTGGGCTATGCGTATTGGTCACAATAATATTATTTTTAAAATAAATGCAAAATATCGATTGACATTATGGTACACTCGTAAAGGTCAAAAATTTGGACTAGAAAGAAGTGCCTAAGCTCAAAACTCGTAAATCTGCCGCCAAGCGATTCAAGGTGACGGGTAGCGGCAAGTTTGCTCGCCGCCACGCTGGTCGCAACCATCTATTAGAGCATAAGCCCACTGTTCGCAAGAGCAGATTGGGACAAATGGCTATAGTTGATGAGACTGATAATGACAGAGTAAGCGCCATGATGCCTTACGCCTAATTAAAGGTTTTTAGGGCGCAACACGCCCTAAAAAATTAAATAAATAAACGACTTCACGATAAGAATTAACTGCCATGACGAGAGTAAAACGCGGTAACGTAGCTAGAAAGCGCCGCAATAAAGTACTGAAATTAGCCAAGGGCTTTCGCGGATCGCACTCTAAGCTGTTCCGCACTGCTAACCAGCAGGTAATGAAAGCTCTACGTAATGCCTACCGCGATCGCCGCAAGAAGAAGCGCGATTTCCGTAGTCTCTGGATTACCCGCATCAATGCTGCGGCTCGCCAACAAGGTTTGAGCTACAGCAAGTTTGCAGGTCTACTTAAGAAAGCAAATATTGATATCAATCGTAAGATGCTTTCTCAAATTGCCATTCTCGATCCCCAAGCTTTTACCGCAATTGTCGAAAAGGCTAAAGCGATCGCTTAAGTCAAAATTACAGAAATTTGCGCTTAAAAGAACCACAAGAAAGTTTTTGAAAGTGTTGCTTCGCAACACTTTCAAAAACTTTCTTGGTTTTGATTTGAGCGAAAAGCATAATTCGGGATAATTTGAAATGGGCTTTGAGAAAGGGTTTGCGTAGCAAACCCTTTCTCAAAGCCCAAAAGTAAAAGCCTTGCGTAGCAAGGCTTTTACTTTTGGGCTTTTAAAACTTGCCAGCTTAATCAGAACTGACGTTTACTAGGTTTGGTTTTTAATTCACGAAAGTGTGACAACACTTTCGTGAATTGGTATAACTTAAGGAGCGAATCCGATCGCTCCTTGCAGATTTACATCTGTCCAAATGGTGCTTTCTGTAACTATATTAGTTAAATTTGCATTAGTTAGATTTGCCTGCGTTAAGTTAGCCCCGATCAAGACGGCTTCACTCAAATCGGCACCCCCAAAATATGTTCTTTGTAAATTCGCGATCGCAAAATTTGCTTTTTTGAGAAATGCCATACTTAAATCAACTTCCTGCATCTCGGCATTGCGAAATTTAGTTTCGATACAGATTGAATTCGATAAAATCGCTCTAAACAAATAGGCATAGCTGAGATCGGCTTCACTGAGATTAGCCTTAGTCAGGTTCGCCATGCTTAGAGAAGCATCACTCAAAAATGCATTGCACAGCTCCGCCCCAACCATTTGGGCTCCACTAAAAATAGCGCCCCCAAGATTAGCTTTGTTTAAAATCGCCTTATTTAAGATCGTCTCGCTAAAATTCGCCATCAAACAGCCAGCCATACTAATGTCGGCAAAATCAAGGGAGGCTCCCCATAAATTGGCGCGAGTTAGTAACGCTCCTCTCATTTTGACACGGCTCATTTTGGCGTTACTTAAATTGGCATTACTTAAGTTTGCGCCACCAAAATCAGCATTCTGGAGGTTTGCGCCACTGAGGTTTGCGCCACTAAAGTCAATATTTTTAAAAATACCACCACTCAGATTTACCCCCCTTAGGTCAGCGCCACTGAGATTTGCTGCACCGAGATTGATGCCGCGTAGTTCTAGCGATCGCAGATCTGTGTTTGTAAGGTTAACGTCTTGGAGATTTGCTTGATTGAAGTTGACCTGATGGATCAAGGCTCGGCTCAGATTTGCCCCCTGCAAGTTAGCATTCACAAAAACTGTTTCCTGTAAAACCGCCCGTGATAGATTGGCTTGAGTTAAATCGGTGCGACTAAAGTTCGCCCTACTCAAGTTAGTTTCGCTCAAGTTGATGCCTCTGAGTTTCAACGAGGACAAATCAACTTTTTGTAAATCGATCTCTGTGAGATCGGTGTTATCGCGCCAAGTATTCCAATGCTCAGCACCATCTTTAATATGTCGAACAATTCTTAGATCAGCCAAAATGATTTACTCAAATTGATGTTTAGACATGCTTCTAATTTAAGCTGTTTTTCCAGATAAATCTAGACAAGCCAAATAGCGCAGAACCAAGAACTTGAGGAAATTATGTGGGATTACTATCTAAATTACTGTCTAAATTACTGTCTAAATTATTGACAACATTATGGATAACAGTTTGAGCATTTCGTTGCCAGCGATCGCGTTTAATCCTTCTCAATGCTGACCCCGTAAAATATTGATTCCATTGCTCGTCAGTCATGGTTGCTAAATCTGTTAACTGCGGATTGAGATTGTGAGGAAAAGGTTGAAAATCAGTTTCCAAAGTCTCTTGGGCAAAACGTTGATTCCAAGGACAAACATCTTGGCAGATGTCACATCCAGCTACCCAATTTTGTAAATTAGCACCGATCGCTTGGGGGATCTGTTCTGACTTATTCTCAATGGTATGGAAAGCGATGCAGCGATTGGCATCAACCACAAAGGGCTGAGCGATGGCTCCCGTCGGACAGGCCTCGATACAGCGTGTACAAGTACCGCAGTGATCAGTATGGGGGCGATCGGGCTCGATCTCCAGATTAGTTAGTAATTCTCCCAAAAATAACCAAGAACCATAGTCGCGGGTAATCACATTGCTATGCTTCCCAACCCAACCGATGCCCGCTCTCTGTGCTAAGGCTTTTTCGGCAATCGGTCCCGTATCTACATAATAACGAGTTTGAATGTCTTCCCCTTGCGTCGTTAGCCAAGCGGCGAGAGCTTTAAGCTTCTTCGTCAAAACCTTGTGATAGTCCCTTCCCCAGCCATAGCGGGAAATTTTACCGATCTGGCGATCGCTGGAATGTTGGTTTGGGGTGTAGTAATTCAGAGCCACGCAAATGACTGACTTTACACCTGGCATCACCGCTGTAATATCTTGCCGTTTAGGATTTGCCATCCAATCCATATCCGCTTGATATCCGAGTTTGAGCCATTCTTGCAAACGTTCTGCCTCAATCCCAGACTCGGCTCTGGCAATGCCAACTTTGCTAAAACCGAGAGCGATCGCTTTTTGTTGAATCGCTTGTTTAATTTCTGCTTGCGACAAATTTTCCATAATATCGACTAATTGGCTAATCGGCTAATCGGCAGAGCCAACTGCGATCGGCAACTAGCCACCACTAACCACCACCTAACCAACCAAAAAATCCACTTTTCTTGTCATTTTTGGCTTTAGGATCTGGTTTTGCTGGATTTGCAGCAGAACCTGTACCACCAACTTGATCGATGTATTGATTTGCCAGAGGCTCGTTAGGATTTAGTTTCAAGGCTTGCTGAAAACTCACTTTAGCCATGCCTGATAACTTTTGATTCATATACACAAGCCCTAACAATGCATGGCACTTACTATTATTGCAATCAAGTTGAATGGCACTCCGCAATTCTTTTAACGCTGATGTCCATAATTTTTGATTGATGTAGCTTTCAGCTTGACGAATGTACTGCTTGATTGCCGCATCATTAGGCTCCTTGCTGCCATCTTGGTTCACATTGCCAGTTTGGTTCTGGCGTTGTGCCTGACTATTGCTGGCTTGACTAGCACTTCTCGCCGCCGTATTGCCGTTAGTATTACTACTGGTATTACCTGTATTACTGGCACTTCTCGCCGCCGTATTGCCGCTAGTATTACCACTGGTATTACCTGTATTACTGGCACTTCTCGCCGCCGTATTGCCGCTAGTATTACCACTCGTATTATCTGTATTGCTGGCATTCCGCAACGACTCACTCCGCATTTGGTAGGCATTGCCACTGGCATAGGTTGAGCTTGGTCTCGCTCCTGTGTTAATGCCTGTGTTGCCTGTATTACCACTTGTATTGTTGGAGGCGTGATGGTTAATGCTAGGATTAGGAGGAGGGGCAATAGGAGGTTTAATGCCAGTATTAACTACGGGGTTAGGTGAATGACTGTAACCCTCTTGCAACAAAATATGGACTAAATTTAGTTCGCTTAATAAACCAATGTTTTCTAAAGCTTGTTCTAAATTTTGATACTGGACTTTTGCTATTTCTTGAACTGTTTGTTCGTAATTTACTTCTTTAGATGAAACTAAATATTTTTTAGCGATTTCTGACTGTGGAGAAAATTTTTGGTTGCGTTTCATCAATCGTTTACCCA
This sequence comes from Pseudanabaena biceps PCC 7429, assembly GCF_000332215.1. Lineage (GTDB taxonomy): Bacteria > Cyanobacteriota > Cyanobacteriia > Pseudanabaenales > Pseudanabaenaceae > Pseudanabaena > Pseudanabaena biceps. Next base: position 37,595 of record NZ_ALWB01000019.1, read on the forward strand.
GCAATTTTAAGATTGCTGAATACTCAGTCCGCTCTCGCTCTTGGGACAGCACATTGTAGGCTGGGTTAACTAATTTGGATAAATATTGGGTTGCTACTTGCTTTTCGGAATTCGATCGCCCATGAACATCGGGATGCAAGCATTTGGCAATTAAGAGATATCGTCTGCGCACAAGGGAGGATTCAGCTGTTAATGGTAAGCCCAATACAGCGTAATAATCGTTAAAGTCATATTGACCGATGCCGCGATCTATACGAAATGTCTTTGGATGTTCCACAATCTATCCTCGGCGTTGCGCTACTCAGAAAAGAGCTTTCAGGCTTTAAGAGTTTCTAAACCAGATAAGTAATGATAGCTTACCCACTAATAATACAGGTACGATCTCGACAATCATATATTTTCTAGAGATAAAACAGTGAAAATTCAGAAATAATTGTCAAATTATAAAGATGATTAGAAATTAATAATTACTAATTTCTATAGCTGTCGCCAAATGTCCTACTCCCTTCCCACCAAAGAAATAGACATCAAAAACCAATAATTAGCGTTGCGGCGCTTCGCGCCGCAACGCTAATTCTTTACTGGGAAGGGAGTAGGACATAAAACCCCAAGAATAAATTGGCGGCG